>JBBDMO010000033.1:0-5523 GCA_040878255.1 Ilumatobacteraceae bacterium
ACCCGTCGGTTGTGTCCGAGAGCGGACTGATCAGGCGGTGAAGCCGGCCGTGCCGCAGTAGAAGTGGCCGAGGCCGGTGCCGACGACGCCGGTGACCGTGTTGCGGTAGGCGAAGAGGTAGTCGTAGAAGTACGGGATCACGTACGGGACGTCCTCGTTGGCGATCGTCTGGATCTTGGTGACCGCCGTCTTGCGGCCGTCGAGCTCGAGTGCCGCCTGGTACTCGGCCACTGCCTCACGGAAGGGCTCGCTGACGTAGTGCGCCGAGTTCCACTCGCCGGTCGCGTACGACTTGACGAGGTAGACGTCGGGGGTGCCACGGTTGCCGTAGTCGACGATGCCGAACTCCTCGCCGCCGTCACAGCCGGTGGGCTCGTTGGTCGAGTCGTAGACCTTGCACCACCGGTCGTAGAACGTGTCGGTGCTCTCGATGTTGAGCGTCACGTCCATGCCGATGTCCTTGAGCTGGCTCTGGATGAGCTCGGCGAGCTGCGGGATCTCGAGCAGCGTCGGGGCGTGCAGGGTGACCGCGAGGCCCTCCTTGCCGGCCTCGGCCAGCAGCGCCTTCGCCTTTTCGATGTCGCGCTCGCGCTGGGCGGGTGCGGCCGAATCGAAGAAGGGGTACGCCGGCGCAATCGGGTGATCGTTGCCGATCTGGCCCTTGCCCTGCAGGATCGTGTCGATCAGCGCCTGACGGTCGATGCCGAGCGCAACGGCCTGGCGGACGCGGACGTCGGTGAAGTTGCCCTCACGGGTGTTCATCCACACCTCGCGGTGCGCCGCACCGGTGATGCTCTCGATGGTGAGCGTCGTGTCGGCGAAGACCGCTTCGCCACCGACGACCGAGAAGCCGACGATGGCATCGACGGCGCCGCCGAGGAGGCCGTTGACGATGGTGGCGATGTCGTCGGAGAAGACGAACTCGACCGCATCGAGGGCCGGCGTGCCGCCCCACCATGCATCGTTGCGCACGAAGGTGCAGCCGGTGGCCACGTCGTACTTGTCGAGCTTGAACGGGCCGGTGCCGTTGGGGCTCTGGTCGAGGAGGGTGCCCACTGCGTACGCGGCCGGCGTGATGACCGACTGCGGGTTGTAGATCGACATCTGGTACGGGAACTGGCCATCTGCGGCGAGCAGCGTGATCTCGACCGTGAAGTCGTCGATCGCCTTGGCAGCACCTGCCGCGAGCGAGGCGGCGAGGTTGCCGCCGGCGAGGCGGTCGACGGTGGCGACCACGTCGGCGGCGGTGAACGCCGAGCCGTCGTGCCAGGTGACGCCCTGACGAAGCGCGAAGGTCCAGACGCTGCCGTCGTCGTTCGGGGTCCACGACTCGGCGAGCATCGGTGCGAGCGCTGCGCCATCACCCTTGCCGCAGAGGTACTCGAACGCGTGGCGATGATGGTGTACGTGCCCACGTTGTCCATCGCGACCGGGTCGAGCGGGCTGCCGGGGCGCTGGTTGCCCACCTTCAGCGTGCCGCCCTGCTTGAAGCCGCCCGCCGGTGCAGCCGTGGTGTCGGTGGCGCCGCCCGTTGCTGCGGTGCTGCCCTCGGTCGACGATTCCTCGTCGTCGCCACCGCAGGCAGCGATGATCGATCCCATGAATGCCACGCTGAGGCCGACGACGCTGCCCTTGACCAGGAAGTTGCGCCGCGAGAGCGAACCCTGGGCGAACCCGTCGATGACGTCGGCCTGCAGTGGGCCGGTACTGCTGCGCAGCTTGTCGAAAAGTGAAGCCATTGCTGTCCCCCGTGCTGATGTGGCACCCCCTATCGGGGCACATCGGCAGAATCTAGTTCTCGAAGCGGCTTCGGTCAACGATCGCGCTTGCTGTATTGGTACGGTCGTTCCGCGATAGACGGCATGCGGCGTCTCGGTCGTGGGGGTGCAGATGGCCATCGATGACACAACCACTCGCGGACGCCGCAGTGGAGGGCGTGCCGCCAGGGTCTCGGCCCGCACCGGAAGTGGCGCAACACCCACGGGCCCGGCCTTCATCCGGCGCGAGATCCCACCCTACGAGTTGCTCAGCGACGAAGGCCTGGCACTCGTCGAGTCGAAGGCAGACCGTCTGCTGGCAGAGGTCGGCATCGAGATCCGAGAGGATGCGGAGTCGCTGCAGTTGTTCCGTGACGCGGGCGCGACTGTCGACGGCATCACGGTCCACTTCGATCCCGGGCACGTGCGTGCCCTGTGTGCGACGGCACCACGCGAGTTCACCCAGTTGGCGCGCAACCCTGCCCGATCCGTGCAGATCGGCGGCAACAACGTCGTGCTGGCACCCACCTACGGATCGCCGTTCGTACGTGACCTCGTGGGGGGCCGCCGCTACGCCACGCTCGAGGACTTCGAGAACTTCGTGAAGCTCACCTATGCGACGCCGTGGCTGCACCACTCGGGTGGCACCGTGTGCGAGCCCACCGACGTGCCGGTCAACAAGCGGCACCTCGACATGGTGTACGCCCACCTGCGCTACAGCGACAAAGCCTTCATGGGCTCGGTCACCGCGCCCTCACGTGCGGCCGACTCGATCGAGATGGCCCGCATCGCGTTCGGCGCCGACGTGGTTGATTCCAGCTGTGTCATCCTCGGCAACGTCAACGTGAACTCGCCGCTGGTGTGGGACGCCACCATGACGGGCGCGTTGAAGACCTATGCGGCGGCCAACCAGGCGCCGGTGATCGTGCCGTTCATCCTCGGTGGTGCGATGGGGCCGGTCACCAACGCAGGTGCCGTCGCCCAGGCGCACGCCGAGACGCTGGTGGGGGTCGCCCTCGCCCAGCTCGTGCGGCCGGGCTCCCCGGTCATCTACGGCAACTTCTTGTCGTCGATGGCGCTGCGCAGCGGCAGCCCCACCTTCGGCACGCCCGAGCCGGCGCTCGGCTCGCTGGTGGTCGGCCAGCTGGCCCGGCGCGTCGGCCTGCCGCTTCGATGCTCTGGGGCCTTCACGTCGTCGAAGACGCCCGACGGTCAGGCGATGCAGGAATCGGCCGTGTCGATGATGTCGGCGCTGTTGTGCGGCGCGAACTTCATCCTCCACTCCGCCGGCTGGCTCGAGGGCGGCCTGGCGATGGGATACGAGAAGTTCATGATGGACCTCGACCTGTGCGGCGCGGCGCACACCTACTTGAAGGGCTTCGACCTCTCCGACGACCAGTTCGCCCTCGACGGCTTCGCCGAGGTCGGCCCCGGCAAGCACTTCTTCGGCGCACAGCACACGCTGCGGCACTACGAGACAGCGTTCTACGAGGCCTCGCTCAGCGACAGCTCGAGCTTCGAGCAGTGGCGCGACGCCGGCGAGCAGAGCACCGAGCAGCGTGCCGCCACGATGTGCCGCCAGGTACTCGGCGACTACGAGGCACCACCCATCGACGATGCCGTCGACGCCGAGCTGATCGACTACGTGGCCCGTCGCAAGGCCGAGGCACCGGACCAGTGGTACTGACGTGTCCGACGATCCGCTGCTCCAGCCCTACCGGTTCAAGAACCTCACGCTGAAGAACCGGGTCATCTCGACCGCACATGAGCCGGCCTACAGCGAGGACGGCATGCCGAAGGACCGGTACCGGGCGTACCACGTCGAAAAGGCCCGGGGCGGCCTGGCCCTCACGATGACCGCCGGCACAGCGGTGGTCTCCCCCGACAGCCCTCCCGCATTCGGGAACCTCCACGCGTACGCCGACGAGATCGTGCCGTGGGTCAAGCGGATGACCGACGAGATCCACGAGCACGACTGCGCAGCGATGATCCAGATCAGTCACCTCGGGCGTCGCACCGGCTGGGGCCAGGACGACTGGCTGCCCGTCGTGGCACCGTCGGCGCTGCGCGAGCCGGCACACCGGGCGAATCCCAAGGCGGCCGAGCTATGGGACATCGACCGCATCGTCGGTCACTACGCCGACGCTGCCGAACGCATGCAGGCGGGCGGCATGGACGGCATCGAGGTCGAGGCCTACGGCCATCTGTTCGACCAGTTCTGGTCGCCGTCGACCAATCACCGCACCGACGACTACGGCGGTTCGTTCGACAACCGGATGCGCTTCCCGCTGCGGGTGCTGCGCGCCATCCGCGAGCGGGTGGGGACCGAGTTCATCGTCGGTGTGCGCATGGCGGTCGACGAGCGCCTCGAGGACGGCCTCGACACACCGGCCGGCATCGCCATCCTGCGCCGGCTGAATGGGCAGGACGGTACGGGTGAGTCCCTCATCGACTTCGTCAACGTGATTCGCGGCAACATCGTGAACGATGCCGTGCTCAGCGAGGTCATCCCGCTGCACGGCATGGCGTCGGCGCCGCACCTCGACTTCGCCGGAATGGTGCGTGCCGAGACCGGTCTCACTGTGCTGCACGCTGCGAAGATCGACGACGTCGCCACGGCGCGCCACGCGATTCGCGAGGGCAAGGTCGACCTGGTGGGCATGACCCGAGCGCACCTCGCCGACCCGCACCTGGTGCGCAAGATCCAGCTCGGCGTCGAGCACACGATCCGGCCGTGCGTGGGCGCCACCTACTGCCTCGACCGGATCTACCAGGCGGGCGAGGCGCTGTGCATCCACAATGCGGCGACCGGTCGTGAGCTCACGATGCCGCACACGATCGTGCGGGCCGACCAGCAGCGGCACGTGGTGGTGGTCGGAGCCGGGCCCGGCGGTCTGGAAGCGGCTCGCGTCGCGGCCGAGCGCGGCCACCGCGTCACCGTGGTCGAGGCGATGCCGTGGGCCGGTGGGCAGATCCGGCTCGCCGCTCGCAATGCCCGCCGGCGCGACCTGATGGGCATCGTCGACTGGCGGGTCGCCGAGCTCGCCCGGCTCGGTGCCGAGGTGCGCTACGACGCGTTCGCCGACCTCGACATGGTGCTGGCGCTCGGTGCCGACGTCGTGCTGGTCGCCACCGGCGGGCTGCCCCAGATGCCGGCGCTCGACGAGGGTGTCGACCTGGTCGTGAGCGCCTGGGACGTGGTGGGCGGCGACGCCCGCCTCACTGGCGAGGTGCTGTTGTACGACGACGATGGCACGCACTCGGCCATGACGACAGCCGAGATGCTGGCGCGATCAGGCGTGTCGCTCGAGATCGTCACCCCCGAGCGGACCATGGGCGTCGATGTCGGCGGCCTGAACATCGTCCCCTACGCGCGGGCATTCAACGAAGCCGATGTGCGGATCACCCTGAACCAGCGCGTCCGGTCGGTGCGGCGCGAGGGAGCACGCCTGCGCGTCGAGCTCGGCAGCGACCACACGCTCCACCGGTCGACCCGCCTGGTCGACGCCGTGGTCGTCGACCACGGCGTGGCCGCGAACGACGACCTCTACCACCAGCTGGTGCCGTGCTCGACGAACGGCGGCGAGGTCGACCACGCCGCGCTGCTGGCCGGTGCACCGCAAGCCGTGGTGCATCATCCGGCGGGCGCGTTCGAGCTGTTCCGCATCGGCGACGCCGTGGAAGGCCGCAACATCCACGCCGCTGTCTACGACGCCCTCCGCCTCGCCCGCCACCTCTAACCCCGCGGGGGGGGGGGGGGGGGGGG
>JBBDMO010000033.1:5533-7339 GCA_040878255.1 Ilumatobacteraceae bacterium
CCCCCCCCCCCCCCCCCCCCCCGCGGGGGTTCGGGGTGTTCCGTATGGTGGCACGGTTCCACGACGTGGACAGCCGTTGGCGCCGAGTGCGCTATTCTCGGTACGAACGTTTTTCTCTTTGGGGGTCACTGTGTCCTTTCCGTCAGATCTTGCGATCGCCCGCGCGGCGACGGCTGCGCAGCTCACCGACATCGCCGCCCAGATGGGCATCGGCCCGCACCTGCTCGAGAGCTACGGCTCGGAGTTGGCCAAGATCAAGCTCGAGGCGATCGACGAGCTGAGCGACCGCCCGAAGGGCAAGTACGTCGTCGTCACCGCCATCACCCCCACGCCATTGGGTGAGGGCAAGACCACCACCACCGTCGGCCTCGGCCAGGCGATGAAGCACATCGGTAAGCGCGCCGTCATCAGCCTGCGCCAGCCGTCGATGGGCCCCACCTTCGGCATCAAGGGCGGCGCGGCCGGCGGCGGCTACAGCCAGGTCATCCCCATGGAGCTGCTCAACCTCCACCTCACCGGCGACTTCCACGCCGTCACGGCGGCGCACAACCTGCTGTCGGCAATGGTCGACAACCACCTGCACCAGGGCAACGAGCTCGGCCTCGACCTGCACAACATCACGTGGCGCCGCGTCATGGACGTCAACGACCGCTCGCTGCGCAACATCATCGTCGGCCTCGGCGGGAAGATGGACGGCATCACCCGCCAGACCGGCTTCGACATCACCGCGGCGTCCGAGGTCATGGCCATCCTGGCGCTCAGCACCTCGGTCGAGGACATGCGCGCCCGCATGGGCCGCATCGTGGTCGGCTACACCAAGGACGGCACGCCGGTGACTGCCGAGCAACTGAAGGGCGCCGGCTCGATGGCGGTCATCATGCGCGAGGCGATCAAGCCGAACCTGCTGCAGACGATCGAGAACACGCCGGTCATCGTGCATGCCGGTCCCTTCGGCAACATCGCCCACGGCAACAGCTCGATCGTGGGTGACCTCATCGGCATCCGCGGCGGCGACTACCTCATCACCGAGGCAGGCTTCGGCGCCGACATGGGCGCCGAGCGCTTCTTCAACATCAAGTGCCGCACCTCGGGCATGGTGCCCGATGCTGCCGTGCTGGTGGCGACGGTGCGTGCGCTGAAGGCCCACAGCGGCAAGTTCAAGATCGTGGCGGGTCGGCCGCTGCCCGCCGAGCTGCTGATGGAGAACCCCGACGACGTGCGCGCCGGTGCGGCCAACCTGATCAAGCAGATCGAGAACGTGAAGGTGCACGGCGTCTCCCCCGTCGTCGCGATCAACGCGTTCCCCGGTGACTTCGACTCCGAGCATCAGGCGATCCGCGAGATCGCCGAGTCGGTCGGCGCGCGTGTGGCGGTCTGCACCCACTTCGCCGACGGTGGCAAGGGTGCCACCGAGTTGGCTCAGGCCGTGATCGAGGCATGCGACGAGCCGAGCACCTTCCAGTTCTGCTACGAGGACTCGTTCACGCTGAAGCAGAAGATCGAGGCCGTCGCCACCAAGGTCTACGGCGCTGCCAACGTCACCTATTCCGCCGCCGCCAACACCCAACTCGCGCGGTACGAGGCAAACGGCTTCGGCAACTTGCCGGTCTGCATCGCCAAGACCCACCTGTCGATCTCGGGCGACCCCACGCTGAAGGGTGCACCCACGGGCCACACCCTGAACGTGCGCGAGGCTCGCGCCAGCGTCGGTGCCGGGTTCGTCTACCCGATCTGCGGCGACATGACCACGATGCCGGGCCTCGGTTCGGCGCCGGCCGCGTCGATCATCGACTTCGATGACAACGG
>JBBDMO010000034.1:0-7326 GCA_040878255.1 Ilumatobacteraceae bacterium
GACACACCCGACGACACGATGCGCGCCAGCGGGGTGAGGCCGAGCTCTTTGGCCTTGGTGTCGCTCATGACGAGCACTGCGGCGGCGCCGTCGTTCAGCGGGCAGGCGTTGCCGGCCGTGACCGTGCCGTCGGGACGGAACACCGGCTTCAGCTGACTGACACCTTCGTAGGTGGTGCCGGGGCGGGGACCGTCGTCCTTGCTGACGATCGTGCCGTCAGGAAGCGTGAGCGGCGTGATCTCACGCTCGTAAAAGCCGTTCTCGACATGGGCGACGGCAAGGTTCTGGCTGCGGACGCCGAAGCGGTCCTGCTCTTCACGGCTGATGCCCTCGAGCTCGACCACGTTCTCGGCGGTCTGGCCCATGGCGATGTACATGTCGGGCATGCCGGCAGGCGGGGTCCACGCGCCCTGGCCACCCTGCGAGCGCGCCTTGGTGCGCTCACCCGGGCCCTTGAAGATCGGGTTCGGGGCGAGGTCGGAGGCGCCGCTCGCATAGCGGCTGACGGTCTCGACACCACCGGCCACGAAGCAGTCGCCCTCGCCGGCCTTGATCGCGTGGAACGCCATACGGATCGTCTGCAGGCTCGACGAGCAGTAGCGGTTGACCGTGACGCCGGGAACGTTGTCGAAGCCGGCGAGGGTGCTGATGACGCGGGCGATGTTGAACCCGCCCTCACCCGCCGGCTGGCCGATTCCCCACATGACGTCGTTGACATCGGAGGCCTTCACCTGCGGCGCCTTGGCCATGAGCGCCTTCAGGATCTGGGCGCTCATGTCGTCGGGTCGGAGATCGACGAGCGAGCCCTTGTTGGCCCGTCCGATCGGACTGCGTGCGGTGGCGACGATGACGGCTTCGGTCATGGCTGGGATCCCCTCGTGAGCTGAGTGCGGTGGCTCTTGACCCACGGGTCAAGCGTGCTGGAGCAGATTAGCGGGTGTCGACGACGCGGAAAGCTTCGGCCAGTCGGCCCTCGGCGAGACCCATCGCCGTTGCGGTGGCGGTCATCCAGTCCCGCACCCGCTGCTCGACACCCGTGGGGTCCTGGTGCTGCGTCTCGTGGCACAACAGCGCCCGGATCTTGCGATCGAGTTGGTCGGTGACGTCGACGTGCTCGGTGGACCCGGCGCCACCCATGATCCACACCTTCCGCACCGTCCAGGCCTCGAGGCCCTCCTCAGCGAGGTCGGGGTAGGCGAACGGATTGCGGGCATCGGGGTACACGGCGCAGAGTGCGGCCTCACCGGCCGCAAGGTGGTCGGGGTGGCTCGCGTAGATCCGGTCGAGGTTCCGTTCGGCCGACTGGGTGAGCACGAGGTTCGGCTTCACCTGGCGAATGACCCGCGACAGGTCGCGGCGCAAGGTGAGGTCGGCGACGACCCGGCCGTCACCGTGGCCGAGGAAGACGAGCGACTCGACGCCGACCTCCTTCGCCGCCCGCGTCTGCTCGAGGCGGCGCAGCGACGCCATTTCGCCGCGCGGGATCGCATGATCGAAGCCACCGGCGTCGCCGTCGGTGACGAGGCAGTAGGTGACCTCGACGCCGGCATCGGTGAGCACTGCAACGGTGCCGGCAGCACCGAAATCGACGTCGTCGGGGTGGGCGGTGATGACGAGCGCACGCTCGATCTCGGACGGCTGCAACATGCGCCAAGCCTAAAGGCGCGCCGATCCGAGCACGGGCGACCTCAGAGGTCGTCGAGGAACTCGCCGCGGGCGTCGGCAGCGGCGAGCACCCGGTCGAGCTCTTCGAGTTGGACCGAGTCGCGCACGTGCAGCAGCTTGGCGTAGAACCGCAGCCCCTTCGGGGTGCCCACGACGCGCACCGGTATCCGCTCGCCGAGGTCGGCGCCGTACTGAGTCGGGATGTCGACCGAGCGCACACCGGCGGCGTGCAGGTCGGCCTCGTCGGCAGCAAGCTCCCCCGCCCCGAATCCGTAGAGGTCGGCGTCGACGAAAAAGGTGAACTCGGCCACACCGACACGGTAGCGGTACGATTTTCCCATGTCGGATCCGATCACTGCTCTTGTCGACCCCACCGTTCAGGTCGGCGACTTCGACCTCTCCGATCCGGAGTTCTGGACCAAGCCCCGCTCGTACCGCGAAGGCGCGTTCCATGCGCTTCGTCAGCAGCCCGAGCTGCCGTTCTACGCCGAGTGGGACTTCCCCGACAGCCCGTTCCCCCTCGGCCCCGGCTACTTCGCACTCACCCGCTACGAGGACGTGTGGCACGTCAGCCGCAACCCGCAGCTGTTCATCAGCGGCAAGGGCAGCAACATCGCCGACCTGCCGATCGAGATGTCCGAGTTCTTCGGTTCGATGATCGCCATGGACGACCCGCGGCACTTCCGCCTCCGCTCGATCGTCGCGAAGGGCTTCACCCCGAAAGAGGTGGCCCGCATCGAGGGGTACGTGCACGACAAGGCGCGCACACTGGTCGACAGCCTGCTCGAGCGTTTTCCCGAGGGCGAGTGCGACTTCGTGACCGAGTTGGCGGCCCCGCTGCCACTGCAGATCATCTGCGAGATGATGGGCGTGCCCGCCGCCGACGAGGCCCAGGTCTTCAACTGGACGAACACGATCCTGGGCGCCGGTGACCCCGAGTTCGGTGGCACGATCGACGCCCTCATGGGTGCAGCGATCGGCATGTTCGCCTACGCCCAGGCGCTCGGCGAAGACCGCCTGAAGACGCCCACGGACGACCTGACCAGCGTCATGATGCACGCCGAGGTCGACGGCGAACGGCTCACCGCCCAGGAGTTCGGCTCGTTCTTCATCCTGCTCGCCGTGGCCGGCAACGAGACCACGCGCAACGCCATCAGCCACGGCATGCGGGCACTCACGATGTACCCCGAGCAGCGTGCCCTCTGGTTCGATGACTTCGAGGGCAACACCCGCACCGCGGTCGACGAGATGGTCCGCTGGGCATCACCCGTCGTGCACTTCCGTCGCACAGCCACCGAGGACACCATGATCGGCACCACCAAGATCGAGGCCGGTCAGAAGGTTGTCATGTGGTACAACTCGGCCAACCGTGACGAGACCGTGTGGGCCAACCCGTACGAGTTCGACATTCGCCGTTCGCTGCAGCCGCAGCAGGCGGGGTTCGGCGCCGGCGGGCCGCACTTCTGCCTCGGTGCCAACCTCGCCCGTCGCGAGATCTCGGTGGCCTTCGACGAGATCCGGCGTCGCCTGCCCAAGATGCGCATCGTCGGCGAGCCCGACTACCTGCAGAGCAACTTCATCAACGGCATCAAGCACCTGCCATGCTCGTGGGCCTGACCGGCCCGGGCTGAGACCCCCGGGCGCTCGCCTCGGCGGCGGGTGCTGTCAGGTGCCGAGTTCGCCGGTGCCGTAGTGCCGGCGGCACAACAACTCGTACCGCACGGTGTCGCCGAACAGCGGCTGCGTACCGGCGTCGAGCGCCTCGGTATCACCCACCACGATCGTCTCACCCTCGTAGGTGATTTCGCCATTGACGACGCGAGCGTTGTGCGTGGCGCGCGAACCGCACCAGCACCGCGCCTCCACCTGCATCGGCACCCGTTCGTCGGCCACCTCGAGCAAGCGTTTGGTGCCCTCGAACAGCATCCCCCGGAAGTCGGTGATGAGCCCGAAGGCGAACACGTCGACGCCCAGGTCGTCGACCGCCCGAGCAAGCTGGTCGCATTGTTCGGCGGTGTAGAACTGCGCTTCGTCACACACCAGGTAGTGCAGCGGCCAGTGCTGCAGCGCCAGTTGATAGAGGTCGAGATCGGGCAGGACCTCGATCGCCTGGGCCGCCACCCCGAGCCGGCTCGTGACCTGTGCGCCCTCGCGGTCGAGCGTCGTGAGCAGCAGGCCGTAGAGCTCGCGACTCGACAGGTTGTGGTGGATCTGCAACGCCATGGTGCTCTTGCCTGAGCCCATGGTGCCGAAGCTGAAACGAAGGGTCGCCATGGTGACCAACGACGCTACAGGTCGGGCCGGTATCGTCGGCGAATGCGGCATTGGAGATGGGCAGTTGTTGCAGCAGGGGTGCTGCTGCTCTGCTCGCTGCCCGTGGTCGCCGCCGCGTGGCCGGTCACCGACCCCGACATCAGCGCCACCGAACTGCGGTCACGCATCCTCGCTTCGGCAGACTCACCGTTCGAAGGGCTCGTCGACACGCGCGGCGGCCTCCGCCTGCCCGACCTCGGCCGCCTCGACGACGAGGTGGCACCATTCCGCGAGACGAGCCGCGTGCGGGTCTGGTACGCAGCACCGGACCAGTGGCGTGCCGACGAGTTGCTCGTCGGCGGCGAACGCGGCGTCTACCGCGAGCCGGACCGACTCTGGCTGTGGGACTCGGGCCGTCGACGCATCATCGAGTCGCCACGTGATGCCGACGAACCATTGCGCATCCCACGGCTCATGGACCTCACGCCACCCGAGCTCGGGCGCCGCCTGCTCGCGTCTGCCGACGGCGAGACCGTCACCGAGATCGAGCCACGTCGCGTTGCCGGCCGCGTCGCCGCCGGTCTGCGCATCGTCCCCAGCGACCCGACCGCCACCATCGACTGGGTCGATCTGTGGGCCGACGCCGAAACGGGCATCGTGCTCGCAGTGAGCATCGACACCGGCGGCACCGCACCCGTCCTCGAGACCTCGTTCGTCGAGGTCCACCTCCGCGCTCCCCCGGCCGCCACCGTGCGGTTCGATCCCACCCAGGTCGACGAGCCCGTACGTCAGATGACCACCGTCGACCCGATCGAGACCGCCGCGAACATGACCTTCGTCGAGCTGCCCGACGAACTGGCGGGCCTGCCCCGTCGCAACGACCCCGATGCCGGCCTCGCCACCTACGGCGAGGGTCTCACCACCGTGTCCCTGGTGGTCGTCCCGCAGGGAGCGCTCGGTCGACGGATCAGCGCGCTGCCCCGCACCGAACGTCCGTGGGGCGGTGATGCCGCGCTCATCGAGACATCCCTCGTGAACCTCGAGCTCGTGCAGATCGGCGGGCTCGAGATCGTGCTCGCCGGCACCGTCACCGTGGCCGAGCTCGACCGCATCGCCGGCGAGCTCGTGTCGGACCGGGGTATCGGATGAGCGCGAGCGAGGTGGTCCGCACTCGCGGCCTGACCAAGGAGTTCGCCGGCGGCCTGGTCGCCGTCGATGGCATCGACCTCCAGGTGCGCCAGGGTGACCTGTTCGGCTTCCTCGGTCCGAACGGCGCGGGCAAGACGACCACCATCCGCATGCTGCTCGGCCTGACGAAGCCGACCTCCGGGTCGATCGAGGTGCTCGGCCACGACGTGGCGCGCCACGCACACGACGCGCTGCAGGGCGTCGGCACGCTGGTCGAGGGCCCCGCCTTCTACCCGTATCTGTCGGGCACGCGGAACCTCATCATCTTCGACGGTGCGGGCGCAGGTGGGGCCCGGCGCACCCGCCGGACGCGGGTCCGCGAGGTGATCGAGCGGGTTGGGCTCACCGACGTCGGTGACCGGCCGGTCAAGGCGTACTCGCTCGGCATGCGCCAACGGCTCGGCCTCGCCTCAGCTCTGCTCCGCACACCACGGCTGCTGGTGCTCGACGAGCCGACCAACGGTCTCGACGCGCAGGGCATCCACGAACTGCGCACGATGTTCGTCGATCTCGTCCGCGACGGCACGACGATCATGCTGTCGTCCCACCTGCTCGCCGAGGTGGAGCTGATCTGCACCCGCGCCGCGATGATGTCGTCGGGCCGCATCGTGGCGCAGGACGACGTGGCCGAGATGCTCGCACCCACCGGTTGGGTCCGCATCACCACCCCCGACCCGGAACGTGCGCTCCGCACGTTGCAGGACGGACCATTCGGCTACCAGCAGGTCGGCCCCGAGGTCGTGCGGGTCAACATGGGTGACCGTCCACCCGAGCTGCTCAACCGGGCGTTCGTGCAGGCCGACATCAGGGTGCGCGAGCTCGTCGTCGAACGACCGACGCTCGAGGACGTGTTCCTCGAACGCACCGGCCACGGGGACATCCGATGATCCTCGTCGAACTCAGCAAGCTGGTCCGCCGGCCGCGGACATGGGTCACCATCGCACTCCTGGCAGGCCTGCCGGTCATCGTCGGCATCTTCGTGAAGACCAGCGGGCTCGCCCCGGCACCCGGCGAAGGCCCGGCGCTGCTCAGCGAGGTGCTGAACAATGGGCTGCTGTTCCCCGCCGCTGCGCTGGCGATCGTGTTGCCGCTGTTCCTCCCGATCGCGGTCTCGGTCATCGGGGGCGACACCATCGCCGGCGAGGCGGCCAACGGCACGCTGCGCTATCTGCTCACGCGACCGGTCGGCCGCAGCCGACTGCTCGCAGCGAAGCTCGTCACGATCGTGGCGTTCATCTTTCTCGCCGTCATCGTCGTGGCACTCGTTGCGCTTGCGGCCGGCGTGGTGCTGTTCGGGATCCGGCCGCTGTCGTCGATCTCGGCCACCGAGCTCAGCCCGTTCGAGACGTTCGTGCGCACCGTGCTCGCGATCACCTACATCGGCTGGTCGATGCTGGGGCTCGGGGCGATCGCGTTGTTCGCATCGACCCGCACCGACTCACCGCTCGCCGCGTCGCTGGCCACGCTGGCCGCCTTCGTCGGGTCGCAGGTGCTCGACCTCATCGACGCGACCAGATCGATCCAGCCGTACCTGCCGACCCACTACTGGCTGAAGTTCGTCGACTTCTACCGCGACCCGATCCTGTGGCGCGATGTCAACGAAGGCATCATGCTGCAACTGGTGTACGTGGTCGTGTTCCTGGGCGCGGCGTGGGCGAACTTCACGACGAAGGACATCACGAGCTGACGGCGGGCTCGTCGTGCAGATCGACCACCACCGCCGCATGATCGCTCGGGTGCACCCCGTCGACGTTCTCGAGCCCGGCCAGATGCGCCGCCACGGGGTTGCCCAGCGGTTTGGGTCGGGGCCAGCTCACGAACACGTAGTCGAGACGGCGGTTCGGCCACGCAGTGCTGCCCTGGTACGGGTTGTCGTCGCGCCACGTGACCCCCGGGCCGGTACCGACGTGTGCCCAGGTATCGCTGAGTACGAGGTTCGGGATCGGTGCCGCACGTCGACCGGTGAGCAGACGGATCTCGTCGCTGTCGGGCGGCGCGTTGAAATCGCCACCCACCACGACGGGTGGCTCGACGTCGGGGTCGCCACGGATCTCGTCGATGATGCGCAGCACCTCGCGGCACTGCGCCTCGCGGAGCGCCGACTCGTCGAATCGGTACGCGAGGTGCGTGCACAGCAGCGGCCACGAACGATCACCCACCTGTGCCCGAGCGGTGAGCGCGCGTCGATGGCCGGGTGTGCCGTCGGCTCCCGGCAGCGCG
>JBBDMO010000035.1:0-7316 GCA_040878255.1 Ilumatobacteraceae bacterium
GCCTCACCCAGCTTGTAGGTGCGCAGCACCACGCCCGTGTCGCGGTACAGCGGCGACGCCACGCCTAGTCCAACCCACCGAAGCGACGATGCCGGTGCCGGTACGCCTCGATCGCGTCGGCGAGGTGCTGCACCTGCAGGTCTGCCCAGGCGACATCAACGTAGACGAGCTCGGCATAGGCGAGCTCCCACACGAGCGAGCTGGGAAGGCGATCGGCACTGGCCAGCACGAGGACGAGGTCGGGCTCGGTGGTGGCGGGAGCGAGCAGCGCAGCAGCGACTGCCGGCTCGGTGAGCTGATCGGACTCGGCCAGCTTCCGCAGGGCGACCACCAGACGCTCACGGCCGTCCGGGGTGGGATCGACGATGACACTGCACCCGCCCAACTCGATCACGTCGTGGTGCACGGGCCGCGAGCTGTCGGCGTCGTGGCCACGCTCGAATGGCCGGAGTGTGAGCCACCGGGCGCCGGCAGCATCGGTCAGGGTTCCGAGGATCTCGATGCGGGCTCGCCACGCCTCGTCAGACAGGGCACCCCACTCGGCGACGGTGCCGCCCACGACCATGACGTGGCGGAGCTCGACCAGCTCGTCGTCGGTGGTAGCGGCCCTTCGCATCGGTTCATTCTCCCACGCCGACGCGCTGTGCCACGAACACGTCGGTGTGCCCGGGCACGACCGGATGGCGACGGATATGGTGGCCCGATCAACGATCCGACCCCCGTTCCGACGGCCCCCGAGGCCACGCCCCTGCACGTCGCGTGCATCATGGACGGCAACGGGAGATGGGCCAAGCGGCGGGGCCTGCCACGTACCGCCGGGCACACCGAGGGCGAGGAGAACCTGGCCGCCCTGGTGCGCACCGCCGTCACCCGCAACGTCGGGTGGCTCACGGTGTTCGGCTTCTCGACCGAGAACTGGGTCCGTCCACGGGGCGAGGTCCGCCACATCCTCGGCCTGCACAAGAAGCTCTTCGGCCGTGTGTCCGAACTGAACGAGCTGAACGTACGCGTCGAATGGATGGGCCGTCCGTTCGACTCGCCCGAGGCACGCACCCCCAAGTACGTGCAGCGGGCGATCCGCAAGGCGATCTCGGACACGCGCCGCAACACCGGCATGGTGCTCACCGTTGCGTTCGACTACGGCAGTCGTGCCGAATTGGTCCACGCTGCCCACGAGGCCCGACGAGCCGGCGAGGAGATCAGCGAAACAAGCATCGCGCACCACCTCTATCTGCCCGATCTGCCGCCGGTCGACGTGCTCGTGCGCACCTCGGGCGAGCTCCGCATCTCGAACTTCATGCTCTGGCAGATCGTTGGCTCGAAGGTGTATTTCACCGACAAGACCTGGCCCGAGTTCGATGCCGCCGAACTCGATGCGGCACTCGCGCTCGCCCGCTGACCCTCGATCGCCTCGTAGCCGCCTCCTCCACCACCACCACCCCAATGTCCGCTGTCTCCGATGCTCTCGCCCGTCTTGCCGCCGCCCTGCCCGGTGGTGGCGAACAACGGCCCGAACAGGTGGCGATGGCCGAGGCCGTCGCCGATGGTGTCGCTCAGGGAACGCACGTCGTCGTACAGGCCGGCACCGGCACGGGCAAGTCATGGGGGTACCTCGTCCCCGCTGTGCTCAGCGGCAAGCGGGTGGTGGTCGCCACGGCCACGAAGGCATTGCAGGACCAACTCGCCGGCAAGGACCTGCCCTTCCTCGAGGCGCACCTCCCCCGGCCGTTCACGTGGGCGATCCTCAAGGGCCGGAGCAACTACCTGTGCCTGCAGCGCGTGCGCGAGCTGCAGTCGCGAGAGGCCGGCCAAGGCACCCTCGAAATCGACGACATGGCCGTCGCCACGAAGGCCGAGGTGCTGAAGCTGGCTGCATGGGCGGGCACGTCGAAGACCGGTGACCTCGCCGAGCTGACCTGGTCGCCCACCGACGCGTCGCAGCGTGCCGTGACCGTCAGCGGCGACGAGTGCCCCGGTGCGACGCGCTGCCCGATGGGCGGACCGTGCTTCGCCGAAGCAGCGCGGCAACGCGCCGCTGCGGCCGACGTGGTGGTGGTGAACCTGCACCTCTACGGCCTCGACGTCGCGTCGGGCGGGGTCATCCTGCCTGAACACGATGTGGTGGTGGTCGACGAGGCGCACCAGCTCGAGGACATCATGAGCGATACCGTCGGTGTGCAGATCGGGCCCGGACGTTTCGTCCTGGCGGCCGGGACCCTGCGGCGCATCATCGACGACCCTGCCGTGGTCGGGCCGGTGGCCGAAGCGGCTCAGGCGCTGCGCGACGTGCTCGGCCCGTACGCAGGGCAACGACTCTCCGAGCCGCTGCCCGAAGTGATCCAGGACGTACTCATCATCGGCCGCTCGCGCCTCGAGGCAGCGCAATCGGCCCTGCGCTCGATCAACACCCAACTCGAGGACGCGAAGCAGCGGGTCATCCGAGCGCAGCAGGTCTGCACCCGGTTGCAGGAACACATCGACACCTGCATCGGGGCACGCGAGGGGTCCGTCGCGTTCGTGTCCGGTTCGCCCGATCAGCCACGACTCGAGGTGGCTCCCCTCGACGTCGGACCGGTGCTCAGCGAGGGGGTGTGGAGCCGCCGCACCGCGGTGCTCACCAGCGCCACGATCCCCACCTCGCTCGCGACGCGCGTCGGGCTGCCCGCCGAACCGGCAAAGGTCCACACGCTCGACGTCGGCAGCCCGTTCGACTACGAGCACCACGGGCTCCTCTACTGTGCGATCCACCTGCCCGACCCGCGGTCGCCCCAGCGCGACGCAGCCACCCACGACGAGATCGCCGCGCTCATCACGGCGGCGGGCGGCCGCACGCTGGCACTGTTCACCAGTTGGAAGGCGATGGACGCGGCAGCGGCTGCCGTACGGCTGAAGGTGACCCAGCCGATCATCACCCAGCGCGACCTCCCGAAGAACGCGCTGGTAAAGGCATTCGCCGACGACGAGGCCACCTGCCTGTTCGCCACCGCCGGGCTGTTCCAGGGGATCGACATCCCGGGACGGACGCTGAGCCTGGTCATCATCGACCGCATCCCGTTCCCGCGGCCGGACGACCCGCTGCTGTCGGCGCGGCGCGACCTGTTGGGCGCTGCGGCGTTCTCGCAGATCGACGTGCCGCGTGCGTCGATCCTGCTTGCGCAGGCGACGGGGCGGCTGATCCGCAGCACCACCGATCGGGGCGTCGTGGCGGTGCTCGACCCGCGGCTCGGCACGGCGAGCTACCGGTGGGACATCGTCAAGGCACTGCCCCCGATGCGACGCACGCGTCACCGCGCCGATGCCGAGGCGTTCCTGCGCGACATCACCGGCACCGAGGCACCTGCGACGGACGGGTAAGGTCGCCGCCATGGGGGACCAGCCGGTGCAGTGCCAGGTCGTGGAGGGCGTCGCCACGATCACGCTCGACTCCCCCGCCAACCGCAACGCGCTGTCGAGTGCACTGCTGGCCGGCCTGCACGAGGCCCTCGACCGGGCCGAGCAGCCCGACGTGCGGGTCATCGTGCTCGGCCACACGCCGCCGGTCTTCTGTGCGGGAGCAGACCTACGCGAACGGAGCAACGGGCCCACCGACGCCGGGCCGATGATGCGGGCGATGCGGCGCCTCAGCGAGGCACACCAGCCCACCATCGCCGCCGTGCAGGGGCCGGTGCGAGCCGGTGGCGTCGGCCTGATGGCATCGTGCGACCTCGTGGTCGTCCAGCGCGACGTCAACTTCGCGTTCACCGAAGTCCGTATCGGAGTGGCACCGGCCATCATCAGCGTGCCCATCCTGCAGCGTTCGCCGTGGACGAAGTTGGCCGCCGCATTCCTCACGGGCGAGACCTTCGATGCCGCCACGGCGCTCGACATGGGGCTCGTCACACATGTCACCGACGACGTCACGCACACGGTGCGCGGTCTCGTCGCCGGTGTGCTGCAGGGCGCGCCGGGTGCCGTTGCAGCCACCAAGCGGCTGCTCCGGGGCGAGCGGTCGTGGGACGATATGCGGACGCTCAGCGAGGAACTGTTCGCCAGTGCCGAGGCAGCCGAGGGCATGAGCGCCTTCGCCGAGAAGCGGACGCCACGCTGGACAACGACGGAGGTGCGCTGAGATGCCCGTGCTGCCCGACACCGTGAACACGTCGTCCGACGCGTACCGAGACAACCGCGAGGCGATGCTCGCCCAGCTCGCCGCGCACGACACCGAGCTCGCCAAGGTCGCTGCCGGCGGCGGGCCGAGCTACGTCGAGCGTCACCGCACGCGCGGCAAGCTTCTGGCGCGTGAGCGGGTCGAGGCGCTACTCGACCCGGCGAGCCCGTTCCTCGAACTGTCGCCCCTGGCAGCATGGGGCAGCCAGTTCCCCACCGGTGCCGGCATGGTGACGGGCATCGGTGTGGTCGAGGGCGTCGAGTGCGTCATCGTCGCCAACGACCCCACCGTGCGCGGCGGGGCGAGCAACCCGTTCACCATGAAGAAGCAGATCCGGGCGATGGAGATTGCGTCCGAGAACCGGTTGCCGCTCGTGAGCCTGGTCGAATCCGGTGGTGCCGATCTGCCGTCGCAGAGCGACATCTTCATCCCCGGCGGCAAGAGCTTCCGTGACATCACCGCACTGTCGGCCAAGGGCATCCCCACCGTTGCCGTGGTGTTCGGAAACTCCACCGCTGGTGGCGCCTACACGCCGGGCATGAGCGACTACATCGTCATGATCAAGGAGCGCTCGAAGGTGTTCCTCGGCGGGCCACCGCTCGTGAAGATGGCGACCGGCGAGGAGAGCGACGACGAGAGTCTCGGCGGCGCCGACATGCACGCCCGCGTCAGCGGTCTGGCCGACTACTTCGCGGTCGACGAGCTCGACGGCATCCGCCTCGGACGCCAGGTCGTGCGCCGCCTGAACCATCGCAAGCGCGGCCCCGGGCCCCGGGGTGCGGCCCGGCCGCCGCGGTTCGACGCCGACCAACTGCTCGGCATCCCGTCGGCCGACCCGAAGGTGCCGTTCGACCCCCGCCTCGTCATCGCGCGCATCGTCGACGACAGTGATTTCGACGAGTTCAAGCCGCTGTACGGCAGCTCGCTCGTCACCGGGTTCGCCGAGATCCACGGCTATCCGGTCGGCATCCTGGCCAACCATCGTGGCGTGCTGTTCAGCGAGGAGGCCGAGAAGGCCGCGCAGTTCATCCAGCTCGCCAACCAGATCGACACGCCGCTCGTGTTCCTCCAGAACACCACGGGGTACATGGTGGGCAAGGAGTTCGAGCGCCGAGGCATCATCAAAGACGGCGCCAAGATGATCAACGCCGTCACCAACAGCCGGGTGCCCCACATCACCATCCACATGGCAGCGTCGTACGGGGCCGGCAACTACGGCATGTGCGGGCGGGCGTTCGGACCACGCTTCCTGTTTGCGTGGCCGAATGCGAAGACTGCGGTGATGGGCCCTCAGCAGCTCGCCGGCGTGCTCAGCATCGTCGCCAAGCAGTCGGCTGCCTCGCTCGGCAAGCCGTTCGACGACGAGGCCGACGACGCGATGCGCCGCACCGTCGAGGAGCAGATCGAGCGGGAGTCGCTGGCGATGTTCATGACCGGCAAGCTCTACGACGACGGGATCATCGACCCGCGCGACACGCGCACCGTGCTCGGCATGTGCCTCAGCGCGATCGACAACGACGAGGTGCACGGCACCCGCGGCTACGGCGTCTACCGGATGTGATGCGATGAGCCCCGCCGCCCTGCGCTCCCCCATCGACACCTTGCTCGTCGCCAACCGCGGCGAGATCGCTCGACGCATCATCCGCACCTGCCGACGACTCGGCATCGCCACCGTGGCCGTGTACAGCGACGCCGATGCCGACGCGCCGTACGTGCACGAGGCCGACGTGGCCGTGCGGCTGCCCGGCACCGCACCATCGGCCACCTACCTCCGCACCCGCCTGATCATCGCCGCAGCCGAGCGCACCGGGGCGCAGGCGATCCACCCCGGCTACGGCTTCTTGTCCGAGCGCCCCGATGCGGCGGCCGAGGTCGCCGCTGCAGGCCTCACCTGGATCGGGCCGCCCGCGTCCGCCATCGCCGCGATGGGTTCGAAGATCGGGGCCAAGGCGCTCATGCGCGCGGCCGGCGTGCCGGTGCTGCCAGACAGCACCGTCGAGACACTCGACGAGGTCGGGCTGCCCGCCCTGGTGAAGGCGTCGGCCGGTGGTGGCGGTCGAGGCATGCGCGTGGTCCACACCGCTGACGAACTCGCCGACGCGATCGCAGGCGCCGAGCGCGAGGCGCTGTCGGCGTTCGGTGACGGCACCGTGTTCGTCGAGCGGTACGTCGAGGGTGGGCGCCACGTCGAGATCCAGGTGTTCGCCGACACCCACGGCAACACCGTGTCGCTGTTCGAACGCGACTGCACCCTGCAACGACGCCACCAGAAGATCGTCGAGGAGAGCCCATCCCCCGCAGTCGATGACGACCTTCGCAACCGCATGGGCGATGCGGCGGTCGCGGCGGCGCGCGCCGTCGGGTACGTCGGCGCCGGCACCGTCGAGTTCCTCCTCGAGCGCGACGGCACGTTCTCATTCCTCGAGATGAACACGCGCCTGCAGGTCGAGCACCCGGTCACCGAGATGGTCACGGGTCTCGACCTCGTCGAACTGCAGCTGCTGGTCGCAAACGGTGAGGCGCTGCCCCACGCCGCGCTCCACCCCGTCTCGAACGGACACGCCATCGAGGTCCGGCTCTGCGCTGAAGATCCGGTCAACGGCTACCGGCCGAGCTCGGGCACCTTTCACACGATCAGCTTCCCGGTCATCGACGGCGTGCGGGTCGACAGTGGCGTCGAGAGCGGGTCGGTCGTCAGCCCGCACTACGACTCGATGATCGCCAAGGTCATCGCGCACGGGCCCACCCGTGCGGTGGCAGCACGGCGCATCGTGGCCGCTCTGACGGGCGCCACCATCGTCGGCCCGGTCACCAACCGCGAGCAGCTCATCCACCTCGCCACGAACCTCGAAGCGATCGACGGGCGCGACGGGAACAGCGTCATCGACACGAGCTACCTCGACCGCACCCCACTCGCCGAGCCCGCACCGCCGGCCGACGACATCGTGGCATCCGCTGCCGTTGCACTCATCGGGATCGACGCCGCGGCCCGCACCGTGTTGGCCACGCTGCCGCCCGGGTGGCGCAACCTGCACGCACACGTGCTCGAGCGGCGGGTCGGCGACCATGTCGTGCGATGGCGCCATGACCGCACCGGAGGCATCGACCTGATCGAGGTCGACGGTCGAGGGGTAGACGTCACCCAGGCGGTCGATGTCGCCCGGCTCAG
>JBBDMO010000036.1:0-37738 GCA_040878255.1 Ilumatobacteraceae bacterium
CCGTTGCTTGTGTCGACTGGGGGCGAGCACCACGGTGGCCATCTCGCGCAACTCGATCTCGATCGCGTTGCCCGGGGCCGGGCCGGTCAGGGCGGCGGCCTGGGTGCCCTCGAGGGCGAGGCCCACACGGGCAACGGCCGACCGCTGGAACATCGCCGTGTCACCGAGGACGAGGTGGTCGTGCAGGACGATGCCGGCGGGCACCAGCACCAACCAGCGGCGCGACAGGCGGTGGAAGCGGCGGCCGAGGAACCAGCCGAGGCCCAGCGCAGCCGCTGTGAGCGGCACGCCGAGGAACCAGGCGCGTGCGGCCAGGGCGAGCGGGCCGACGATGGCGCACGCGCACAGCACCATCCACGACACCACCGTGGGGAGGAGGAACGCAACGGGTGGACGCAGCGGGAAGCGGCGTTCGTCTCCGTAGGCCGAGGCCTGTGCGAAGACCTCGCCGAAGCCGCCACTCAGGACGAACGCGCCAGAGAGGAGTGCTGTGCCGACGGCTGCCACCGCCGCCAACGTGCCATCGGCGCCGAACGATGCCGCGACCGCAGCGACCACAGCGGCGGGTACGACGCTGCGCGCCACGGTGAGCGACACGGTGGACGGTACGAGCAACGCTGCGGTGACCGCACCCCACGCCATCCACGCAAGCGTGGTGCCGACGAGCTGGACGGGCCGGCCGTGTGATGCCAGAGCCTGCCCGAATGCGGCCCCGCCGACCACTGCGAGCAGCAACCACGACACACGCGCCGCCCACACGACTGCTCGACCCTCTAGCAGGCGAATGGCAAGCAATCCCAGTTCGGATGATTTGCCTTCGGCGCCCACGAGCCGACAGGGTATCCACCGACACACGATCGCCATCGGTGATGCTCACCTCGCCCGAGCCGAGCAGTGCGTGTCACGATGACCTCGAAGGGAGTGCGTGATGGCGGCAACCCAGCCCTGCAACGGTGCCACCGTCGGCATCGGCAGCCTCCCCCACCGTGACCTCGCCGCGGGTGTCGAGTTCGCCCTCCGGGTCACCGAGATCGCCACGATTCCCACGCTGCCGCGCCGCTCGCCGGCCGAGGGAATGATCGTGCAGGCGATGCTCGGCATCCCCGGCATCACGATCGGCCAGTACGGCGCGATCTCGGTCGACGTCGCCGCTGTCGATCCGCTGGCCGACGTCGTCACCGATCTCGACCACGATGCGTTCGAAGGCTTCCGGACGTTCCTCGCCGCAGCACCGGGTCGCACCGAATCGGTCAAGTGGCAGCTCGTCGGACCGGTCACACTCGGCATTGCGTTGCTGCGTGCCGGGGTGCCGTCCCATGATGCGTTCGACGTAGCCGTTCGTGCCGTTCGCGCTCATGTGCAGCACCTGCTCGACGCCGTCGAGACCGCCATTCCCGGGTGCCAACAGATGGTCTTCATCGACGAACCCGAGATGGCCGCCGTCACCGATGCGGCGTTCCCGCTGGCGCCCGACACTGCGATCGACCTTGTGTCCGCAGCCCTCGCGGCGATCGAGCCGCGTGCCGTGTCCGGCCTGCACGTCTGCGGCGACGCCGATTGGGCATCGCTCATCGCCGCCGGACCGCAGGTGCTCAGCATGCCGCTGCACGCCTCCATCGTGGGCGCAGCCGGCTACGTCGCTCAGTTCCTCGATCGCGGTGGTGTCATGGCGTGGGGTGCGGTACACACCGATGGGCCGATCTCCACCACTGCCGAGCGTCCCTGGCGTCAGCTCAGCGAGCTGTGGTGCCAGTTGGTCGAGCGTGGCTGCGACCACCTGCAGCTCCGCCGCCAGTCGATGATCACCCCCGAGTGCGGCCTCGGCATGCACACGCCCGCGGTCGCCGACCGAGTCTTCCGGATCACCGACGAGCTCAGCCGACGCGTGCGCGACCAGGCCACGGCCTCGCGCTTCGTGCTCGGTGCCTGACGTGGCCGACGCCCACGACGTCGCAGGGCGCGCCGCCGAACTGGCCCGCCAGATCCAGCACCACAACGAGCGCTACTACGGCCACGACGCGCCCGAGGTCAGCGACGCCGACTACGACCGGCTCATCCGCGAGCTGCGCGACATCGAGGATCGGCACCCCGAGTTGGTCGCAGCCGACTCACCGACGCGCGTCGTTGGCGCAGCACCCCTCGGTGCGACGTTCGCACCGGTGGTCCACCGGGTGCCGATGACCAGCCTCGACAACGCGATGGACACCGCCGAGCTGACCGCCTGGGGTGAGCGGGTCGCGAAAGGCCTCGGCGGCGACGTCGCCGAGTACGTCTGCGAACTCAAGATCGACGGTCTCGCGATCAGCATCCGCTACGAGGACGGTCGGTTCGTGCAGGCCGCAACCCGCGGTGACGGCCGGGTCGGCGAGGACGTCACGGCCAACGTCGCCACGATCGCTGCGCTGCCGAAGCAGCTGCCACCGGGATCGCCGGCGGTGGTCGAGGTGCGCGGCGAGATCTACATGCCCCTGTCGAGCTTCGAGGCGCTCAACGAGCGCACGCTCGCCGCCGGGCAGCCTCGGTTCGCGAACCCGCGCAACGCTGCCGCAGGCAGCCTGCGCCAGAAGGACCCGAGGGTCACGGCGTCGCGCGAGCTCAGCTTCTGGAGCTACCAGCTCGGCGAGGTGGTGGGTGGCCCCGAGTTCACGACCCACCACGACACCCTCGACTTCCTGGCGGGTCTCGGCTTCCCCGTGAACCCCGAGATCGAGCGCGTCGCCTCGCTCGACGACGTGTACCGGTTCTGCCAACGCTGGGTCGAGCACCGCCACGATCTCGCGTACGAGATCGACGGCGCTGTCGCGAAGGTCGATTCGCTCGCTCAGCGCGAGCTCCTCGGGTTCACGTCACGGGCGCCCCGCTGGGCGATCGCCTTCAAGTTCCCGCCCGAGGAGCGGACCACCATCCTCACCGCCATCCAGATCTCGATCGGCCGCACGGGTCGGGCGACGCCGTTCGCCGTGCTCGAACCCGTGTTCGTGGGCGGTTCGACGGTGAGCATGGCCACGCTCCACAACGAAGACCAGGTCCGGCTCAAGGACGTGCGTCCGGGCGACACCGTGGTCGTGCGCAAGGCCGGAGACGTGATCCCCGAAGTCGTCGGCCCCGTGGTGTCGTTGCGGCCCGCGGCGACCCCGCCGTGGACCTTCCCGACCACATGCCCGTGCGAGCTGCGCACCGACCTCGTCCGCCTGCCTGGCGAGGCCGACACCCGCTGCGTCGAGGCCGGCTGCCCGTTCCAACGCGATCAGCGGATCATCTACTTCGCGTCGCGTGGGGCCATGGACATCGAAGGTCTCGGCGAACGGACGGTCTTCCAGCTCAGCGACGCCGGCCTCGTCCACGACCCTGCCGACATCTACACCGTCACCGTCGACCAACTCTTGGAGCTCGACGGCTTCGGGCGGATGAGCGCCGAGAAGCTCGTGGCGGGCATCGCCGCATCGAAGGACCCTCCCTTGCCTCGGCTGCTCACGGCACTCGGCATCAAAGGGCTCGGGCCATCGGCCTCGGATGGCATCAGCCGCGCCTTCGGCAACCTCGATGCCGTCATGCATGCATCCGAGGCCGACCTCGCCACCACCGATGGTGTCGGACCCACCATCGCTGCGTCGATCGTTCGCTGGTTCGACCACGCGGGGAATCGCGCCATGATCGAGAAGCTGCGCTCGGCCGGGGTCGAGCTGGGCAAGCTCGAGGTGAGCCGCCTGCCGCAGAACCTCGTCGGGCGGGCGGTCGTGGTGACCGGCTCGCTCGAGGGCTTCAGCCGCGATGAGGCCGAGGCGGCGATCAAGGGTCGTGGTGGCAAGAGCCCCGGCAGCGTGAGCGCCAAGACCTATGCGGTCGTGGTGGGTGCCGAGCCGGGGGCGAGCAAGCTCACCAAGGCGACCGATCTGGGGGTGCCGATCCTGGACGAAGCCGGATTCGTGCACGTGCTCGAGACCGGCACGCTCCCGCAGGTGGTGGCGGACGACGAGGGTCAGACGACGTAGAACGTCCAGGTGTACGAGCGCGACTTCTGGCGACCGTCCTCGGCGAGCCAGTAGATGACCTCGGCGGTGTGCGTCCCGGTGGCGAACGGGCCGACGAGCGCGCCCTCCTGGGTGGTGTACGTGAGCGTGACGTTGCCGGGCTCGAAGACCGCACCCTCGGGAACGTCGATCTGATCGCCCGCTGCGTCACCGAGGCCGGGTGGTGTCTTCGAGAGGTCGTCGAGTGACACGGTCGGCAGTTCGACACCGTCGATCACCAGGACGCCTTCGTGGCCGCCGATCATGTCGACGAACACGCGCGTCTGCTGCAGCACCTGTGTCGCCCCGCTGATGGGATCGACGGACTCGATCTCGGGCGGCAGGCCGAGCTGGTCGCGCCCCGTGACCGAGGTACGCAGTCCGGCGATGATGAACACGACGCCGGCCGCGATGCCAAGGCTGGCCAGGAGCAGTTTGACGTCGATCCGTTTCCGAGGTCGAGGGGCATGCACGGACGACAGTCTCGCCCAGGGGTGCCCCGATTCCACCGGCACACTCGCGTCCCGTTGCGCAGCAGCAGCAGCTAGCGTCACCGTTCCGATGAGTGACCTCGACGCACCCACGGCGGGCACTTCCGGCGCACCGGGCGACCGCCTGTTCGCCGACCGCTTCCGGCTCGTCGGCCGTCGCGGCACCGGCCTCGACGTCGCACTGTTCGAAGCGGTCGACCTGCTCGACGACCGCACGGTGGCCGTCAAGATCGTCCACCCCGACGTCTGTGCGCTCCCCGGCTTCTCGCAGCAGTTCGCCGAGATCATCCCTCGTGTTGCGTCGATCCGTCATCCCAATCTCGCTGCGGTCCTCCACTACGGCACGGCCACGTGGAACGAGCACGAGGTCCAGTTCGTGGTCACCGAGAACCTGACGGGTGGCAGCCTGCGCGACCTGCGCGATCGTGGCCGCACGCTCACACCGTCGCAGGCCGTCGTCGTCGGGCTCGACGTCTGTCGGGCGCTCGACGTCGCGCACCGGGCGGGCCTCGTTCACGGCGATGTCCGGCCCACCACGCTGATGTTCGGTTCCGACGGCCGCCTCCGGGTCGCCGACCTCGGTCTGGGCCGCCTCGTGGCCGAGGACCAGTGGGCTGATCCGGGCCGGCTCAACATCGACCGGGCCAAGTACGCATCGCCCGAGCAGGCTCGCGGACAGGCATCCACCCCGGCCAGCGATGTCTACTCGCTGTGCCTGTGCCTGCTCGAGGCCGTCACCGGTCAGCTCCCGTTCGTTGGCGACTCGACGGTCGCCACCCTCTCGGGGCGCCTCGACAAGCTGATGCCCGTGTCCGCCGACCTCGGACCGCTGGCCGCCGTGCTCGAGCGTGCGGGCCGCCCCGACCCCGCCGACCGCTACTCGGCAGCCGAGCTGGGGCGTGCCCTGGTGCAGGCTGCCGAGAAGCTGCCGCGACCTGCTCCCATCGCCCTCCTCGGCGGTGGTCTGTTCGACCCCGACCCGACCGCCGGTGCCGGTGCCGGTGCCATGGTGAGCGCCGGTCCATCGGCCCCCACTGTCCCGCCCGCGATCGTCGTCACCGAGCCGTCGATCGGCGGCGCTGCTGCGGTGATGGTGAACACCACCGAAGCATCCGGTGCCCCGAACGCTGCCATGCTCGGTGCAGTGGGCACCCCGTCGGTGGGTTCGCCCGCGCCCGTGGTGCTCGGCGTCGACGCATCGGCCGGCCGGACCGGCGCCGTGGCGTCGGTCGTCACCGGGGCCGGTGCCGCCACTGCCGCAGATGGACCGATTCCGCCTCCGCCTCCGCCCCCGCCGGCAGACGGCGAGGCCCCAGCGCCGCTCGAACGGCAGGGCTGTCGACGCCTCGTCATCGCTGTGGCCGTCGTGCTCGTCGCCCTCGTTGCGGGTGGCGCGCTCGCCTGGTTCGTCGCGCGCACTCCGACCCACGCGGTGCCGCAGTTGGCCGGGCTCGAGCAGGGTGCAGCGCTCAACCTGATCAGCGAGTTCGACTGGGACGTCACCATCGTCGAGGAGTTCAGCGACGATGTGACGCTGGGTTCCGTCATCAGCACCGATCCGGCCGCAGGCACCTCGGTCGCCGAGGGCGGGGCACTCGTGATGGTCGTCAGCACGGGCCCCGCGCCACGGGTGCTCCCCGACATCGTCGGTTCGACGGTCGACGAGGCCGCCGCTGAACTGATGGTGCTCGACCTCGCTCTCCAGGCGGACCAACTGGTGTTCGACGAGACGGTGCCCGCAGGCACGATCATCTCGTGGACCGTGCCGTCGCAGCCGGGCCTCGTCGCCGGTGACACCGTGCTGCCCGGAACTCTCGTCGCCGCGGTGGTCTCGGCCGGTCCCGCACCGCGGGTCGTTCCCGACCTCACCGGCATGTCCGCCGCCGACGCCACGGCGCAGCTCGCCGCACTCGACCTGCTGATCGTGCAGGTGCCGGACGAGTTCAGCGCCGCCGTGCCGGTGGGAGGCATCGCCCGTCAGGACCCCGCCGCCGGCACCGAGGTCGCCCCGGGTGCGTCGGTGACGGTCGCCGTGTCGAAGGGCGTCGATCTGGTCATCGTGCCGCCGTTGGCCAACCTCACGCCCGACCAGGCAGGCCAGGCCCTCATCGCAGCGGGCTTCACGGTCGGCACGGTCAGTGGCGATCCGGCCGGCGTCAACATCGGGTCGTCCGTGAACGGCGTGCCCCTGGCTGCTGGTCAGACCTTCCCGCGCAGTACCGCGGTCGATCTCCTGTTCGGCGTGCCCGCTGGCTAAGTTCACGCATCACAGCGGCACGCCACGGCGCTCCGCACCACCGAGAGGACAGGGGTAGCAGATGGGTGCACTCGACGGTCGCGTCGCCATCATCACCGGCGCGGGGCGCGGCATCGGTCGCGAGCACGCATTGCTCTTCGCTGCGGAGGGTGCCAAGCTGGTCATCAACGACCTCGGCGCGACCAACGACGGCACCGGTGCCGACATGTCACCCGCCCAACAGGTGGTCGAAGAGATCCGCGCCATGGGTGGCGAGGCGGTCGTGAACGGCGAGGACGTCGCCGACTGGGAGGGTGCCCAGCGCCTGATCAACTCGGCGGTCGAGACCTTCGGTGACCTCGACATCCTGGTCAACAACGCGGGCATCCTGCGCGATCGCGTGCTGGTCAACATGACCGAGGCGGAGTGGGACGCCGTCATCGCGGTCCACCTCAAGGGCCACTTCGCCCCCACCCGCTGGGCCGCCGCCTACTGGCGCGAGCAGCACAAGGCCGGTATCAGCAAGCCCCGCAACCTGGTCCACACGTCGTCCACCTCGGGGTTGTTCGCGAACCCTGGTCAGGCCAACTACGGCGCGGCCAAGACGGGCATCGCGACGTTCAGCCAGATCGCTGCCAAAGAGCTCGTGCGCTACAACGTGAAGAGCAACACGATCGCACCGGGTGCACGCACCCGGCTCACGCTCGCCACACCGGGACTCGAGGACATCATGACCCCCAAGGAGGGGGTGTTCGACCAGTGGGATCCCGCCAACATCTCACCGTTGGTCGCCTACCTCGCGTCGGCGGACTGCGCCTTCACGGGCGAGACGTTCCTGGTGCAGGGCGGCAACGTCACGATCATCGAGAGCTGGTCGCGAGGCGAGGGAGTCGATCGCGACTCGAAGTGGTCGGTGGCCGATCTCGCCGACGCGTTGGCCCCGCTGCGCCGACCCGGCTGACACGGGGCGGCTCCAGCCGCCCCGGCTCAGCTCGTGATGTCCTGGATCTCCTGAGCGATGGTCTTGGCCGTGTCGTCCTGCGGCATCGCGGTCTGCAGCGCCATCATCTTCATCATGTCGCCCTGGACCTTGATCTTGCCGGACATGAAGGCCTGCATGCCTGCCGCCGGATCGGGTGCCACGAACAGCATGCGCGCCGTCTCGTAGTCGGTGGTGATTGTGGCGTCGGCGGTCTCGAGCTGACCGAGCTCGAGCTCGGCCGTGCCTGATGAGGTGTCGAGGTACGTGCGAATGGTCGACTCGTGGTAGACGTCGTCGGGCACGCCCGTGATGACCTGGTTCATCCGGATCACCGACGTGACCTTTGTGGCCTGATCGGCGTACTTCTCGCGGATGGCCTTGGCGGCCTCCATCCAGGCAGGGGACAGGAACGGGTGCGGCATGCAGCGAAAGCTACTGGATCGCACCCGTTTCGGCTCGCAGTCGGTGCGCCAGATATACGACGCGCACGGCGAGGGCCTGACGGATCTGCGGGGCGACGTCGTCGGCGAACTCGTCGCGGTACGTGGCGTCGGTCGACAGCACGACCGTGAAGTACATCCCGGTGAACGCGCCGAGGAAGCCCGCCACCCGCAGCAGCGGATCGCTGAGGACCAGCGCCCGGTCACCGATCGTCACGCTCGCGAGCACGTTGATCTCGGGTGCCTGCGTCCACGAGAGCGCGGTGGCCTCGGTGATGGCCAGGAAGCCGAACAGCGTGAAGAAGAGGGTGAGCACGATCGCAACGAAGGTGATCTGCAGCGCCTGACTGAACACGGCGACCAGCGCGGCGTTGAGCTGCTGGCGACGGGTCAGGCGAAACGGCGGCACGGGGCCGGACGCCGGCACCACCAGCCGGTCGGCCGGCGTGCCGGTCGATGCCTCTCGCACCTCGTCCCACGAGCCGAACGTGGCGAGCCCCCGCATGACACTGGGCACGCGCGACAGCACGAACACTGCCCCGAGCAGGACGAAGATGCCGATGGTCGCGACGTATGGCAGACCGGTCAGCGTGCCGGCCACCTGCCACACCTCGGCATTGATGAACAGGAACGTGGTGAAGAGCAGCAACAGCGGCAGCGCCCGAACGACCAGCCCGGCGAGGCTCGGCAGTTGCGCAGCACTGCGGCGTGCCGCCCAGCCGAGCAGTGCCACGACGGCGTAGCTCGTCGCGAGGTAGATCAGCCCGAGCACCGCGAAGCCGGCCACGAGCGCCTGCGCCGCGTCGCTCCACTGACCGAACAGCAACGACGGCAGGGTCGGGCCGATGATGAACAGGGCGAGCTCGGGCACGCCGACGACGTCGGGCATGGCGAGCGCCGTTCGCCCACGCGCCAGGTTCACCCCGATCCAACCGGCCACCAGCACGACCACGACGATGCAGGCGACGACCGCGTTGCGCTCCCAGCCCCAGTTGCGCAGGTCGAGGGCGTTGAGGCCCCCCGCCAGGTAGGCGACCACGAGCATCGGCAGACTGCGGTTCCAGATGTCCGTGGTGGGCGCGTACTCGTCGATGAAGTGCGGCACGCCGCGACGGATGAACCATCGCTCGACCTCGCCCACCTTCGCACCCACGAACGGGACACTACGTGAGGGGTCGCATGCGCAAAGGAGGTTGCGGCATGAACGAAATGTTCACGCCGGTTCGGATCGTCGTGGCCCGCCGGTAACGATGGTCACCGATGGCTCGCATCCTTGTCACCGAAGAGATCGCCGACGGCGGTCTCGATCGACTCCGGGCAGCCGGCCACCAGGTCGACGTCCAGCTCGACCTCTCGGAGTTCCGCACCCACATCGTCGGTGCGCACGCGCTCATCGTGCGGTCGGCCACGCAGGTCACCGCCGAGGTGCTCGAGGCGGCCACCGACCTCGTGGTCGTCGGGCGTGCAGGCATCGGCCTCGACAACGTCGACGTCGAAGCGGCCACCCGCCGCGGGGTCATGGTGGTCAACGCGCCGCAGAGCAACATCATCTCGGCCGCTGAGCACACGATGGCTCTGCTGCTCGCCCAGGCCCGCAACGTGCCCCAGGCCCACGCAGCGCTGAAGGCGGGCCGCTGGGAGCGCAGCCGGTGGGAGGGTGTCGAACTCGCCGACAAGACGCTCGGCGTCGTCGGACTCGGCCGCATCGGCAAGCTCGTGGCCGACCGGGCACGAGCCTTCGGCATGCGGCTGGTGGCGTTCGACCCGTTCGTCTCTGCCGACCGGGCCCGTCAGATGGGCGTCGAGCTCATGGCGCTCGACCAGCTCGTGGCCGAGTCCGACTTCCTCACGATCCACCTCCCGAAGACCAAGGAGACCACCGGCCTCATCGACCGCGACCTGCTGCTGAAGGCCAAGCCGTCGCTGCGGATCATCAACGTCGCACGTGGTGGCATCGTCGACGAGCAGGTGCTTGCCGACGCGATCCGTGAGGGCCTCGTGGCCGGCGCGGCGATCGACGTCTTCGTGACCGAGCCGACCACCTCGTCGCCGCTGTTCGAGCTCGACAACGTGGTCGTCACCCCACACCTCGGGGCGTCCACTCGCGAAGCGCAGGACAAAGCGGGCGACACCATCGCCGACATGGTGCAACTCGCGCTCGCCGGCGACTTCGTGCCGTTCGCGGTGAACGTCAACGCAGCCGAGGCGAATGAGACGCTGCGCCCCTACCTGCCGCTGGCCGAGCGACTCGGTCGGCTGTTCGCGTCGCTGTCCGGCGGGTCCCCCGGCACGATCGAGGTGTGCTGCGACGGCGACATCGCCGGCTACGACACCCGCATCGTCTCACTGGCCGCGCTGAAGGGATTCTTCGGCTTCATGAGCGACGAACCGGTCACCTACGTGAACGCGCCGCAGCTCGCCAAGGACCATGGCGTCGAGGTGCGCGAGACGAATTGCGCCACCGCGGCCGACTTCGTCAACCTCGTCACCATCCGGGGCGGTGGTCACTCGATCTCGGGTGCCATCGTCGGCCGTCGCGGCGAGCAGCGCATCGTGTTCATCGATGACCACTCATTCGACGTGCCGCCCGCCGAGCACATGCTGATGGTGAAGAACGACGACCGGCCTGGCGTCATCGGCACGGTGGGCACGCTGCTCGGCGATGCCGGGGTGAACATCGCCGACATGGACGTCGGCCGTGCCGCCGAGCCCGGCACCGCGGTCATGCTGATCGCCCCCACGGCCGTCGTTCCCGACGACGTGGTGGCATCGCTTCGCCAGGCGCCGGGCATCATCAGCGTCGTCACCCTCGCCGGCTGACGCCGTTGTTCAGCGTGCGGCTGCCGCAGCGGCCCTGATCTCGTCACGGGTGGCCATGGCCGTCGCCCGGGCGGCCGACGCGAAATCGGCACCCGACGATGCGTACAGGATTGCTCTCGACGAGTTGATCACCATGCCGTGACCTTCGGCGTCGATGCCCGCTGCCACGGTGGCGAACACATCGCCACCCTGCGCGCCGATGCCCGGCACCAGCAGCGGCATGTCGCCCACGATGTCGCGCACCCTGCGCAGCTCGTCGGGATAGGTGGCACCGACGACCAGTCCGCATTCGCCCATCGTGCTCCACTGTTCGCCAGCGCGGCGAGCGACGTGAATGTAGAGCGGTTCGCCGTCGACCATGAGCGACTGGAAGTCGCCACTGCCAGGGTTCGACGTGCGGCAGAGTACGAACACGCCTCGGCCTGGGTGGCCCTGCAGGAAGGGTGCCAGAGTGTCGGTGCCGAGGTACGGGTTCACGGTGACGACGTGGGCGTCGTAGCGATCGAACGCCTCCCGCGCGTACTGCTCGGCCGTCGGCCCGATGTCACCGCGCTTCGCATCGAGTACCAACACCACATCGGGGTGCGCCGAACGGACGTGGCGGCACACTCGCTCGAGCGCGGCCTCGGCCCCCTGCGCGGCAAAGTACGCGACCTGTGGCTTGAACGCGCACACCAGGTCGGCGGTCGCGTCGATGATCTCGATGCAGAACCGCTCGACGGCATCGGGTGAGCCGGCACGTGATGCCGGCATGCGGTCGAGGTCGGGGTCGAGCCCGACGCACAGCATGGAATCCGTGGCGCGCCAGGCGTCGCGCAGCGTGTCGGTCCAGCCCACGGGCGGCCGACTCGTCAGCCTTCGACGGTGATGGCCGCCGTTGGGCACATGTCGGCCGCCATCTGCACCTTGTCGCGCAGTTCGTCGCCCGGTTCCTCCTGCAGGATGTACAGGAAGCCGTCACTGCGGACCTCGAACACCTCGGGGCACACCTGCATGCAGGCGCCGGTGGACGCACACACATCGAAATCGACGGACACCTTCATCAGTTCTCTCCCCAGGGTTCAGGCTTTCGCGGCACGATAGCCGTCAGCGATCGCATCGGCCGCGTCCGCGTAGCAGCGCTCGGCGCGGGTCCGCTCGTAGAACCGGCCTCCCGGCAGGTGGAAGATCATCGAATCGTCGTTCGCCTTCACCGGGTAGCCCGGGGGTGGCACACCGTCGACAGGGGTGGTCCACCGCGCCGGTGACTCGATGGGCGGCCAGGCCGCCGATGCGAACGACGGTGCGGTGCCGGCCTCGAGGCGGCGCCAGCGGACGAGCACTGCGACGCCCGCCAGCACGAGCGCGAGCGCCACCGTTCGCCTCAGCATCGACCACATCGCCGACACCGTAGTCGCCCGTGATCAGGCCGGGACGTGTGCCTCGGTCGACCGCGGCTCGTGGTCGCCGTCCCAGTAGAGCCGTTGCTCGACGAGCACGGCACGCCAGCCTGGGCCGGCGAGCAGCGGTACGTCCTCGTGCGCGGCGATCTCGTCGAGCGCAGCGGCGTCATCCATCCTGATCCGCGTCAACTGAGGGGAGAGCTCGATCGCGCCGACCGGCATCACGACCGAGGTCGTGCGCGTTGGCCATGCGAGCGCCGCCAACGCGACGCCGGCGAGGAGTGCCATCACCAGCGGCTGCCGCCACCGGCGCGGGATCCCACCGGTCTCGGTGGCGGTCCGGCGCTCACTGCCGGTCATCGCCGCCGTGGTCAGGGCCGCCTTCGACCCATCGGCATTCCCAGAGTCGACCAGGCCGGCTGCATCGAGTGGGGTGAGGCTGTCGCTGGTCAGTGACAGCTCGATGGTGCTCGTGATCGGATCGATCGAGCGGCCGTCGAGCGTCGCCTCGGCAACAGTAGCGCCCAGGGTGACCTTGGCCGACGAGCTCGGCACACCCGTCTCGGTGGCGAGCGCACCGATCGTCGAGAGCAGTACGGCGAGCGTCACGGTGCCTGCCAGTGATTGGGTCGCACCGTCGAAGTCCTGCTGTGCCAGCACCTCGCGCGACGACCACCCCGACGTGGACGCGAGCTCCACCCACACCGAAGCGGTGCCGCGCACCGTTCGCTGGTCGGCGGCGTCGTAGCGCATCACCACGTCGAGATGATCGACGAGGCGCAGGAACACCGGATCACCCGTGGCTGCGACGCCGTCGGGGTAGGTGACGCCCGCCGCGGCCGGACCGCCGTACGACAGCGAGAGCGCCTGTTCGGGGGCGGGCGGCGGTGTGACCACCTGCGCGGGAAGGGCGAACGCGGCAACGACCCCCGCTGCGAGGGCGAGGACCAGCAGCACGAGTGCGATGCGCGTGGCCGTCGCGCGGCTCGGTGTGCGGCGGTGCGCAGTGGCGGGTGCGGTGTCGGGCGCTGCCGTCACCGGGATCGCCTGGGTCGGCGGTGCCAGCGATGCGGCCCTGATCGACGGGGTGGTGCCAAGCGTTCGCAAACCCCGGAGTCGACGACGCGCCCTGCGCCGAGACGCAGGCGGTTGGGTCACGACGAGCAGGCCGGTCAGCAGCCCACCGATGCCGAGGAGCACCGGGGCAACGGCGCCGGGTTGCTGCAGCAGCGTGCCGACCCGGGGGATGGTGAGCACCGGACCGCCGATCATGTCAGACAGCACGGGGCGGTACGGGTCGATCGACTCGTTGTTGTCGCCGCGCAGTTCGAACCCGGCAGTCGCATCGCCGCCCACGATGCGGTGCAGCACGATGCTGTCGTTGGCGGGGTTGCGATAGGCAGCGATCGAGCCGATCGTGGAGGCTCCGGCCGGATCGGCGACGAACACCAGGTCGCCCGTCTGGTAGGTGGGCAGCATGCTGACGCCGCGCGTCACGACGGGGTGGAGCCAGCCCGATGCGACGGCGATCGCAGCGAGCGTGCACGTCGTGACGACGAGCGCAGTTGCCGCCTGCCCGATACGCCGGAGCACAGGGTGCCGTGGCGCCCATCGGCGACCAGTGGAAGCCGTCTGCCGGCGAGCGGTCGACGAGGGACGCAACGACCAGGTGCGGTCGCGCCAGTTGTGCCTCGCCAACGTCCCGAGCGGCGCCGTCGGAACGGCACCGCGGAACCCGATCACGGCTCTTGGACGGTCATGGTGATCTTGTCGACGAGGCGCGACGTGGTCGCCACCGTGGGCGTGCACGTCGACACGAAGTCGGTGGTGTCACCGACGTCTTCGCATGTGTACGTGCCGATGGGCGTGCCGCCGTTCGAGAACACGATCGAGAAGGCCATGCCGTTGACGTCCTGCTCGGAGGCGGGGCCGTCGGGGTAGGTGTTCGGCTGGTTCGGGTTCACGAACGTCACGGTGACCGAGTCGATCGTGTCGCCGTCGAGGTCGTAGGCGACGTTGGTGATGTTCGCGCCGAAGATCACCTGGTCGACCGTGCCGCCGACGAAGCCGTCGCCAGAGGTGTCGTAGGTGCCGCCTGCCGTAAAGGCATTGCCAGCCATCATGGTGAGGGCGCCCACGCCGGCTGTCGCCGCGATGATCGCCTTGGTCCGTCCTGAGGTGCGCATGTCCGTTGCTCCGTCCCGGTGCCGTCCGTGGCACCGTCGAGGACGACTGTGCGGACCACGCGCACCTGATGCCACTATGTGGTGACGTTCTGTGCTAGGGCAGCCGCTGTGCGCGTTCGTGTGCGTTCAGGACGGCGCGCAGCGAGGCCGTGATCGTGCTCGGATCGGTGCCCACGCCCCACAGCACGCCGTGCTCGGGGGTCGAGGTCTCGACGTAGGCCACCGCCGACGAATCAGAGCCCTGCCCCATCGCGTGCTCGGCGTAGTCGACCACGTCGAGCGTTGCGCCGATGCCGGCCCGGATCGCCTTCACGAAGGCATCGATCGGCCCGTTGCCTTCGCCGGTCACCGTCACACGCTCGCCGTCGACCACGAGCTGTGCCGTGATCGCTGTGCGACCGGTGGTCGAGTCGCTGCGGAGCTCGTGCGACTCGAGGCGAGCAACGGGCTCGGCCGTCAAGTACTCGCTCTGGAATGCATCCCACATGACGACGGGGCTGATCTCGGTGCCCGAGTCCTCGGTGATGTGCTGGATCGTCTTCGAGAACTCGATCTGGAGTCGGCGCGGCAGGTCGAAGCCGTGCTCGGCCTTCATGACGTACGCGACGCCGCCCTTGCCGCTCTGGCTGTTGACGCGGATGACCGCCTCGTAGGTGCGGCCGAGGTGCTTCGGGTCGAGCGGCAGGTACGGCACGCCCCACTCGGGGTACTCGCCACCGTTCGCGGCGGCCTTGCGGTCGAGTGCCTCGAAGCCCTTCTTGATCGCGTCCTGGTGACTGCCGCTGAATGCGGTGTAGACGAGATCACCCACCCACGGGTGACGCGGGTGCACGGGCAGGCGGTTGCAGTACTCGGCGGTGCGGCGCAGCGCGTCGATGTCGGTGATGTCGAGCTCGGGGTCGATGCCCTGCACGAACAGGTTGATCGCGAGGTTGACGAGATCGACGTTGCCGGTGCGCTCGCCGTTGCCGAACAGGGTGCCCTCGACCCGGTCGGCGCCGGCCATGACGCCCATCTCGGCGGCGGCCGTTGCGGTGCCCCGGTCGTTGTGCGGGTGGAGGCTGATGACCACGCTGTCGCGCTGGCGGATGTGGCGGCCGAACCACTCGATCACGTCGGCGTACGCGTTCGGCGTGTAGCACTCGACGGTGGCCGGCAGGTTCAGGATGATCGGCCTGTCGGGCGTCGGTACGACCACGTCCATGACGGCGTGGCAGATCTCGATCGCGAACTCGGGTTCGGTCAGGGTGAAGCTCTCAGGCGAGTACTCGTAGCGGACGTGCGTGTCGGGGATCGTCTCTTCGAGCTTGCGGCACAGCTTGGCGCCGTTCACCGCGATGTCGATGATGCCCTGCTTGTCGAGGTTGAACACGACCTCTCGCTGCAGCGGGTTGGTCGAGTTGTAGAAGTGGACGATCGCCCGTGGCGCGCCCTGCAGGCATTCGTAGGTGCGCTCGATCAGCTCCTGGCGGCACTGCACGAGCACCTGAATCGTGACGTCGTCGGGGATCAGGTCCTCGGTGATGAGCTGGCGCACGAAGTCGAAGTCCGGCTGGCTCGCCGAGGGGAAGCCGACCTCGATCTCCTTGAAGCCCATCTGCACCAGCGCTTGGAACATGCGGCGCTTGCGCTGCGGATCCATCGGGTCGATGAGGGCCTGGTTGCCGTCACGGAGATCGACGCTGCACCACAGCGGTGCCTGGTCGACGACGACGTTCGGCCAGGTGCGGTCGGTGAGTACGACCGGGACGAACCGGCGGTACTTGTCGAAGGCCATCTTCTTGGGGGTGACGTTTGCGGGAGGCATCGGAACTCCTGGTGGGACGAGCGTGCGTGCGAGCGGGGATCGTGGACACTGGCCGGAAAAAGCAAGAAGCCCCCAGCCGGGAGGCGGGGGGCGGGCAAGCGCGAATATGTGGCGCTTGCCCTACAGAAGAAGGAGGAGCAGACCGCTGGTGCGCATGACGAGGCGAACTGTACCCGACCGGCGTCGATTCGGCAATGGACCGATTCGACCACCGGCCGGGCACATGGGTTCGTGTCAGGCCGGCGCGTCGGCGAGGGCGACCTCGTCGGCGGGGTTCGGTGCAAGCCAGTGGTAGACGAGGCCAGCGAGCACGGCCCCGACGATCGGGGCGAGGATGAACGCCCACACCTGCTTCAGCGCGTCGCCACCTTCGAAGATCGCCGGTCCGATGGAGCGGGCCGGATTCACCGAGGTGTTGCTGATCGGGATGCTGATCAGGTGGATCAGCGTGAGCGCCAGGCCGATCGCGAGGCCACCGAAGCCAGCTGCTGCCTTCTTGTGCGTGGCGCCCATGATCACGAGCAGGAAGATGAACGTGAGGAGCGCCTCGGCGAACAGCACGGCGCCGAGGTCGTAGAAGCCACGATCGGGCCCGTAGCCGTTCGAGGCGAGGTTCCCGGGTGTGGTGTTGGTGAAGCCGCCGGGAACGCCATTGGCGATCGTCCAGATCGCGCCGGCCGCCAGGATGCCGCCGACGATCTGTGCGCCGATGTAGGCCGGGGCGTCCTTCGCTGCAAAGCGCTTGCCGGCCACCAGGCCGAGGGTGACTGCCGGGTTGAAGTGGCCGCCCGAGATGTGGCCGAACGCGTAGGCGCCGGTGAGCACGGTGAGGCCAAAGGCCAGCGAGACGCCCACCAGGCCCACGCCCAGCTGGTCGTCGGTGCGCGTGATGATGGCGAACACGGCCGTGCCGCACCCGCCGAAAACCAGCCAGAACGTGCCGATGAGCTCTGCGGCGAGGCGCCGCGTCAGAGCCTGATCCATGTGATGTGTCCCCCTGGTATGAAAGCCGAACGTTGATCGGCTACGAGACCCTAATCCACATCGCTCAGCGGGTGAGGAAGTTGACGAACTGCCAGGGGTCGTCGAGGTCGAGGCTGGCCCGCTCGTCGCTGAACGACCCGAACACGTCGCGCCGGCTGCTGACCGGATCCCAGTCGGCCGGGCCCGAGTGCAGCGTGCCGAGATAGGGGCGGGTCCGTTCGAGGAGCACGTCCCACGGCAGGTCGTCGGGCACGCAGACACCCTCGTTCGGGTGGTCGATCATCCACGAGACGGCGGCAACGATCGACCCTGCGACCTGCACGGTCGTGGCGCTCTGGTGTGGGATGATCCCGCGGGCCTCGTCGATGCTGAGGACCGAACCGGTCCACCACGCCGTGTACGGGTGGCCCATCAACAACACGCCGAGCTCGTCGCGGCCACTGATGATCTCGTCGTTCATGATGCGCTGCTCGGGCTGCATCTCCCAGCCGCGCATGCGCAGCTCGAGGCAACTGTTGATGGCGGCATCGGAGGGGTGGTAGGCGTAGTGCACTGTCGGCCGGTACACAGCGTTGCCCGTCACCGGGTCGCTCACCGTGAGGTGCTCGCACATGGTGAAGGCCTCGCCATGGCGTACGACCATGCCGCGGATCTCGCCGCTCGGTACCCAGCTGCGAACCCAGGTCTCCATGCCGGGCTGGGCGAGCGCGATCTGGTTGCGGGGGCCTTCGCCGGTGTGCACGTAGGCGTTCGGCGGCAGCTTCACCTCGTGCGTGCCCCAGCCGAGTTCGGCCGGCGCGATGCCCTCTTCGTAGAACCCGTCGACGCTCCAGGTGTTGACGAACTCGTTGGTGCGCTTCGGCTGGTCGGTGATCTGTGTGTCGCGCTCGGCGACGTGGATCACCTTGGTGCCGGTGTGCATCGCGAGCACGTTGAACCCGGTGCCGTCGTTGGCGGCGGTGGCCAGCGCGCCGGCCAGGGCGTCGGGACCGAGCCCGTCCTGCACCATCGCCGTACCGATCTCGAGCAGCGCCTGCTTGACGAAGTGGCTGACCATGCCCGGGTTGGCACCGTGTTCGAGTACGGCAGTCGCACCGGAGTTGTCACCCCAGGCCGCCTTCATCCGCCGGAGCTCCATGTGGCGCACGTAGAGCGTGCGATCGAGCGGCTTGGTGTTGGCGAGATCGACGTACGGATCCCACACCTCGACGCTGGTGTTCAGGTAGCGGACGTTGTGCTCACGGCACCATGTCAGAATCGTCGGGTTGTCGATGTTCCACGCCAGATCGAGCAGGACGTCGCCGTCACCGACGCGATCGCCGAGGAACGCGCCGATGTTCTCGGGCGTGACGCGGCCGATCTCGTAGGTGACGCCCAGGGCGATCTCGTTCGCGATGCGATCACGGTTGTCGACGAAGTCGACGACGGTGAGCCGTGACGGCTCGATGCCGAGGTCACGCACCAACAGGGGCACGACGCACTGGGCCACCGACCCGCAACCGAGGACGAGCACCCGATCCGGGTGCCGCGTCACTCTGCGAACTGGTGGGGGGTGAGGGTGCGGAGCTCGGCGTCGAGTTGCGACGCCTCGGAGGCTGCCAGCAGCGACTGCCAGTCGTATGCCATGCCCTTGCGTCCGGCGTTCGCCGTTCCATCGAACTGGTCCATCGTGCGTCCCCTCCTCGTCGAGTTGATCGGGCCCCCGGCGTCAGCCGTGACCGAGGGAGCAACGTAACGATGGGGTTCCGCGCATTGCTACTCACTGATGCAACAGATAGTGGGGCTGAGCGGTCCGTCAGTGCTGACTGACTCGCCGGTCAGTTGACCGCCTTCGTCCGACCCGCCCAGTACGGCTCGCGCAGCTTGAACTTCTGCAGCTTGCCGGTGGCGGTGCGGGCGAGTTCATCGCGGAACTCGATCCGCTTCGGGCACTTGTAGCCGGCGAGCTTCGTCTTGCAGTACGCAATCAGCGACGCCTCGTCGAGCGTCGATCCGGGCGCCGTCACGACGAGGGCCATCACCAGCTCGCCCCACTTCTCGTCGGGCACGCCGATGACAGCGACCTCGGCGACGTCGGGATGGCTGAACAGGGCGTCCTCGACCTCGATCGAGCTGACGTTCTCGCCGCCGGAGATGATGACGTCCTTCTTCCGGTCACTGATCGTGACGTAGCACTCGTCGTCGAGCACGGCGCCGTCGCCGGTGTGGAACCAGTCGGGGCCCTCGGCGTCGTCCGATGCCGGGTGGACCGCTGCTGCCGTCGCGTCGGGTTGCTCCCAGTAGCCGGCCATCACATGGTTGCTGCGGGCCAGCACCTCGCCGTCCGGCGAGATCCGGATGTCCACGCCGAACGCCGGCGCCCCCGCTCGGCTCAGCTTCGCGGCTCGCTCGCCCGGTGTGAGGGTGTCGGTCTCGGCGCGCCCGCGGTTGATCGTGAGCAGCGGTGAGGTCTCGGTGAGGCCGTAGATCTGGATGAACTCCCATCCCAGCTCGGTCTCGATGCGCTCGATGGTGCGCGTGGGCGGCGGCGCACCGGCGACCACCATGCGGACGCGGTCGCGACCGGGGATCGGGCCGTTCCACGTGGCGGCGGCGTCGAGGATCGCGTTCGCGACCGCCGGTGCGCAGCACATCAGCGTGACGCCGTGCTGGTCGACGCGGCGCAGGATCTCGGCGCCGTCGATCTTGCGGATGATGACATGCCGGGCTCCGACCGCAGTGGCTGCGTAGAGGACTCCCCAACCGTTGCAGTGGAACTGCGGCAGCGTGTGCAGGTACACGTCGCGGTCGCTGATGCCCAGCTGCCAACCGAAGGTGGTGGCGTTGATCCAGACGTTGCGGTGCGTCAGCTGCACACCCTTCGGCCGAGCGGTGGTGCCGCTCGTGTAGTTGATGGTGGCAGTCGCGTCCTCGTCGCCCTCCCATGGCAGCGGGTCGACGTCGTACCGCATCAGCAGCTGATCGCTGTCGGCGCCGATGACGTACTTGTGTTCACACTCGACGTCGGCGAGCGCGTCCTCGAGTTCGGGATCGACCAGCAGCACCCGGGCGCCGGAGTGCTCGACGATGTAGCGCACCTCCTCGGCGACGAGCCGGAAGTTGATCGGCACGAGGATCCGGCCCGAGCCGCTGACGCCGAACAGCGCAGTGAGCAGGCGTGCCGAGTTCTGGCTGACCATCGCCACCCGGTCGCCGACGCCGATGCCCAGCGCGTCGAGGCCGGCCGCCTGGGCACGTGCTCGTTGGGCGAGCTGGGCGAAGGTGAGCGTGCCCCACGACTCGGCCGGCTGGTCGGGTTCGTCGATCACGCCGATCCGCTTGGGGTAGACGAGCTCGGCCCGTCGGAGGAAGTCGTTCACCGTCAGCGCAACCTTCATGCCCGCATTGTTGCCCAAACCCGCCGCGGTGAGCGATGAGTGGCTCGGAGCCGCTCACCCCTCACCGCGATCGTGGCCCGGCACCGTGCGGTGAGCGATGCGTGGCTGCCGGCCGCTCACTCCTCACCGGGGTGTCGAACGGGGTGGCGGGTGAGGTGGAGGCGGTGCTCGTAGACGCGCACGAGGGCATCGATCGCAGCGTCGAACGATCGTCCGAGGGTCTGCCCGGTGACCCGGCTGACGCACCAGCCGATGGCGTCGCATGCCAGGTCTCGACCGTCGTCCTTCGATGACCCGCTCTCGGTGAAGTGCTCGGGGAAGGCGTCGACCTCGATGCCCCAGCGGAGCCGGGGGACGGCGGCATCGAACCGGATGCGACCCCAGTCCGGGACGTCGAGCCAGTGCTGGGTGCGGAGCCCATCGACCCCGCGCCGCGTCAGTGCGGCCACGACCCGCGACTCCCAGTGCGACTCGGGTGCCGCTCCGTCGGGTCGCTTGGCCAGCTCCCCGAGGAAGCGTCGCGCCCAGGGCCTGCCCGGTGTCGCGAGTGGCTCGGCCGTGGCGTGCAGGCTCTCGACGGTGCACCGGCCCTCATGGATCAGCTGGTCGATGACGGAACGCACGTCGGTCGGCCGCAGGTGCCGGACCAGGTCGACGGCCGTTCGCTCGGCCGACGTGATGGTGATCCCGTCGGTGCGACGAACGATGTCGTCGTCGGCGATCAACGCCGTTCGGTACGGAATGAGCCACGGCTCGACGGTCGGATGGCTGTGGGGTGGCGCGAGCACGTGGATGAACGAATCACGTGGCATGCGCCGGAGTCCGAGGATGCGGCCGGCGGTCGGGCCGGCAACGACGAGCCCGAGTGGTCGGGCGCACACAGCGACGCAGCGGGCGAGTTCGTCCGCCGGCCCGCCGGTGAACCGATAGCTCCCATCGACGATGCGCTCCAGCATCCCGATCTCGACGAGATGCTTGCGCTGATCGACCGTGAGGCCGATCGATCGCATCACCGGCTCGGTGATGACGGTGTGGTGGCGTGCCGTCCACTGCAGCAGCTGTGACATGGCGGGGTTCATGGCCCTCCCTCGATGATGGTGTCAGCAGGGGAAGCTCCGCCGACCGTATCCCCCACCCCCACACACTCCACGGCGGTGAGCAATGAGCGGCCGCGAACCCCTCACTCCTCACCGCACGCGGTGGGTGGTCAGCGCGGTGAGCGATGGGCGGCCGCGAACCCCTCACTCCTCACCGCACCGCACGGGGTTGGGAGGGTCCAGGGGGTCTGGGGCTGGCGCGGGTACCCTGGGCGACGACATGAGCGACCACGCACGCCCTAGGGGCGCATCGCGGGAGAAGCGTCGGCCACCGCGGCCGGCAGAGCATCGGACCCCCGCCTCCACCTTCGTACCCAACCCAGAGCCCTACGCCCCGACCGGGTTCCGCGATCTCGGCGTGCCCGAGCTCGTCGACATGGGCCTGCATGCGGCCGGGTTCTCCGCCCCGTTCGCGATCCAGACGAAGGCGATCCCGGTCGCCCTCGAGGGTCGCGACGTGTGCGGCCGGGCTCGAACCGGCTCCGGGAAGACCCTGGCATTCGGCGTGCCGATGCTGGCCCGGCTCGACGGCACCGCCGAGCCGTGCAAGCCGCTGGGCCTCGTCCTCGTCCCCACCCGTGAGCTGGCGCTCCAGGTTGCCGAGGTGCTCGTGCCCGTGGCCGCCGGCTGCGGCCGTACCGTGCTCGCCGTGTACGGCGGGGCGTCGCGTCACCAGCAGATCGACGAGCTGAAGGCAGGTGTCGATGTCGTCGTCGCCACGCCGCTTCGTCTGATCGACCTGCTCAAGGAGAACGAGCTCGACCTCGACGGAATCCAGGTGCTCGTCCTCGACGAAGCCGACCGCATGGCCGATGATGGGTTCACCCCGCAGGTCGAGTGGATCCTCCGCAAGTGCGTTCGCCCCGAGCGGCAGACGATGCTGTTCTCGGCCACGCTCGACGGCGATGTCGGTCACCTCGTCCAGCGGTACATGAAGGACCCGGTCGAGGTTGCCATCGATGCACCCACCGACACGGTCGGCACGATGTTCCACCTGTTCCTCGCCGTGCATCACATGGACAAGGACAAGGTGGTCGCGTCCATTGCTTCGGGTATGTCGAAGACGATCGTCTTCTGTCAGACCAAGCGCACCTGTGACCGCGTCGAGGCGAACCTGCAAGACCTCGGCGTTCGCGCAGCCGCCATCCACGGCGACCTGGCCCAGGCAGCGCGCGAGCGGGCACTGAAGCGGTTCACCGATGGTGAGCTCAGCGTGCTGGTCGCCACCGACGTGGCAGCCCGTGGCATCGACATCGACGACATCGGTGCCGTCATCCACTACGAGCCCGCCGGCGATGGCAAGGACTACCTGCATCGCAGTGGCCGCACTGCGCGTGCCGGTCGTGACGGGTGGGCGATCACGCTCGCCGAGTACAACCAGCACACCCAGGTGCGCATCCTCCAGCGGGCACTGCGACTCGATGTCGCACCGCCGGTCGAGGTGTTCTCGAACAACCCCAAGCTCAAGGATCTGCAGCAGTTCCGTTCTGCCGACTGATCGAGCCGACGGCCACGGCCACGCCCACGGTGGCAAAGCAGACGCCGGTGAAGAGCACAAGGGTGAGCAGGTTGCCGAGCGGTGGCGACCAGGCGCCCGGTGTCTTCCAGAACCGGAGCGGTCCCGGTAGACCCACCGCGTAACGGCGCATGGCCGTTGCGAACCCGGCGACCTGGCCGATGGCAGCAAGCGCGGTCACGAACGTCACCAGGCGGGCATGCTCTGCCAGTGGCCGGCTGCGTTCGGCCAGTGCGAGCACGGCGAACACGGGAATGCCCATCGCCAGCGCGAGCCCGTACCGACCCTGCCAGGCGATGCCCTGCTCGGCTGCGCCCGGGTACTGGATGATGACCGGGGTGATCGCCACGATGCCGACGAGCAGCACCGTGCAGGTGCCGAGCCACGAGCGCCCCGTCACCCAGACGACGGTGACCAGCCCTGCCACGATGGCGAGCCACGCCCACACGGTGGTGAGGACCGGGCCGGTGTCGAGCCATCCGAAGACCGCGACCATCTGCTGAGCCCAGTCGTCGATGCGTTCGACCAACTGCTGCATCACCGACGTCCCGGTCTGTGGTGCTCCGCCCGGAACCGACGAGAGGTGGCCGCTGTAGAGCACCCACGTCGTCCCTGCGACCACGAGCGCTCCGATGCCGCCGAGCAGCCGCAGCAGTGTGCGGTCGCGCCGCAGGGTGAGCACCGGCCGACCGTGCGCCACGATGACAGCGGCCGCGACGGCGGCGGCGAAGAAGGGCCCGAGCGACCGCGTCAGCGCCAGACCTGCCGCGCCTGCGAGGGCGGTGACCGTGGTGAGGCGGGGCACTGCCTCATGGGCGAGTCGATGTCCGACGGCAGCGGCGAGTCCCGCCCACATCGCCAGGCCGCCGAGGATCTCGAGGCCGTTGGGGTTCACGCTGCCGGCGAGGTACCCGACCTCGGGTGTCAGGGCCACCGTGACGGCAACGAGCGCCAGGATGTCACCGACCCGTCGGCGCAGCGAGTGCAGCGCCAGGGCAGCCAGGCCCAGGCACAACGCGGCCGATGTGAGCCGCATGAGATAGATGCCCACCTCGGCGCGAACGAAGCGCGTCGGCCAGCCGACGAGCGCGTAGAAGGTCGGGGGATAGGGACCTGCAGCGCTGAGCGACCCAACGATGTCGCCGCTGTCGGTGATGTCGGGGATGCACGTTGCCGGCACCTCGCTGCGGAACGCATAGCACGATGCTTCGTTGATGGCGGCGTAGCTGGCGGGGGTGCGCAGCAGTTGCGCCGTGATCGAGGGATCGATGTTCTCAGGGTCGAGTGGCTGCGTCGGCCCCTGGAGCTGGCCCTGCCAGATCGAGGCGGCCTTCACGATGTGGTGCGGCTCGTCGGGCACGCTGCTCGGAGGGCTCGCGAGCGCCCAGAGGACGAACATCGCCCCGACGAGTGCGATGTGCACGACGAACCACCGCCGCCCGAGGGCGGTCAGCGCCTGCGACAGCCGACCCTGCGGGTGCGTGCCGATCGCTCCGGCGTCAGGCATGCAGTGCGCGGCGCACCGCGTCGACGATCTGATCGAGCTGGGGTGCGGTGAGGTACGGGTGCACCGGGAGGGACACGACCTCGGTCGCGACCCGCCGTGCCACCGGGGTGTCGGCAGCGATGACGCGGGGGTGGACCCGGTAGCAGTCGTAGTCACCGATGACCCGGGGGTAGTAGATGCCGCAGCCGACGCCGTCGGCGGTGAGCGCGTCGATGAGCGCGTCGCGGCTGATCGCCGCATCGGGGCCGACGCGCACGGTGTACTGATGCCACACGTGGCCGCGGCCGGGCAGCTCGCTCGGCACGGTGAGACCCGGAACGTCGGCGAGGCCGGCGCTCAGTGTGCTGGCGTTGGCGCGCCGTGCCGCGACAGCGGCGTCGTAGGTGGCCATCTGCGGGAGCGCGAGTGCCGCCTGGAGGTCGGTCATCCGCCAGTTGTGGCCGGCGATCTCGTACACGTAGCGCTGCCGCATTCCCTGGTTGCGCAGGACGCGCAACCGGTCCGCCACGGCATCGTCGGCTGTGGTGACCATGCCACCCTCGCCGGTGGCGATGTTCTTCGTCGCGTAGAACGAGAACGTGGCAACGCCCCACGAGCCGGCTGGTCGGCCGCCGAACGTCGCACCGTGCGCCTGGGCAGCATCCTCGACGATGGCGAGGCCGTGCGCCTGTGCGAGCGCGGCAATTGGCTCCATGTCGGCGCACTGGCCGTACAGGTGGACGGGGGCCAACACGGTGGTCCGGTCGGTCAGCGCCGGCTCGACGGTGGTGGCGTCCAGGCAGAAGTCGTCGTCGCGGATGTCGGCGAACCGCACCGTGGCCCCCGCTTCGAGAGCGGCGTTCACCGTGGCCACGAAGGTGAAGGGACTCGTCACGACCTCGTCGCCGGCCTGCACGCCGAGGGCCTCGAACGCGGCCACGAGTGCGGTCGTGCCGTTGTTGACCGCAACAGCATGGGGCACCTGGCACAGCGCCGCGAATGCGGCCTCGAGCGCGGCGACCTTGGGGCCCTGGGCAATGATCCCGGACCGCAAGACCTCGAGCACCGCTGCCTCGACCTCGGGTCCGAGCTGCACCGTCGAGATGGGGATCATGATTCGTCTCCTCGATCGGGAAGGCCACGGCGCCAGGGGAGCGCGCATGTCTCGCAGACCACGTCGACAGACGGTTCGGAACCGTCGGAGGTGTGCACGGGGCATCCGCAGGTGCAGACCCAGCCGGCGGGCCGGGCCGGGTTGCCCAGCACGAGCTGGTGCGGCGCCACCGACCGGGTCACCACGGCACCTGACCCGACCAGCGCAAAGGCGCCGATCTCGACCCCGCAGACAATGGTCGCGTTCGCGCCGATGGAGGCTCCACGGTGGACGATGGTGGGCGTGATCTGCCACTCGGATGCGAACGCTCGGGGGTGGAGGTCGTTGGTGAACACGGCGCTGGGGCCGACGAAGACGTCGTCGTGGATGGTGACGCCTGCGTAGACGCTGACGTTGTTCTGCACCTTCACACCGTTGCCGATTCGGACTCCGGCATCGACGAAGACGTTCTTGCCGAGTGTGCAGCCGCTGCCGATGCTGGCGCCGCGGCGAATGTGGCCGTGATGCCAGATCGAGGTCCGCCGACCGATGGCGACCTCGTCCTCGACGATCGCGGTGGGATGCACGAACGGTTCCATGAGCGGGTTCAACGTACACCGCGGGCACCTCGGTTATGGTCGACCCGTGTCGTCGATCCGAGTGGGACTGTTGGGTGCGGGGACGATGGGTTCGAACCACGCCCGGGTCATCGCGGAGCAGGCCGAGGCCGTGCTGGCGATGGTGGTCGATCCGAACGGAGTGGCCGCGCAGAGTCTTGCCGAGCGCTTCGGGACAGCGTCCTCGACCGACCCGGCCGATCTGCTCCGGTGCGACGCTGTCGTGGTTGCCGCACCCACGCAGCACCACGTCGACGCAGCGCTGCCGCTGCTGGCGGCCGGCATCCCCCTGCTCGTCGAGAAGCCGCTCGCCCATGATGCGGCCGGGGTCGCCCAGTTGATCGCGGCGGCTGAAGCAGCCGGCGTCCCGATGATGTGCGGCTTCGTCGAGCGATTCAACGCAGCGGTCGTCACCGGGCTCGCACGCCTGACCGGACCTCCAGTCTCGATCCAGTGCGTCCGTCACTCACCGGCCGCGCCGCGTATCACCACGAGCGTCGTCACCGACCTGCTGATCCACGACATCGATCTGGTGGCCTGCGCCACGGGGCACCGTTCGCCGACGTCGATCTGCGGTGTTCTGACTGCCCTCGGTTCGGCACCCGACGTCTCGGAGCAGGCCGATGTCGTGCTCGGCTGGCCCGACGGTCCGGTGGCGAACCTGTCAGCCAGTCGGATGGGTCAGCGCAAGATCCGCACGGTGTCGATGGTCTCCGGTGAAGAGCTCATCGAGGTCGACCTGCTCCGCCAGAACGTCACGATCTACCGCCATGTCACCCACGACATGGTCGGGGGCGCGTACCGGTCCGACACCATCGTCGACATCCCGTTCGTCCGGCACGCTGGTGAGCCGTTGGCGCTCCAGTTCGAGCACTTCCTGGCATTGGTGCGCGGTGCGGCCGATGCGACTGCCGAGCTGCGTTCGCTCGTCGTGCCACATCAGGTCGCCGACGCGATCGAGTCGTGCGCGTCGCGAGTCACCCTCGGCTGACGCCATGCGGATCCTGCTCGTCAACAACTTCTTCTGGCCGCGTACCACGGGCTCGTCGCACTTCTCCGAAGGGATCGCCGAGCGATACGTCGCCGAGGGTCACGAGGTGCTGGTGGTCACCACGGCCTACGGTGACTTCCCGGCCGACGAGACGCATCTCGGGTACCGCATCGTGCGCTTGCCCAGCTTCTCGATCTCGCCGGGGCGGATCGCCTTCAACTACTCGTTGCCGTTCGCGGCGCGCCCGTCGAACGTCAGACGCATGGGGCGGATCATCGCCGACTTCCGCCCTGACGTCATCCACCAGAACGGCCAGTTCTTCGACCTCACGTTCATCAGCACGTGGTTCGCCGCGCGGCGACGGATCCCTCGGGTCATCACGGTCCACACCGCACTGGTCCACGACCGGTCGGTCGCGGCGTGGGTGATCCGACTCGGTGACCGTCTGGTCGTGAAGCCCCTCAATCGCTGGGGCCGGCCGACGTGGGTCGTGATCGACAAACGCATCGACGAATACGTGCGCGACGTGTACGGACCTGACGACGACGATGTCGCCTTCGTGCCGGCCGCCATCGAGCCCGATCGGTTCGCCGGTGGCGACGGCGCAGCGATCCGCCTACGCCACGGGCTCGGCGATGCGCCGGTCGTGATGAGCTTCGGTCATGTCATCCCACTGCGCGACCGGATCTCGCTGGTGCGCACTGCCCCTCGTGCGACAAGACGTGCCCGACGTGAAGGTGCTCGTGGTGGGTCACGTCTACACCGACGACTTCATCCGGGTGGCGAGCGAGTTGGGCGTCGATGACTGCCTCGTGGTGGTCGGTCGGGTCGAACACGACGAGGTGAAGCACTACGCAGCTGCGGCCGATTGCGAGGGCCACGACCTGTCGGGCTGGGGTCTCGGCATCACCACGATGGAGGTCATGGCGGCCGGGGTGCCCGTCTTCGCCGTGCTGCCGCACGACAACTATCCCGGCGTCGACCTCGATCGGTGGCCCGACCTCGAACTGCTGCCTGACGACGAGCCGGCGACTGTCGCGGCCAGCGTGGTGCGCCTCATCGGTGACCACGCTCGACGCAAGGCGGTGGTGGCAGAGCAGCATCGCATCGTGCACGAGATGTTCACGATGGAGGCGGTGGGCAAGCGATACCTCGAGTTGATGCGAGCGATGATCGATCGCCGAACTCGTTGACCGATGTCAGCGGGAGGCCAGCCATGATGGCCGGCGCGCCTCGTAGTCATCGATCGCCGATGCGTGTGACATCGTGATTCCCACGTCGTCGAGGCCGTTGATGAACCGGTGCTGGTTCTGCGGTTCCATGGGGAACGAGGCGCTGATGCCAGCCGACGGCACCTCGACCTGCAGGCGCTCCATGTCGACGATGATCTCGGTGGCAGGGTCGGCCTCGATGGCTTCCCAGATCGACACGACTACGGCCTCGGGCACAACGACCGGCACGAGGCCGTTCTTCGTGCAGTTGTTGCGGAAGATGTCGCTGAAGCTCGGCGCGATGACTGCGTCGAAGCCACCCTGTTGGATCGCCCACACCGCGTGCTCGCGTGACGATCCGACACCGAAGGCCGGGCCGGCGACCAGGATGCTCGCACCCGCGTAGCGCTCGTCGTTCAGGACGAAGTTGCGGTCGTCGCGCCAGGTCGAAAAGAGGCCCTTCTCGAACCCGGTGCGCTCGACGCGCTTCAGCCATTCGGCTGGGATGATCTGGTCGGTGTCGACGTCGCTGCGGCGCAGCGGCACGCCCCGACCGGTGACGATGCGCACGGCCTTCATGACAGGACCTCCAGATCGGACGGGGTGGCGAAGTGGCCGGCCACCGCGGTGGCGGCGGCCACGCCGGGGCTGACGAGGTGGGTGCGGCCACCGCGGCCCTGGCGGCCTTCGAAGTTGCGGTTGCTGGTACTCGCCGATCGTTCGCCTGGTGCGAGCTTGTCGGGGTTCATGGCGAGACACATGCTGCACCCGGGCTCGCGCCAGTCGGCGCCTGCGGCTCGGAAGATCTCGGGAAGCCCCTCGGCCTCGGCCTGCGCCTTGACGGCGTGGCTGCCGGGCACGACCATGACCCGCGGCACCGTGACGGTGCGGCCCTGCATCACCGCGGCGGCGGCGCGGAGGTCTTCGATGCGGCTGTTCGTGCAGCTGCCGATGAACACGGTGTCGACGCGGATGTCGCGGATGCGGGTGCCAGGCTCGAGGCCCATGTACTCGAGCGCTCGAGCCACCGTCTCGCGGGTGGTCGGGTCGGCGAACGAGTCGGGGGAGGGGATGGCGTCGTCGATGGTGGCGACCTGGCCGGGGTTGGTGCCCCATGTGACCTGGGCGCGGATGTCGGCAGCATTGATCACGACCGCCTTGTCCCACACGGCACCCTCGTCGGTGGCGAGGGTTCGCCAGTCGGCGACGGCTGCCTCCCACTGGGCGCCCGTCGGTGCGCAGGCGCGTCCGTCGAGGTAGGCGAAGGTGGTGTCGTCCGGGGCGATGAGCCCGGCCTTGGCTCCGGCTTCGATGCTCATGTTGCAGACGGTCATGCGGCCCTCCATCGAGAGCGACCGGATGGCCGAACCGCGGTACTCGATGACGTGGCCGATGCCGCCGCCGGTGCCGATGACACCGATGATGTGGAGGATGACGTCCTTCGCGGTGACGCCCTCGGCGAGTTCGCCGTCCACCGTGACGCTCATCCAGCCTGGACGGGTCTGGGGGAGCGTCTGTGTCGCCAGCACGTGCTCGACCTCACTGGTGCCGATGCCGAACGCGAGCGCGCCGAACGCACCGTGGGTGGCCGTGTGGCTGTCGCCGCACACGATGGTCATGCCGGGCAGGGTGCGACCCTGCTCGGGTCCGATGACGTGGACGATGCCCTGGAGCGGGTCGCCCATCGGGAAGTTGACGATGCCGAACTCGGCGGTGTTCTCGCGGAGCACCTCGACCTGGCGGGCCGAGATCGGGTCGGCGATCGGTTGGTCGATGTCGGCGGTGGGGACGTTGTGGTCCTCGGTGGCGATGGTGAGGTCGGGCCGGCGCACCGGGCGGCCGGTGAGGCGGAGGCCATCGAACGCCTGCGGGCTGGTGACCTCGTGCACGAGATGCAGGTCGATGTACAGCAGGTCGGGCTCGTCGGGAGCGGAATGCACGAGGTGCCGGTCCCAGATCTTGTGCGGCAGTGTCTTCGCCTGCGTCATCGCGGCTCGCTTTCGTGTTCGCAACGAATCCCACATAGTGGGATAGAGTTCCTGAATATGGACAGTGTAAGCGGTGTCGGCGTCATCGACAAGGCCGTGGCCATCCTCCAGGCGCTCGCCTCTGGACCGATGGACCTCGGAGACCTGCAGGTGTCGAGTGGTCTGCCCCGGGCCACGGCGCATCGGCTGGTGGTTGCCCTCGAGCGACACCACCTCGTGCGCCGCGACGGCCAAGGCCGATTCTGTCTGGGTTTCGAACTGGTGGCGCTCGGTCGTCACGCCGCCGACCAGTTCGACATTGCCGAGGTCGCTGTGCCGATCCTGCGCGCCCTGCGCGACGAGTGCGGCGAGAGCGTCCAACTGTCCGTCCGAGAAGACGAGGCGCGGCGCTGTGTGATCTCGCTCCAGTCACCCCACGCACTGCGGTGGATCGTGGCCGAGGGTGGCCTGCTCCCGCTCGAGGTCGGTTCTGCCGGGCGTGTCCTCGCCGGCGGGACCCTGTCGGGCGGCGGGTGGATCGAGAGTGTCGAAGAGCGTGAGCCCGGGGCTGCCTCGGTCAGCGCGCCGGTCCGTGACGGCACCGGTCACGTGGTGGCAGCGGTCAGCGTCAGCGGACCGGTCGAACGGCTGAGTCGTCAGCCCGGCAAACGGTTCGGCAAGGCCGTCGTCGCGGCTGGCGACCGGCTCACCGAGGTGCTGACCAAGCGGGGATAATTGTCACTCTGCGTCGACAGGGTTTCCGAGTTCTTGATACTTTCCCGACAGCTACTCGAGAAAGGATGATCACATGCGCGGAGCAAAGTGGACCTGAGTTCTTGATCGACCCACATCGCTGGGCCGCCGAACAGTGAAGAGATCCGAGGTGCCGGCACGTGTGTGGGCACCTCGGTTCGCGATTGGGCTTCAGTCGTCGGTCTCGCCGGTCTCGTCGGGTGGCGGTGTTGGCTGTTCGCCTGGCATGCCGAGGGCAAGCAGCGCCACGACGGGGATCTGCACGGCACCCGCCAGCACGGCGAGTGTGCCGGGCGAGGTTGCGGCAGCGACGATGCCACCGCCCAGGGCACCGATCAGGCCGCCGGCACCCAACGCCATGCGGAAGATGCTCATGGTGCGGCCGAGCAGCAACGGTGGGATGGTCCGCTGGCGGATGCCGATGGAGGTGATGTTGCCGAACGTCACGGCGAACCCCCACACCGCAAACGACGTCACCGCCACCGGCCAGAGGGTGGTGGCGCCGATCGCCAAGTACGCGAGTGCGTTGACGGCGACAGCGCCGATCAGTGCCGGCTTGGCCGGGATCGCGTTGCGCATCCTGCCCGCCAGCAGTCCGGCGAGCGTCGAGCCGAGGGCGAGGACTGCCAGCGTCGGTCCGTACCAGGCATCGGGCACCCCGAGCTGCTCGCGCACGATGAGGACCAGTTGCGCCAGCACCGCTGAGCCGGAGAGCGCCAGCACGAACATCGCCGCACACAACACCTCGAGTGTGCGCGAGGAGCGGAAGAACGTCCATGCGTGCGACATCCCGGCGCCGGCGCGGGGAGTGCCCGATGGGGTTGCATCGGATGGATCATCGGCCCGATCGGCGACCTCACCGCGCGGGATGCCCAGCAGGATGACGGCCGACAGCAGGTACGAGATGGCGTCCACTGCGAACGGCAACCACGCCGCGAGGCTGAACGCCATCGAGCCGATCGGTGGCCCGACGAACTCTCGCCCGACGTCCTCGGCAGCCTGGAGCCTGCCGTTCGCCTCGTCGAGTTCATCGACGGCAACCACCGCGGGGACGAGCGCCTGCGAAGCGCTGATGAACACGGTCTCACCGATTCCCACCAGGAACACCGTGAGGGCCAGCAACACGACCCCGATCCGGTCGGTCACCACGCCGACGAAGGCCATCATGAGCACCGCGGCGCGAAGCAGATCGGCCCACACGAGCAACTGTCGACGGTCGAACCGGTCGGTCGCGATGCCCGCCGGCACGGCGAACAACAGTCCGGGCAGGATGGCGGCGGCAGCGACGACACCCAGGACAAGCTCGCTGTCGGGGGCGATCGCGGCGACGAGTGGGATCGCTGTCAGCGTCATCCCGCTGCCGATCGCCGATGCAGCGTTCGACGTCCAGAGCAGGCGGTACGACCGGCGCGTCGACGGAGACCGGGGTGGGGAGTCCGTCGTGGGCATCACAGGGAAACTAGTTGAGTCGCGACGAACCCGAATGATTCTCGGCTTTCGCCGCGCGGGCGGTCAGTAGATCGAGAAGACGTCGATCACGAGGACGAGGTCGGTCGTCGGCGGCAGGCCGAACTCACTGTTGCCCACGTCGCCGAAGGCGTCGGCGTACGGGACCTGGAGCTGTCGGCGCGTGCCGGCCTGCACCCCGGCCATGCCCTCGAACAGGCCCGGCAGCGTCTGGCCCTCGACGTACGGAACCGGCTGGAGAGCGCCCGACTCCCACGAGGAGGCGATCTGCTCGCCCGTGTCGGCACGGAAGGCGATGATGTGCAAGGCCGCCGTCTGGCCGAGCTCGATTTCGGGGCCATCGCCTTCGACCAGGTCGTCGATGACGAGCGCGTCGACGTTCGCCGTGCCCTCGATGGTGAGCTGCGGCTCATCGGCCGGATCGGTGAGTGGGAGCACGGCAACCACGTCGACCACGAAGGTGAGCGCATCGCCTGCCTGGATGACATTGCCCTGAGGTGCGCTGCCGTACGCCAGGTCGGACGGAATGTCGAGCTGGCGGCGCGTGCCCTGCTGGACCCCGACCAGGCCCTCGTCCCAACCGGTGATCACCTGGCCGGCACCGAGGGTGACCGTGATGGGCTCACCACGGTCGTAGCTGTTGTCGAACTCGGTGCCGTCGGCGCTGCGAACGCCGACGTAGTGGACGACGACGGTGTCGCCGTCGACCGCCTCAGGGCCGGATCCGGTGACGAGGTCGGTGATGACGAGCTCGGTCGGGAGCTCGGCCGGGATCTCCACCTCGGGCTTCGGGAGGGCCCCGGCAACCGTGGTGGACGGCGAGTCGGTTCCGGACGTGGTGGCGCCGGTGCTGTCGTCTGTTGCCGTACCGGAGCTCGCCGGGGTCGACGAGGCACTGTCGGCGACGTCGCTCGAGCACGATGCGAGCGAGCCCAGTGCGAGGAGCGAGACGAGTGAGAGGGGCGCGAGTCGGGAAAAACGCATCGGGCGACCCTACCGGTCGACCGCCGCCGACCGCCGTCACCCGCCGTCGATCCCTGGGCCGTCCGCTAGACAGGAGTCGTCATGTTCTCGATGCTGCGCACCAACCGGGACATCCGGCTGCTGTTCATCGCTCAGGTGATCTCGTTCGCCGGCGACTGGTTCGCCTACGTCGCGTTCGTCGGCCTCGTCAACGACCTGTCGTCGGCCGCCACGCTGGTCACGATGGTGTACGTCGCCCAGGCGCTGCCAGCGTTCCTCATGGCCCCGATCGCCGGTCCGGCAGCCGACCGCTTCGACCGGCGACGCATCATCAGGACGGTCTCGCTCGGACAGGCGCTCGCTGCGCTGGGGCTGCTGTTCGTCGGGTCGACGGGCAGTCTGTGGTTCGGCTTCCTCTGCCTGTGCGTCATCTCGGCGCTCGGATCGTTCGTCGGGCCGAGCGCGCAGGCCGGCCTCCCGAACCTCGCCCGCACGCCTGTCGAGCTCACCAAGGCCGCCCTGTTGTTCGGTTCGCTGTGGGGTGCGATGCTCGCCGTGGGCGCGGCGCTCGGTGGTCTCGTCGCCAGTGTGTTCGGGCGTGATGTCGCCTTTGCCGCCAACGCCGTGTCGTTCGTGCTCGCCGCCGCGTCGGTGTCGCTGATCCGCCGGCCGATGCAGGCCGAGCGAGCGCCGGACGCGCCGGCGGCGCCGAGGATGCGCCCGATCGCCGACATGCACGAGGCGTTCTCGTACGCGCGGAAGGACAACGTGATCCTGGCGCTGCTGGCGTCGAAGGCGACCTTCGCGATGGGCGCCGGCATCGTCGGTCTGCTCGCTGTGCTCGCCACCGATGAACTGAACGGTGGCGACGCCGCCACCGGTCTCTTGATCGGAGCGCGGGGCGTGGGGGTGGCGCTCGGACCGCTGATCGCAGCGCGTTTCGTCGGGCCGTCGATGTCGCGTGTGCTGCTGATGTGCGGCGCAGCGGCGATGTCGTTCGGCGTCTGCTACCTCGGGCTCAGCCTTGCGCCCACGCTCGCAGTGGCGCTGCCGTTCGCCTTCTTGGCACATATCGGTGGTGGCGCGCAGTGGACCCTGTCGACGTACGGCTTGCAGCGCCGGGCCCCGGACGCGATCCGTGGCCGGATCCTGGCCGGCGACTTCGGGATCGTGACGCTCATCATCACCCTGTCGAACCTGGGCGCCGGGGCCTTGGCCGACGCAGTGGGTGCCCGACCGACGATCGCGGTGTTCGCGGTGCTGGGCCTGCTTGCAGGGGCGCTCTACCTGTGGCTCACCCGAGGGGTTCGTGAGCAACTGGCGGTGGAGCACCGTCTGTCACTGGAATCCGTCGCGCCTGCACCGTCGTGAGCCATTGCTGCTCGGCATCGGCCATCGACGTGCTCGGCGGTCCCTGCACGAACGGCCACAGTTCCTCGGCCATGCGCCGGTAGTTGCCGCTCGCCCGGAGCTCGCCGAGCAGTGCGTACAGCCCGAGGTTGATGCGCTGGATGAACACGAAGGCCTTGGGCACGGTGGCGTACTGCGAGATCGGGCTGGTGCGGTCGAAGGTGTGGCGCACGATGCGGCTGGCGTACTCCCCTGACCACGTCATGGGCGCGTCGGTGCGAACACTCTCGTAGAACTGGCTGAAGTACTCGCCGACCTCGTCGTCGCCGACCGGTGCGCCGGGTCGCAGCATGCCGGCGGACTCGAGGATGCCGCGGAAGGCCGAGACGTCGTGGTCGTACGCGGCGGTGCGCACCATCGAGACGAAGGTGCGCATCTCGTCGTCGCTGAAGTGCTTGACGAGGCCGTAGTCGAAGAAGGTGACCTTGCCGTCACCGTGGAACAGGTAGTTCCCCGGGTGCGGATCGCCGTTGAACAGGTGCATGCCGTAGAGGCTGCGGAAGACGAAGCGGAACAGCGTCTCGCCGATCAGGTCGCGCTGTTCCTGGTCCCAGGTGAGCGCCTCGGCCCAGGTGGCGCCGGTGACGAGCTCGGTCGTCAGGACCCGACGGGTGCTGAGCGAAGGCAGCACCTCGGGCACGTGGATGAACGGGTGGCCGCGATAGTGCTCGGCGAAGACCGTCTGGTTGCGTGCCTCGAGCTCGTAGTCGAGCTCGTCGGTGATGCGCTCCTTCACCTCGGCGACCATCTCGTCGGGGTCGAGGCCGCCGAAGCCCTGCTTCAAGATGGCGCCCAGCAGGTCGGCGTTGCGGAGGTCGGCGGCGATCGCCTCGGCCACGCCGGGGTACTGCACCTTGATGGCCACGGCACGCTCGAGGCCGGTGGCCGGGTCGACCACGACGGCTCGGTGGACCTGGCCGATGCTGGCTGATGCCAGGGGCAGCGGGTCCCACTCGACGAACAGTTCATCGGGATGCATCCCGAGCTCTTCGGTGATCACCTGTGCTGCCAGCTCGGCGCTCATCGGCGGGGCGTTCGACTGCAGCTGCGACAGCGCCTCACGCAGCGGGCCAGGGAGCCCTTCGTCGATGTAGCTCGCCATTTGGCCGAGCTTCATGAGCGCGCCTTTCATGTGGCCGAGTCGTTCGGTGATCGCCTCGGCGGTCTTCAGTTCGCGCTCGGTGTCCAGTTCGATCCGGCGCTCGGCAGAGGCGAACACCTTGCGTGCCGCGGTCGAGGCGTAGTTGCCTCCGACCTTCGCGCCGAGACGGGCGAGGTCGAGGTTGCGAGAGAGGCGCACGTTCCGGCGGTGTCGCCAGGTGGCAGCCACTGCCGCGCCGGTGAGCCCGGCGGTCAGCGCCACGATCGTCTTCTTCACGCCGCCCAGGATGCCGGGCCGTCGACCCCGCTTCCACTCGTGGTGATCAGACGACAGCGGACCCCTGGTCGCTCGTGCGGTCGACGACGCTCTGGGTGGCGCGCAGCAGCGTGGGCACGAAGCGGTCGGCGTTGGCCACCACGGCGTCATGGTCGCCGTCGACGCGGTACGCCTCGGCTCCTTTGATCGACTCGAACATGCGCACCTGGCGCCGCACGGGTACGACCCGGTCGCGCATCGTGATGACCACCGAGGTCGGCACGTCGACCTCACCGATCCAGCTGCGCGACGAGAACGATCCGATGGCGCGACCCGCCTCGAGCACCGCCCGCCAGTCGTGCATGCTCGCCTCGTCGATCGCCCAGGGCTCCCACTGCTCGGTCTTGCGGTCGAGGTAGAGCTGGGCGGTGAGCCAGCGGCGCGCCTGCAGCGGCGTCAGCCGCGCGACTGCGGCGAGACCCGACAGGCCCATGAAGCTCAGCCGTTCTTCCCGTGAGGTGACGAAGTAGCCGGACGTCGCGCAGAGCACGAGCCCGCTCACACGGTCGGGGTGGCGTTTCCACATGAGCTGGGCGACCGGGCCGCCCATCGAGTAGCCGACGGGGATGACGTGCTCGATGCCGAGCTCGTCGCATACCGCCATGGCATCGTCGGCGCAGTCCTCGAGCCGGAAAAGCTTCTTCGAGCGGATGCCACGACCGTGGCCGCGGTGGTCGATTGCGAGCACCCGGAATCGCTTGCCGAGCGCCTCGTACGTGGTGAACCAGTTGAGGTCGGCGGTGGCGGTCCAGCCGTGCAGCAGCACGAGGGTGGGAGCCCCCTCCGGGCCGGGGAGGTGACGTACGAAGGTCGTGCCACGACCGGGCAGTTCGATCGCCGCGCCCGGCGGCAACGCGGGGGAGGGGACACCCCCACCGTCTCGGATCGGCACTAGGCGCTCTCCACCTCGAGGAGCTTCACCTTGAGCGTGCCGCGGGGGCCCTGGTATTCGACGTCGTCACCGTCGACGTGACCGAGTAGGGCGCCGCCGAGCGGCGACTCCGGGCTGACGATGTCGTGCTCGGTCTGCTCCTC
>JBBDMO010000037.1:0-7240 GCA_040878255.1 Ilumatobacteraceae bacterium
CCCGACGACGAGGTCGAAGAGGATCGATGCCTCGGTTGGCGCTGCCGGCACGAACGACAGGAACCGGGGGTGGTCGGCGCTGATGCAGGCGGGGGCGAGGACGTCACCGAACAGGTGCAGCGCTTCGAGCCCCCCGATCCCGTCGGCGGTGATGCTGCCTCCAGCGCGGGCCTGCAACTCGGTGAGCGTCGTGCCGATGTCGAGCGGCGGCGGGTCCATCCGCATCCGCTCGACGGCGTACTCGAGCACCGCCTCGGTGAGCACCTCGACCGAGGCGTCATGGTGGTGCATGCCGGATCTCAGACGTTGAGCTCGAGGAGCTCGCTGCCCTCGTTGCGCACCTCTGCGTCTTTGTTCAGCACGGACCCCAACACGACCGCGATGAGGGCCGTGCCCATGAGCGCGAGGACGGGGAACAGCAGCAGGACGACGACGATGGCGATGGCACCAGGCACGGGAAGATCCTAACTCACAGCGGCTTGAAGGCCCACGCCTCGATCTCGACCGCTCCGCCGAACGGCAGAGCGGCGACACCGATGGTGCTGCGGGCCGGGCGGGCGTTGCCGAAGCCGGCCACGTAGGCCTCGTTGAAGGTCGCGAAGGTGTCCATGTCGGTCAGGAAGCACAGGGTCTTGGCGATGTCGCCCAGACCGGCGCCCACCGACTCGAGCTGCGCCCGAAGGTTCGCCACGGCCTGCGCGGTCTGCGCGGCGACGCCGCCCTCGACCAGCGCGCCGTCACTGATGCCGAGCTGACCGCTCACGATGATCCAGTCACCGGCGCGGACGACAGGGGTGTAAGGGCCGAGGGGTTTGGTCATGGCGTCGATGGTAGGCGCTCGTAGGCTCGAACCGATGAGTGCCGATCGTCGAGTCGCCGCAGATCCAGTCGTCCCTCGCTACAGCCGCCGCCACCTGTTGGCGCTCAGCGGGGTGATCGGTGCCGGCCTGGTGCTGGCCGCCTGTGGCGATGACACCCAGGAAGCGGTCGACGACACCGAGGTACCGGGGAATCCGCAGGGTTTCGTGGTGGCGCAGCGCTACCCGCAGAGCCAGGCATTGACCCCCGGCGATGTCCGCCTCGCGATCTCGCTGGCAAGCACCGATGGCGCGCTCATCACCACGGGCCCCGACGTGCTGAGGGGCATCGTCCGCGACGCCACGGCCACGGAGGTGGCCGCGTTCGAGACACCGCGCCGGGGCGCGGGACTGGGCGTGCCGTACTGGAGCATCACGGCGAACCTGGCGACGCCGGGCATCTACGACTTCATGCTCGAGGGTGCGGCCGGTGACCCGACCCCGTTCATCCTGTTCGACCCGGCCGAGACCACGGTCGCGTCGCCCTCACAGGCGCTCGCCCCGTTCGACACGCCCACCACGGCCGACGCCCGCGGGGTCGACCCGATCTGTACTCGGCTCGATGGTCCGTGTCCCTTCCACGAGGTCACGCTCGCCGAGGCGCTTGCGGCCGGCAAGCCGGTCGTGTACCTCGTCGGCACCCCGGCCCACTGCGTCACGGCCACCTGCGGTCCGGGCCTCGACTTCTTGATCGAGGTCGCCAAGGCGTACGAGGGCGCAGCGACGTTCATCCACGCCGAGGTGTACGCCGACCCTGCGGGCACCAAGGTCGCCCCAGCGGTGACGGCGACCGGGCTCGACTACGAGCCGGCGATCTTCGTCACCGACGCGACGGGAACGATCGTCCGCCGCATCGACATCGTGTGGGACCAGGCCGAGCTGGCCGAAATGCTCGCCGCCGCCCTCGCCTGAGCGGCAGCGGCCGGGTTGTGCCACGCAACGATCGCCGCGGAGCGAGCATCGTTCGGGTTGGTCTTGGCGATCCGGCCGCGCTCGAGCAGCCTCACTCGCGGGGATGACCTTCGGCCCTGTTGCCTGATCCCGCCCAGCCGTACCGTACGGCATGGATCGGCGCCGTTCGTTGTGGATCGCGGGTGTGATGCTGGTGGCGGCTCTTGGCCTGTCGGCGCCGGTCGCCGCAGACGAGGACGGCACACTCGCGCCATACGTCGCCGACGTCAGACCTGGAGAGATCGTCACGATCTTCGGAGAGTTCTGCACCTCGGGGCGCCAGGCCACCGGGGCGACCCTGTTCACCCGCGGCGATCGTCCCAAGGGTCCCACCATCGCGTTTCCGCTCACGTTGGGCGACGTGCAGTTCCAGCAGTCGACGACCGGCATCTCGTTCATCTACGCGGCCGGAGAGGAGCGCACATACTCGTGGGTCACCGTCACGTGCAACGACGGCACCAGCGCTACGTCACAAGCCACCCCCGTCACCGTGTGGCCGGCCAAAGGCAGCCTGTGGTTCCACTCGCCCTACGACCGCCTGGGCGCCGCATCTGGGCAGCAGACCGTCGTCGAGGTGTCGTCGCTCGACTGCGTCGAGGGCTCGACAGCGACCATCGACCTCATCGACGAGGGATCGTCGATCGCCGCTGCGACCGCACCGGTGGCCGACCGGTGGATGCGCTTCGCGCTGGCGGTACCCAGGAGCGCGGCTTCCGGCGAGCGCGAGGTGGAGGTGTCGTGTGACGCCATCGACGGCGGTCGAATCACCGATCGCCACCAGTTCACGGTGTTCAGTGACGCGCCGCCGGTGATACCGCGGACGGGCCTACGGGCCGACCTCGTGTTGTGGGCCGGGCTGCTCGTCGCGTTGGGTCTCACGCTGCGGACGACGACTCGCTCCGCCATTGGCCGTCAACGGTGACCCGCGGCGTGGAATTCAGCTGAAGCTTGAGCCGCAGCCGCAGGTGCGGGTGGCGTTCGGGTTCGTGATGCTGAAGCCGGCCTGGTTCAGGCCGTCCTTGTAGTCGAGCGTGGCGCCCTCGAGCAGCTGCTTCGACGCCTGGTCGACGACCACGAACACGGGTGCCTCGGCCGGGCCGAAGGTGGCCTTCTCGTCGTCGGCGGCGAAGTCACCGTCGAAGAACATCTCGTAGGAGAAGCCGCTGCAGCCACCGGGGCGCACGGCGACTCGCAGTGCGAGATCGGTGGCTCCTTCGGCCTCGAGCAACTCCTTGACCTTGAAAGCGGCGGTGTCGGTGAGCGTGATCACGATGGGTTCTCCTCGGTAGGACGGCTGAACCAAGAGCGGTACGACGAGTCTAACTCCGCACGCCCGTACAATCATTCCTCGTGGACGTCTCCCGCACAGTCCCAGCCCCTCCCACCGTCGACCAGGTGTACGACCTGCTCCGATCGGTCATCGACCCCGAGCTCGGCGCCGACATCGTGTCGCTCGGCATGGTGCCCGGCGTGTCGGTCGAACCCGACGGCAGCGTCACGGTGGGCGTGAAGCTCACCATCGGCGGCTGCCCACTGCGTGCGCAGATCAAGAAAGACGTCGAGACCCGCATCGCCGTGCACCCCGGCGTCACCGACGTCCGCATCGAGTGGGGCGAGATGAACAGCGACGAGCGCAGCGACGTCATGCTGAAGGCCCGCTGGAACGCCCGCGAGCACGCCCCCGACACCGAGATCCCCACCAGCACGCGCATCCTCGCGATCGCCAGCGGCAAGGGTGGCGTCGGCAAGAGCTCAGTCACGGTCAACCTGGCCGCGGCCGTTGCAGCGCAGGGCTTCACGGTCGGTGTGCTCGATGCAGACATCTGGGGATTCTCGGTCCCGCGGCTCCTCGGCATCGACGACCGGCTCGAGGCGCAGCCGGTCGAGGGCTCCGACAAGCCGAAAATCATCCCGAACGAGCGTCGCGTCGGTCGGGGCGTGCTCAAGGTGGTCAGCACCGGCTTCCTCGTCGGCGAGGACACCGCGCTGATGTGGCGTGGTCTCATGCTCACCAAGGCGGTCGAACAGTTCCTGCGTGACGTGCACTGGGGCGAGCTCGACTACCTGTTCATCGACATGCCGCCCGGCACCGGCGACGTGCAGATGGGTCTGGCCCGCATGCTGCCGCGCACCGACCTGCTTATCGTCACCACCCCGGCGCTGGCCGCCCAGAAGGTGGCGGCGCGAGCCGCCGACATGGCCCGGCGCAGCTTCCTGCGGGTGTGCGGCGTCATCGAGAACATGAGCTCGTTCACCTGCGACCACGGCCAGTCATACGCGCTGTTCGGCGAGGGCGGCGGGCAGGCGCTCGCCGACGAGATCGGCGTGCCGCTGCTCGGCCGCATCCCGCTCGAGGCGTCGGTGTCCGAGGGCGGCGACGCCGGCGCACCGGTCAGCCTGCTGGGCACCGGACCGGCTGCCGACGAGTTCCGCCGCATCGCCCGCCTCGTCATCGACGAGGTCGCGCCGCCGACGAACATGGCCGGCTGCTCGGCCCGGATGCTCGGCCTGGTGGCCGCCGCGTTCGAGGCCAAGGACGCCGCAGCCTCCTGAGCGGTGAGCAGTGAGCAGTGAGCGCCCCTGGGCCGCTCATTGCTCACCGCGTTTCAGGCGAGGTCGTCGTAGCCGGGCTCGCCTGGCAGCAGCACCCCGACGATCGCACCGTCGACGAACTTGATCCGCGGCAAGATGCACGGTGGCTCGGGGAGCGCATGGGCGGCAGCCATCACGCGGTCGACGGTGGTGTGCTCTGCCAGGAACTGCAGGTTCTTCACCGTCGGCGGCATCATCGTCAGCTCGCCGGCGGCTTGCCGCTGCAGCGCCTCGGCGGGCGAGACCCAGAGGCTGTCGATCGTCTCGGAGTCGTCGTGGCTGTGGGCCTGGCCGCCCGGCGCGGGCACGAGGTAGAAGCGGGTGTCGAACCGCCGCTGCTCGCCGATCGGCGTGATCCAGTGGGCCACCCACACGAGCTCGTCGATGGCGGGGGTGAGGCCGTGCTCGGCGCACAGGGCGAGCAGCTCGGCGGTGCCATCGTGGATCGCCTCACGATGATCGAGCGACGGGTGGCCGTCGTCGACGAAGTCACCCGATGGGTTCCGGGCCAGCAGTACACCCGCCTCCTCGAAACACTCGCGGATGGCGGCGAGGCGGTGGGCGCGGTCGACATCGGTGCCGTCGGCCGTTTCGACCTTGCCGCCCGGGAAGACGTACATCCCGCTGCCGAACACCGCTGCGAGCGTGCGCCGCAGCATGAACACCTCGATGCCCTGCTCGTGGCCGACGTCGGCGTCGCGGACCAGCATCACGGTTGCCGCCTGACGGATGGGGACGGCGGCTGGGTCGTACTCGCGGGTCGGGCTCATGACGCCGTAGTCTTGCCCGTTGTGCTGGTGTGGATGGATCTGGAGATGACCGGGCTCGAACCGGCGAAGCATGTCATCGTCGAGATCGCGACCCTCATCACCGACGACGACCTGAACATCGTGGCCGAAGGGCCCGATCTGGTGGTCCACCAGCCCGACGAGATGTTGGCCCTCATGGAGCCCATCGTGGTCGACATGCACACCAAGAGCGGCCTGCTCGATGCGATCCGCACCTCCACCACCACGCTCGACGAAGCCGGTGCGGCAACGCTCGAGTTCATCAAGCAGTGGGTGCCGCAGTCCCGCACCGTGCCGCTGTGCGGCAACTCGATCGGGATGGATCGTCGCTTCCTCGATGCGTTCCTGCCCGAGATCGAGCACTGGCTCCACTACCGCAGCATCGACGTCAGCAGCATCAAGGAGCTGTCGCGGCGCTGGTACCCGGGGCTGAACAACACCCGACCGTTCAAGGTGGGCACGCACCGGGCGCTCGACGACATCCGCGAGAGCATCAACGAGCTCCGCTTCTATCGCGAGCGCGTGTTCATGCCAGCAGGTGCCCCGGCGCCTGCACCGGTCGTCGCCGAGCCGGACGCCGACGCGGCGGCCACTCCGGTCGACGATCAGCCCGTGTCCTGATCGGGCACGAGCTCGCGACCCTTCCACGTCACCGTCCGTCGAGTCAGGCGCCGCCACAGGCTTCGCCCCAGCACGATCACGAAGAACGCCACCGCAACGGGGAACAGCAGCACCGCCCACCAGCGGAACGCACCGGCTCGCCTCGCGAACGCGAACAGCTGCACCAGTGACGCGACGGCGAACCACGGTGAGGTCAACCAGCCCCCACTCAGTGATGTGACCCAACCGGCGGTGCACACCAGCGCCCACCACGGTGTGGCGTCGACACCGATGCCGGCGCCCTTGGTCCACCCCTCGACCAGCTGACCGACGCCGTCCGGGTACATGCGAAAGACCGTGCCGGCCCGGGTGCCCACGAACAGGCGCGTGCGCGGGAACCGCCGGGCCAGGGCGATGTCCTCGAGCACGGCCGAACGGACCGATGGGTGCGCGTGGCCGCCAGCGCGCGCGTACGCGTCGCGCCGGCATGCGATCACCGGCCCGAACGCGACGTGGGTGGGAACCCGGGCACCCAGGGGCGAACACGCGCCGCTGCCCATCAGCGCCGTGATGTTGAACAGCAGACTGAGCTGCTCGTGCGACCGCTCGACCGCGTGCCACGGCTGCACTGACACCAGTTCGTCGGGGTGACGCAGCAGCTCGGCCACCAGCCCGTCGAGGGCACCCGCACCGAGGCGGACGTCGGCATCGACGAACACGAGCACGTCGTTCGTGGCGACGGCCTGACCGGCGTGGCAGGCGTGGGGCTTGCCCGCCCACCCCGCTGGCAGACTCGGCGGCGCGACGACCGTGGCGCCAGCTGCCGTGGCGATGACACCTGTGCCGTCGGTGCTGTGGTCGTCGACGACGATCAGCTGATCGAGAGGCCGCAGCTGTGGCTGCACCGAAGCGAGCAGCGCGCCGATCGACGCAGCCTCGTCGCGGGCAGGGACCACGATCGAGACCGCCGGACGATCGTCGGATGCGGGCGCCGGCAACCCACGGACCCGCCACAGCACCACCCACCCGGCAGACCACCCGAGCACGAACAGCACCAGTGACCAGCCCACGGGCCGACCGTACCGCACCACCCGAAGTGCGGCCCTACGTCGTCATGACGCTCACGTCGGACCGGACTTCGGTCATTCTCGCAATTAATCGGTTGACCCGGACGGTCGGGTCGTGGTTGCCTGGGGACGAACCCACCGACACACAGGAGATCCGCCAGACATGAGCTGCACGACCGCAATCCAGCAGGGCCACGTGGCCGCTGCCGGCGCGCGCTCGGCGGGCGTGCTCGGCGGTCGCATGTGGAACGCAACGGTGGCGATGGACCCGACCCCGGCATTCGGCGGTCGGAAGGCCACCGCTACCAAGCGCCCGGCCCGACACCTCGGAAGCACTCCGACGTAGCACTCCTACGTCAGAGGCACTCGCTCCGAGGCCGTCGGG
>JBBDMO010000038.1:0-7177 GCA_040878255.1 Ilumatobacteraceae bacterium
CGCCACCGGGTCGGCCGGCACGATCGCCGCCGGCGACCGGCTGAAGGACGACTACGGCACGAAAATCGTCGCCGTCGAGGCGCTCGAATGCCCCACCATGCTCGAGAACGGCTTCGGCGAGCACAACATCCAGGGCATCGGCGACAAGCACATCCCGCTCATCCACAACGTCACCAACACCGACGTCGTGGTCGCCATCAGCGACCGGGCCACCGACGAGCTCGACGTGCTGTTCAACACGCCGGCCGGTCGCGAATACCTGGTGCGGCACAAGGGCCTCTCGCCCGAACTGGTGGCCACGCTCGAGCACTTCGGCTTCTCGGCGATCTGCAACGTCCTGGCCGCGATCAAGACGGCGAAGCTGCTGAACCTCGGCCCCGACCAGGCCGTCATCACCATCGCCACCGACGGCGCTGCGCTCTACCCGAGCGAACGGGCCAAGACCCTCGCCGACGACTTCGGGGGCGACTTCACCACCGTGCACGCCGCCGAGGTCTGGGGCGAGCACCTCGGCCACATCGGCACCGACAACATGATCGACTGCACCGAACGGGACCGGAACCGCATCTTCAACCTCGGCTACTACACGTGGGTCGAGCAGCAGGGCACACCGTTCGAGCTGTTCGAGGCACGCCGCCACCAGTCGTTCTGGAAGGGTCTGCGGCGCTACCTGCCGGTGTGGGACGAGATGATCACCGACTTCAACGCCCGAGTCGCCGCCGGCTCGTGAACATCATCGGGTGGCGCTGTGCGACGTGTGGCGCCGAGCTGCCGATCGGCACGGTCTTCCCGTGGCGGTGCCCGAACTCGTCGTCCGCCGACCGTCACCACGTGCTGCGCGCCGTGGGCGCGACCTCGCCGATCGCCGACGTCGTCGACGACCTGAACCCGTTCGTCGCGTTCGACGCCGGTCTTGCGTGGGCTGCGTTCGCCGATGCGCACGGCATGGACCGCGCAGCTCGCGCCGCGCTCGTGCGCGACCTCGACGCGCAGGTCGAGCGCGTCGCCGGGACCGGTTTCCGGGTCACGCCGTTCGCTCGATCGGCCGAACTGTCCGACGCGCTGGCCTTCGACCGTGGCGGCGGTGTGTGGGTGAAGGACGACACCGGCAACGTGGCCGGCAGTCAGAAGGCCCGCCACCTGTTCACCATCCTGCTGCACCTGCGCGCCGCCGAGTTGCTCGGCCTCGCCCCCTGGGCGTCAGCCGCGCAGCGCCCGCGGCTCGCGATCTCGTCGTGCGGCAATGCCGCGATCGCAGCCTCGACCCTCGCTGCCGCCGTCGGCTGGCCGATCGACGTGTTCGTCCCACCGTGGGCCGGTCAGGCCGTGGTCGTGAGGCTGCACGCCCTCGGCGCTCACGTCCAGGTCTGCCCCCGTCGGCCCGCCGACCCACCCGGCGATCCGTGCATCCACCGCTTCCGCGAAGCCGTGGCGGCGGGTGCCGTGCCATTCGGGGTGCAGGGTTCCGAGAACGCGCTGTGCCTCGACGGTGGCCGCACCCTCGGGTGGGAGATCCTCGCGGCGGCGGCCGCACAGGGCGTGCATCTCGACCGCGTGTTCGTGCAGGTCGGCGGCGGAGCGTTCGCGGCGTGCATGGGTGCCGCGCTGCAGTCGGTGTTCCCACCGCCGGCGCTCGTCGCAGTGCAGGCCGCCGGCTGCGCGCCGCTGGCCGGTGCCTGGGGTCGCGCCCGTGCGCTGCCGGGCGGTCCGTTGACGGCCGCCCAGCACTGGGCCGAGTGCATGCACGTGTGGGGGAGCGAGGGCGAGCCGGAGCCGACGTCGGTCGCCGACGGCATCCTCGACGACGAGACCTATGACTGGATCTCGATCGTCGACGGACTCGTCGCCACCGGTGGTGACGTCGTCGTCGCGCCCGAGGCGGCGATGGTCGAAGCGCACGCGGTGCTCGCCGCGTCGACGGGCATCGACGCCACGGCGACGGGCACGGCAGGGCTTGCGGGCGTCATCGCACTGCGCACCGAGATCGGCGATGGCGAACGCATCGCCATCGTCGCCAGCGGCATCACCCGCCACTGACTGTCGTCACCAGGATCCTGGACGAACCGCGACGAGTGGGCCGGTCAGCGGGGTGTGACGGCCTCGAGGAGGCCCGAGCGCGTGTTGTACACGAAGCCGCTGATGTGGTCCTTGTGCGAGATGAAGGGGCTCAGTTCGAGTCGCTTGATGCTCTGGCGGACGTCGTCGAAGGGGTCGTTGAACGCTTCGAGCGCCCACCACGGGCGGATGCCGCACTCGCGCTCGAGTTCGGCCTTGAACTCGTCGACGCTGACGCCCTCGAGACCGCAGTTCGTGTGATGGATCAGCATGATCTCACGGGTGCCGAGCCGGCGTTGCGACAGCACCAGCGACCGGATCACGTCGTCGGTGACGACGCCGCCAGCGTTGCGGATGATGTGTGCGTCGCCGTGGTCGAGACCCAGCATGTCGAACATGTCCATGCGGCTGTCCATGCACGCGACGATGGCGAGGTGGCGTCGTGGCTTGACAGAGAGATCGACGTCGTGGACGTGTTCGGCGTAGCGGGCGTTGTTGCGGACGAGCTCGTCGACGCTGGGTGTGAAGTCGGGATCTGCCATCGGTTCAGCGCTCCTTCACATCCATCGGTCAGGCGCATCGGACGGTAGCGTGTCGCCATGTCGACGACCGATTCCACGTATCTCCCGGCAGCACTCGACGGGGGCTTCGATCCCCGCTCCGACGTCTTCAACCGCCTGCTGAAGAACCGCGTGATCATGCTCGGCACCGACGTCAACGATGACATCGCCAACTCGCTCTGCGCACAGTTGCTGTACCTCGAGGGCGAAGACCCGAACGCCGACATCTGGCTGTACATCAACAGCCCCGGCGGTTCCGTGTACGCCGGCATGGCCATCTACGACACCATGCAGTTCGTCAGCTGCGACGTCGCCACCGTGTGCATGGGCATGGCTGCCAGCATGGGTCAGTTCCTGCTCACCGCCGGCGCTGCCGGCAAGCGCTTCACCCTGCCGAACGCTCGTGTCATGATGCACCAGCCGCTCGCCGGCCTGCGCGGCCAGGCCGCCGACATCGCCATCCAGGCCGAGCAGCTCGTCTACACCAAGCGCCGCATGGCCGAACTCACCGCGCACCACACCGGTCAGACGGTCGAGAAGATCCAGGCCGACGCCGAGCGTGACCGCTGGTTCACCGCCGACGAGGCCAAGGAGTACGGCCTGGTCGACAAGGTCATCGTCAAGCGCGGCCAGATCACCTGATCGCCTGAGGTTCCCACGGGGCGGCCTCAGCCGCCCGTGGTGTCGGGCGGCATCGTCGTCGCGGTCGCCGGGTTCGTCGGTGGTGGTGGTGTGCCGATCGCGATGCCGCACGTCTGCTGGGTGTACTGCTGGATACGTGTGGCCGCGGGCTGGCTCGACAGCGCTGCATCGGTCACGGTCGCCATCGAGGCCGGATCATTCGGTACCACGGTGGCTGCCGTCTCGAGGCTGCCGATCATGACCTGCCACTCCGGTTCGATCGCAGCCGGTGCCTGGGCGGCAACGGTGCGGTACGCCTCGAGGGTGGCGGTGACGTCGTCGGGCGTCGCGATCGCCGGCGTTGCGATCGCCACCAGGTTGGTCTGCACCTCACCGCAGTAGCGCTCGGTCGATCGCCCCGGCTCGCCGCATGCCGTGATGCCGACGCATGTCAGCGCCGCAGCCAGAGCCGCCGTTGCCGGCGTGAGGGCGCGACGAGTGGAGGGGGTGTGGGGCGCCATCGGCTCAGTCTCGCATGCTGGGTTGTGACATCGGAGGTCGCCGATACAGTCGGCACCACGTCGTGGGGACCGTTGCCGTCCCCTCCTTCATCCGTCATCCGGGCAGGCCCAGCGCCGCCCGTCGGGGAGGTCACGATGATCGCAGCGATCGAATCGGCGACGTTGCTCGGTGTCACGGGACAACCCGTCACCGTCGAGGTCCACGTCGGCCAAGGGTTGCCCGTCTTCCAGATCGTCGGGCTGCCCGACGAGGCATGTCGCGAGTCGCGAGACCGCGTGCGCGCCGCCGTGCTGTCGAGCCTGCTGCCCTGGCCGAACCAGCGCATCACCGTCAATCTCGCACCGTCGGGCGTCCGCAAGGGTGGTGCGGGGCTCGACCTCGCCATTGCAATCGGCGTCCTGGTGGCCGCGGGGCACATCGAGCAGGCAGCGGTCGAGCAGTTGGTCGTCGTCGGTGAGCTCGGACTCGACGGTTCACTGCGTCCGTTCCCGGGTGTCGCTCCGATGATCGCCTGCCGGCCAGACCGCATCGCCGTCGTGCCCGAGCGATGCTGGCACGAGGCGACAGCGGTGTCGATGGGCCAGGTGCGATGCGCATCGTCGTTGAACGTGGTGGTCAACGCGCTCACCGGGGGTCGATGGCCCGACCCGCCGCCATCGACGGTCCTCCCCGACGAGGTGCCGCCGCCGGACCTCGCCGACGTGCGCGGTCAACTCGCTGCCCGCTTCGGTCTCGAGGTCGCAGCGGCAGGGGGACACCACGTGCTCATGGTCGGGCCTCCAGGGTCCGGCAAGACGATGCTCGCTCAGCGCCTGGTGGGCCTGCTGCCGATGCTCGATCCGGCCACGGCGCTCGAGGCCACCATGGTCCACTCGGCGGCCGGTGTCACGCTGCCGTCCTCGGGTGTCGTGCGGCTCCCACCGTTCCGAGCGCCCCATCACTCGAGCTCGATGGTGGCGATCGTGGGCGGTGGTTCGCACAGCCTCCGGCCGGGCGAGATCTCGTTGGCGCACGGGGGCGCACTCTTCTTGGACGAGCTCGGCGAGTTCGCGCCGTCGGTCCTCGACGCCATGCGCCAGCCGCTCGAGGAGGGCGTCATCCGTGTCGCCCGGTCGAACGTCCACGCCACCCTGCCCGCCCGGTTCTTGCTGGTCGGCGCCACCAACCCGTGTCCGTGCGGAGGTGGGGCGCCCGGGTCATGCGAATGCGACGAGACCTCGCGGATGAAGTATCTCCGTCGACTGTCGGGGCCGTTCATGGACCGTTTCGACCTCCGCGTCGGCGTCGAGCGCACCGCCGTCGACGACCTCATCACCATCGGTGGGGGAGAGTCGACCGGGCAGGTCCGAGAGCGGGTGACTGCAGCGCGAGCCATCGCACTCGAGCGCTCGGGCGTGCTCAACGCCGCGCTCGGGCCATCCACGCTCGACCGATGGGCTCCGCTCAGTGCCGCGGCCACCGCTCGCCTCCGTGCCGAGCTGGAGCTCGATCGGCTCACCGGGCGCGGCCTGCACCGCATCCGCCGTGTCGCCCGCACCATCGCCGACCTGCAGGGCGCTGGCGACCTGGTCGAGGACGAGCACGTCGTGCTGGCGCTGCAGCTCCGGGTGCGGCTGCGCCGCTCGGCCCGCCTCGATGCCGCATGAGCAGCACATCGCTCCCGCCCGCCGCGTATGCGGCATCGCTCGCGTCGTTCCCGCTGATGACCGTGCACCGCCTGCTCGCGCTGCTGCGCCACCACCCGCCGGCAGAGGCCTACGAGGTGGCGATGGGTCGCGTGGCGCCTCGGCAGGGCTCGCTCATCGAGCGGGTGCTCAGGGAGGCAACGGTCCGCGACGCGTGGGCACTCGGCTCGCGCCTGCGGCCGCCGGACGAGATGTGGCAGCGGTGCACCCACCTCGGTCTCGAGGTCACCGTCATCGGAGACCCGGACCATCCTCGCCTCCTCGCGCTCGACCCGCTGCCTCCGCCGGTACTGTTCACGCGCGGTGACCGCTCGCTGCTCGGCGGTCGTCGCGCGGCGCTCGTGGGGACGCGCAACGCCACTGCGGTCGGGCGAACCCTCGCCCTCCGGCTGGGTGAGGGCCTGGCTGCCTCCGATGTCCACGTCGTGTCCGGCCTCGCCCGCGGGATCGATGGCCATGCCCACACGGGCGCGATCGCAGGTGCCTCGTCCGGATCCGGGCGGCCGATCGCCGTGGTCGCGTCGGGTCTCGACGTCGTGTATCCGCGTGAGCATCGCGCACTGTGGGCGGCGGTCGCCCAGACCGGGTTGCTGCTCAGTGAGTGGCCGCCCGGCGCCGATCCGCTTCCGCATCGGTTCCCGCTGCGGAACCGCCTCATTGCCGCCCTGTCGGAGGTGGTGGTCGTTGTCGAATCGCGCGAGCGAGGCGGTTCGCTCGTCACCGCCTCCCTCGCTGCCGAGCGCGGCATCCAGGTCATGGCAGTGCCCGGCAGTGCCACGAACCGAGCTGCACTGGGGGTCAACGGACTGCTCCGTGACGGCTCGGCACCGGTGCTGGGTGTCGAGGACGTGCTCGTCGCCCTCTCGCTCGACCACCGCCGAGCCGAATCGCTCTTCGTCGACCAGCGGGTGCGACCACAGGGTGGCGACCTCGACTGCTACCGGGTCTGCGACGAGCGGGCGTCCACCGTGGGCATGGTGGCCGAACGCACCGGACGGCCCTTGCTCGACGTGGCGATGTCGCTCGCCCGGCTCGAGCTGGGTGGCTGGCTGGCCCACTCCGACGGTTGGTTCGAGCGGACGGGGTCACCACTCGCGTGACCGAAAACGAATACGGTGTCGGGTGTGTCATGGTGCATCGACGACTTCGCCGCGTCGCTCACCGCTGCGTCACCGCACACGGTGTCGGCGTACTGCGCCGACGTACGCGACTTCGGCGAATGGGCCGAACGTGGAGGCGTCGACGACGCGGCAGCGGTCGATCGGTTGCTGCTCCGGCGGTACGTGGCGCACCTCACCACCCGTCGCTTCGCCAAGCGCACCGTCGCCCGCAAGGTCGCGGCCCTGCGCAAGTACTTCCGGTGGCAGCTGCGATCAGGCCTGATCACGGCCGACCCGAGCGCGTCGTTGCACGCGCCATCCGGCGACGGACGGTTGCCCCGTGTGCTCACGACTTCCGAGATCACCGGTCTGCTCGATGCTCCGTCACCGCAGGACGAGCCGATCTGGCGACGTCATCGCGACGACGCCGTGCTCGAGATCCTGTACGGGAGCGGGGTACGCGTCAGCGAGCTGTGCGGCCTCGACCTGGGCGATGTGCGCGCTGGCGGCACGGTCACCGTGTGGGGCAAGGGCTCGAAGCAGCGATCCGTGCCGCTCAGTGGGCCGGCCGTCGATGCACTGCGCGCGTGGATGCAGGTGCGCCACGACGTCGTGCCGCCCGAGGCGGGGGCGG
>JBBDMO010000039.1:0-7089 GCA_040878255.1 Ilumatobacteraceae bacterium
GGTGGTCGTCGATGGGGAGCACCAGCAGCCGGGTGACCGCCGGCCCCGTGCTCGGGGCGAGCGTCACGGTGGTGCGCCCCTCGGCGACCACCACGTCGGACATCGGCAGCCAGCCGAGGTCGACCCGGTCGATGCCGAGCAGGTCGGGCCCGTCGAGCGTGCCCGGGTCGACCTCGCGCGGTGCGGCGCTGTTGCTCATCAGGTCGAGCGCACCGAGGTACTGCCCGTCGTTGCCGATGCTCGAGTGCGGCAGACCGAGCGTGTGCCCGAGCTCGTGCTCGATCAGGTCGAGCAGCGGCACCGGTCCCCAGTCGGGGCTGAAGTCGCTGGCCCCCACCGAGGCGGCGCGGCGCGTCGTGCGCGCCGGGCAGCTGCCAGCGCACGACAGCCACGATCCGGGCGTACCCCATCCGCCCGGCCGACCCTCGACGTGCTCGGCCGTTGCCACCGCGAGCACGACCGTTGCATCGTCGCCCGATCGATCGAGTGCATCGTCCACGCAGTCGACGTCGCTGTCGACGGGACGCATCGTGACAATGCCGCCGGCGACGACCGTGGGCCGGTAGGCGCCGTGGGAGACCACCTCGAAGTAGTCGCCGATCCGCCGATCGAGTACGGCCGCGACGGTGGCCGGGTCGAGTGGCAGGCGCAGCGGGAGATCGCCGTACAGCGTGGCGGTGGTGTCGGCAGGCACGTCGCAGATCCAGACCTCGACCCGGTCCGCTGCCGGTGCGGGCCGGTCGGTCATGAGGCGGTCGACCACGCCGGGAATCTGACCGTCAGGCGGTGACGAACACGCTGCAATGAGGATCATCCCCATGATGAGCCATGCTGTGTGGCAGGCTCGGGTGAGCAGCCCCACACGTTCGTCGCATCGGGTGGGGCCGAGGTGCGCAGGATCTCGGCGGTCTTGCGGCGCAGCGGTCGTTGGTGTCTGTGGTCGGTGGACCACAGACACCGCACCGTGCCCACCCCTCGTCACGGCACCCGGTCGATCGCTGCGCGCAGCCTGGCCAGATACTCTGGCCTGGGCATGTCGACCACCCCCAGCGACGTCAGGTGCTCGGTGTTCCACTGCACGTCGATCAGTTCGACATCGATCGACCGCAGCCGATCGACCAGCCCGACGAGCGCCACCTTCGACGCATCTCGCTCTGTCGAGAACATCGACTCACCCGCGAAGAACCGCCCGATCAGCACGCCGTACAGACCGCCGACGAGCACACCGTCGAGGTAGGTCTCGACCGAGTGCACCCACCCCATCGTGAACAGCTCGTCGTATGCGTCGACGAAGTCCTTCGTGATCCAGCCATGCGGGCGCCGGGGGTCACCGCACCGTTGCATCACCTCGCGAAAGCGGGTGTCGTGCCGCACCTCGTACTTGCGCACGCTCTGGCGCAACGAGCGGCTCATGCGCAGGCCGTCCACCGGCAGCACACCCCGCGGGTCGGGCGACCACCAGCCGATGCTGCGCTTGCGCACCGGCATGGGGAACAGGCCGGTGCGGTACGCGCCGAGCAGGGTGCCCGGGCGCAGATCGGCACCCACGGCGCACAGGCCGTAGCGGTCGGCAGATTCGGGGTCGGGCATGTGCCACGGCGACGATGGTGGCTCGACTGGTTCGGGCAGGTCGCGCCAGTCCACCGCCCGGCCCCGGTCGTTCAGGTGCCGGCGAGCGCGGCGACGATGGGGGCGAGCGGCACGGTGCCGTCGTTCTGGCACACGATGTAGCTGATGCCCCAGCGCTCGCGCATCATCTGGAGGTTCTCGGTGATCTGTTGCACCGAGCCGATCTGGAAGAACGGTGCGGTAGCGACCACCTCGGCGGGCAGGCCGAACGCGCCGGCGAGCTGGTCGATGATCGGGCCCGGGTCGTCGGTGACAACGGTGCGGAACAGTTGCAGTTGCAGCTCGATGTCACCGAAACGGTCACCGGCAGCCTCTTTCACCCACGCGATCTTCTCGTCGACCACGTCGGCCGCCGCAGTGGCCATCGAGCGTGGGTTGATCGAGCGGGCGATGATCTGGGGGTTGATCCCCACGATGTCGGCCGTCTGCGCGGCGAGCGTGAGCAGCTTGTGGCCACCGCCACCGATGAGGATGGGGATGTTCGAGATCGGCTTGGGCTTGCCGTCCACCTCGGCCACGGAGTAGTGCGTGCCGCTGAACGAGAAATTTCCCTCGGCCCACAGGCCACGCATGATCTGGACCGCCTCGCCGAGTCGCTCGATGCGGATCGAGGCGTTCTCCTGTGTGATGCCCGAGATCGCGTAGTCGTCCTTCGACCAGCCGGCACCGAGGCCGAGCATCATCCGGCCGTCGCTGAGCAGATCGATGGTGGCGGCCTCCTTCGCGAACAGCACCGGATTACGGAAGTCGATGCCTGCCACGTGCGGGCCGACGAGGATCCGCTCGGTCGCGGCGGCCGCCGCCATGATCGCCGGCACGGCGGCGAGTTGGTTCCCGAAGTGGTCGTCGATCTGGAAGCTGGCGTAGCCGAGATCCTCCGCCTGACGGGCGAGTTCGGTCCACTCCTTGGCGCTGCTCGCGCGGGTGGCCTTGGCGCCGAAGCGGAATGCGTGGGTCATGGCCACATCTGAGCAGGTCGACTCCGATCGGAGCGAGCAGAGGTCAGTACGTGAAGAACCCGTGCTTGGTCTTGCGGCCGAGGTGACCAGCGGCGACCATGCGCCGCAGCGTCGGCACCGCGGCGTAGTTCGGGTCGCGGAACTCGGCGTACAGCGCGTCGAGGATGGCGAGCGAGGTGTCGAGACCGACGAGGTCGAGCAGCGCGAACGGCCCCATCGGGAAGTTGCACCCGCCCTTCATGGCGGTGTCGATCGACTCCATCGACGCGGTGCCGCACTCCCACATCCGGACCGCGTTGTTGAGGTACGGGAACAGCAGCGCGTTGACGATGAAGCCGGCGCGGTCCTGCACCTCGACGGCGTCCTTGCCGCACGCGGTGGCGAACGCGAGCGCTGTGGCGATCGTGTCGTCGCTGGCCGTGAGCGGTCGGATGACCTCGACCAGCTTCATCGCCGGCGCCGGGTTGAAGAAGTGGATGCCGCAGACGAGCTCGGGCCGCTGCGTCACCATCGCGAGCTCGACCACCGGCAGCGTGGACGTGTTGGTGGCGAGGATGCCGCCCGGCTGCACGATGCGGTCGAGTTCGGTGAACAGCACTCGCTTCACGGCGAGGTCCTCGACGACGGACTCGATGACGAGGTCGCATGATGCCATGGCGGCGAGGTCGTCCGTGGCGGTGATGCGGCCGAGGATCGCAGCCCGTTCGTCCTCGGTGGCGCGTCCGCGCTCGATCGCCTTCACGAGGCCCTTGTCGATGGCGGTGACCATGGCGGCGGCCGACGCCTGCGAGCGCGAACGGACGACGACGTCGTACCCCGCTCGTGCAGCCACCTCGGCCAGTCCCGAACCCATGATCCCCGAGCCGAGGACTCCTACCCGCGTGATGTCTGCCATGTCGAGACATTAGCTACCCGTGGGTAACTTGGACCAAGCCGTACCATCATCGGCGTGCAGGTACCCGATGACGTCGCCGCCACCCTCTCGTTCTTCATGGAGCTCGATCGACTGAAGTCGGTCGAGCGACGGAATCGCCTCGCCGACGGCTCGCGCCGCGAGAACACCGCCGAGCACTCGTGGCATCTCGGCATGGCGGCGCTCGTGTTCGCCGGTCACGCCACCGAGGCGATCGACGTCGGCCGCAGCGTGGCCATGGCCCTCACCCACGACATCGTCGAGATCGACGCCGGCGACACCTTCGCCTACGACACCGGTGTCGATGCCGCATCGAAGGAGGCGCGTGAGCAGGCTGCCGCCGACCGGCTGTTCGGCCTGCTCCCCACGGAGACCGGTGCATACCTGCGCGAGCTGTGGGACGAGTACGAGCGCGGTGACACGCCGGAGGCGCGATACGTCATGGCGATCGACCGCATGGCGCCGATGCTGCTGAACATCGCCGAGGGTGGCACGACGTGGCGCGAGCACGGCATCACGCGTGACCGGGTGATCGACCGCAACGGCCCCCACATCGAGCCTGCGCTCCCCGGGGTGTGGCAGCACGCGTTGGCCAGGCTCGACGCCATGCCGATCACCGACCCGCGACGGTTGGTGGCCATGACCGCAATCCACAACTTCCGGGACATTGGCGGCTATCCCGCCCGTGACGGGATGGTCACCCGCTGGCGAACGCTGTTCCGAGCCGATGGCCTGTACCGGCTCGACGGTGACGACCTCGAGGTCGTGCGGGCCCTGGGTCTGCGCACCGTCGTCGACCTCCGCTCACAGGGCGAGCTCGATCAACGGGGCACGTTCCCGCGCCACGAGATCGACGTCAACTTCGCGCACCTGCCGGTGATCGACACGACGTGGCAAGCCGACGAGCACCTGACCAAGAGCGACCACGAGTTCCTCGTGTGGGCCTATCGCGACATGCTCGAGATCGGCGCCGAGCGCTTTGCCAGGGCGATCGACGAGCTGGCCGCACCGGGTGCGCTGCCCGGCGTGTTCCACTGCGCTGCGGGCAAGGACCGCACCGGTGTGCTGGCCATGCTGATCCTCGGCGCGCTCGGGGTGCCCCGCAGCGTGGTGCTCGCCGACTACGCCCTGACGGCCGACGGCATCGAGCGGATGCGCGCCTGGGCGATGGAGGAGAACCCCGAGATGGCGTCGCGCATGGTCGAGACGCCGTCGGCGTTCATGGCGGCGCTACCCGATGCCATGGGTGAGGTGCTCGACGGCCTCACCGCACAGCACGGATCGATCGAGCAGTACGTGCTGCACATCGGGGCCGACCCGGCCTCGATCCGGTCGCTGGCCGACCAGCTCCTCGTCACACCCTGATCCGGCCGTCGCCGCCTACGCTCGCCACATGACCGGCACCATCGCGCTGCAGGGCGGCGGCCCTTTCACCGCCAACGACGACCTCGATGCGCGTCTGTTGGCGGCGGTCGGCGTGGTCGGTGGAGCAGGACGCGTCGTGATGCTGCCCACGGCCGACGCCTTCGAGCGCCCCGAGGTGCTCGTGGCTGCGGCGATGTCGTGGGCCGAGCGCCTGTCGATCGAGGTCGAAGCGCTGATGGTGCTGCGACGCGGCGAGGCGATGGAGAACGGTGCTGCCGATGTGGTGCGGTCAGCCCGAGCGGTCTACCTGGTGGGTGACCAACCGTTGCACCTGCGCGCGGTGCTGAAGGACACGCCGGTGTGGCAGGCCGTGCTCGACGTGCTCGCGGCCGGGGGCCTGGTGGTGGGCGTCGGCGGCAGCGCTTCGGCGCTGTGCGACCCGATGGTCGACCCGCGCGGCGGAGCGTTCACGCTGGGTCTCGGCCTGGTGGACGGGGTGGCGTTCGTGAGCGAGCCCGACACGTGGTCGGCCGAGCGGCTACGCCGCACGCTCGACCTGGCCAACACGCCCGTGGTGTGCGCGCCGGCGGGCACTGCGCTGGTGCGCGCCGCATCGGGTTCGTGGGAGCAGGTCGGCGAGCTCACCGTGCACGGCGAGCTGCCCTGAGCCGGACGGCTCAGCTCTCGATGATGGTGACCGAGGTGATGTCGATCGGGCTGAGCGGCGGCACGCCGTTCGCCGCGAGCGGGTCGGCCAGGCCGGCAAGCACCTTCACCGTGGTGTCGAGGCCCTTGGTGACCGTGCCGACGACGGTGTACTGCGGCGGGAGGCCGACACCGCCGGCGCCGGTGACGATGAACCACTGGCCACCGCCGCTGTCGGGTGCACCGGTGTTGGCCATCGCGATCGTGCCGACATCGTAGCTGTCGGCGGTCGACAGCTCGTCGGCCACGGTGTAGCCCGGTGCCTCCTCGGCCGCCTGGACGTCGTCGAGGTTCGGACGACCGCACTGCACCACGAAGTCGGTGATGACCCGGTGGCAGGTGCTGTCGTCGTAGTAGTGGTACCGGGAGAGGGCAACGAAGTTGTTGACGTTGCCCGGTGCGTTCGCGGTGTCGAGGGCGATGGTGAACTCGCCCTTGTTGGTGACGACGGTGGCCGTGTAGGTCTTGGCCGGGTCGATGCACAGCTGCGGCGGCCCCTCGAAGGTGTCGGGCTTGGCGCTCGAGCCGTCGGCCTCGGGGCACGGCGCCGTGCCGTACTCGAACGACCGAACCACCGTGGTGGTGGGGCCCTCGGTGGTGGTGCTCGCCGGATCGACCGTGGTGGTGCTCGCCGGATCGACGGTGGAGCTGCTGGCCGGATCGAGCGTGATCAGCGGGGCGCTCGTGTCGAGCGGGGCCGTCGACTCGTCGTCGGAGCCGACGATCTTGGCGAGGCCGAACAGCAGCAGGAGCCCGACGATCACGACCACGGCGATGGTGAGGCCGCGCCTCTTTGTCTTCTCGCGGCGTGCCGTCTTGGCCAGCTCCTCGAGACGCTGCTGACGGTTGGCCTTCTGACGTTCGCGTTTTGCGGTACCCACGAGTCCGGGAGGTTAGCGGCACGGGGTGACCGACCCCCCGGGCTCGCACCATCGACCGATCGGCAACTGCTCCTCAAGTCGACCGCTCGGCGTGCCGAATCCATGACGAGACGGGACCGACCCGTCGAACCCCCGGCGATGGCGGATCAGCGATGCGAGCAGGAGAGCAGCAATCGGCGCGCGTGGCGTCTGGCGCAGGGCTGGTGGTGGGCGGCGCCTACCTTCTGTGGCGCGCCACGACCACGATGTCGACCGGGCCCCTCTGGCTCGCCGCCCCCACGTTCGCCGTCGAGGTCCTCGCGTACTGCTCGGTCGCCGTGCTCACGTGGGCGCTCTGGCTGGCCCCGCACGTGACGCCGCCCGCCCACGGCTTCGTGCCGGGTGATCTCTCGGTCGAGGTGATGGTGCGCTCGCAGGGCCAGAGCGTCGATGCGCTCCGTGCGACGCTGCTGTCGACCTCGTCGCTCGCGCCGGTCACGGTCGTCGACCTCATCGGCCGCGCCGATGTGTCGGCGCTGTGCGCCGAGCTCGGCGCCTCGATCGTGGGGCCCGACGGCGACGACTTCGACGGCATCGTCACCGCCGCCCGTGCGGCCACCGCCGACGCCGTGCTTCTGCTCGATGCCGGCGACGTGCC
>JBBDMO010000040.1:0-7037 GCA_040878255.1 Ilumatobacteraceae bacterium
AAGGTGCTCAAGGAGATCAAGACCCGCGGCGACATCGTGCTGTTCATCGACGAGATCCACACCCTGGTCGGTGCGGGTGCCGCCGAGGGCGCCATCGATGCAGCCAGCATCTTGAAGCCGATGCTCGCTCGCGGCGAGCTCCAGACCATCGGTGCCACCACGCTCGACGAGTACCGCAAGCACCTCGAGAAGGACGCCGCACTCGAGCGCCGGTTCCAGCCCGTGAAGGTGGAAGAGCCCACGCTCGTCCACACGATCGAGATCCTGAAGGGCGTGCGCGACAAGTACGAGGCGCACCACCGGGTCACCATCACCGATCAGGCGATCGTGGCTGCGGCCAATCTCAGCGACCGGTACATCTCCGACCGTCACCTGCCCGACAAGGCGATCGACCTCATCGACGAGGCCGGCGCCCGCCTGCGCATCAAGCGCATGGGCACGCCCCCCGACCTCAAAGAGCTCGAGGGCAAGCTGACCGACGTCCAAGAGGCCAAGAAGCGTGCTGTCGAAGAGCAGCGCTTCGAAGAGGCGGGTCGCCTGCGCGACCAGGAGAAGTCACTCCTCGACGAAAAGGCCACCAAGGAGGCCGAGGTCAAGGCCAGCGGCGTCGACCTGTTCGACGAGGTCGACGAAGAGGCCGTGGCCGAGGTGCTCAGCATCTGGACCGGCATCCCCGTCTACAAGCTCACCGAGGAAGAGACCGCCAGGCTCCTCAACATGGAGGCCGAGCTCCACAAGCGCATCATCGGCCAGGAGGACGCCATCAAGGCGGTCAGCCAGAGCGTTCGCCGCACCCGTGCGGGCCTCAAGGATCCGAAGCGCCCCAGTGGCTCGTTCATCTTCCTGGGGCCCACCGGCGTCGGCAAGACCGAGCTCGCGAAGACGCTCGCCGAGTTCCTGTTCGGTGACGAGAACTCACTCATCGCGCTCGACATGTCCGAGTACATGGAGAAGCACACAGTCAGTCGCCTCGTCGGCTCGCCCCCCGGCTACGTCGGGTACGAAGAGGGCGGCCAGCTCACCGAAGCCGTGCGGCGCAAGCCGTTCAGCGTCGTGCTGTTCGACGAGATCGAAAAGGCGCACCCCGACGTGTTCAACACGTTGCTGCAGATCCTCGAAGAGGGTCGCCTCACCGACAGCCAGGGTCGCACCGTCGACTTCCGCAACACCGTGCTCATCATGACCTCGAACCTCGGTTCGAGCGATCTGCGCAAGGGCAACGTCGGTTTCACCCGGGGTGACTCGGCCATGACCTACGAGCGGATGAAGGACAAGGTGATGGATGCGCTGAAGGGCCACTTCCGTCCCGAGTTCCTCAACCGTGTCGACGAGCTCATCGTGTTCCACGAGCTCGCCCGCGACGAGGTGATGCAGATGGTCGACCTCATGACCAAGCGCCTCACCACGCAGCTCGAGGCCCAGGGCCTGGGCGTCGAGCTGACGCAAAGCGCCAAGGAGCTCCTGGCCGAGAAGGGCTACGACCCGCAGCTCGGTGCCCGTCCGCTGCGTCGTGCGATCCAACGCATGATCGAGGACGCGCTCAGCGAGAAGATCCTCTACAAGGAGTTCACCGCCGGCCAGATCATCGTGGTCGACACCGAGGACGATCCCGATCGTCCCGGCGATCGCCGGCTCAGCTTCCACGGTGTCGAGGGCTTCAAGCCACCGTCCGCTGTCGAGCTCGCCGCCACGGCGGCCGAGCTGGGCGTGGTCGATCTCGGCCTCGACCAGGAACCGCCGGTCGGCGAATGATCGGGCCTCCGGTCCACCCCGCTCGGGTGGGCCGGAGATGACAGACTTCATGTCGTGATCCGCCGGTTCTTCGTGCTCGTCGTCGCGCTCGCTGCGCTGACGGGCTGTCGGGTCGACATCGACGTCGACGTGACGATGGCTCAGAACGGCAGCGGCACAGTCACGGTCGAAGCGGTGGCCGACGCTGCCGTGGTGGCCGCCGCCCCCGGCCTGGTCGACGACCTTCGTCTCGACGACCTCCGTGTGGCCGGGTGGGCGATCGAGGGTCCCGCCACCACACCCGACGGCGGTGTGCGGATCGTTGTGCGGCACACCTTCTCGACGCCCGAGCAGGCGACCGCGCTGCTTGCCTCGCTGAACGGCTCGGAGGGCCCGCTCCAGGCGGTCTTGCTCGCCCGGGATGCGACAGCGTCCTCCATCACCTACACCATGACCGGCACTGCCGCCCTCGAGGCAGGCCTCGAGTCGTTCGCCGACCCCGACCTCCTCGCCGCAGTCGGCGCCGCTCCGTACGCCGACAGCATCCGCGAGGCCGGCATCAGCGCCGACGACACGGTGACGATCTCGCTCAGCGCACAGTTGCCCGGCGAGGTCGAGTCCACCACCGGCACCGAGACCGTCGGCGGCACCCTTGGTGGCACCGTGCCGTCCGAGCTGGGATCGGTCGTCTCGTGGAGCGTGCCGACCGACGGGACGCGGGTCGATCTCGCCACCATCACGCGGGCCTCGCTCGAGCGCGGGGGCATCTGGTCGCCGCTGGCCACGGTGGCACTGATCGCACTGATCGTCTGGGTGGTGTTGTCGGTCGTGCTGGTGGCCTTCGTCGTCCGGCGCCGCCGACGTGCCCGGCGTCGCTCCCGGCGCATCACACCCTCTGCGTAGGGTCGCACCCGTGGCAAAGCTCCGTCTCGTCTACCGCTGCTCCGACTGCGGCACCGCCTTTCCCAAGTGGGCGGGCCAGTGCAGCTCGTGCTCGGCGTGGAACAGCCTCGTCGAAGACGTCGAGGGGCCTGATCTCGCGCCCTCACTCGCCCAGTTGGTCGGGCCGGCGTCGGTGGCGATCCCGATCAACGAGGTGACCACCACCCTGGGCGGGCCGCGCGCCACTGGGGTTGCCGAGCTCGACCGCGTGCTCGGGGTCGGCATCGTTCCCGGCTCGGTGCTCCTGCTCGGCGGCGAACCCGGCATCGGCAAGTCCACCCTGCTGCTGCAGTTGTTGGCGGCCTGGCCCGGTCGCTCGCTCTACGTCAGCGCCGAAGAGAGCGCGCCACAGGTTCGGCTGCGCGCCGAGCGGTTGGGCGCGCTGCGCAGCGACCTGTGGCTGCTCACCGAGACGGCGCTCCCGCACATCGTGTCGGCCATCGACGAGACCCAGCCGAGCCTCGTCGTCATCGACAGCATCCAGACCGTGGCCGACCCCGAGCTCGGGTCCGCTCCGGGCAGCGTCGTGCAGGTGCGCGGCTGTGCGGCGCGGTTGGTGCACGAGGCCAAGACGCGCGGCATCCCCATCGTGCTCGTCGGTCACGTCACCAAAGAGGGTGGCCTTGCCGGCCCGCGCACGCTCGAGCACGTGGTCGACGTCGTGCTCTCGTTCGAAGGTGACCGCCACCATGCGCTGCGCCTGCTCCGTGCCGTGAAGAACCGCTTCGGTCCCACCGACGAGCTCGGGCTGTTCGAGATGGTCGAGCACGGCCTCGCCGGCGTGCCCGATGCGAGCCAGCTGTTCCTCGCCGACCGTCGCACTGGCGTGCCCGGCTCAGCGGTGCTACCCACGCTCGAGGGGCAGCGGCCACTGCTCGTCGAGGTGCAGGCGCTCACGAACCCAACGTCCTCGCAGGCACCGCCGCGGCGCAGCGCGCAGGGACTCGACCCCGGTCGCCTCGCCCTGCTCCTCGCCGTCATCGAGCGGCGGGCGCGCATCTCGGTCAGCAGCACCGAGGTGTACGCCTCGGCAGTCGGCGGTGTGCGCCTCGCCGAACCGGGTGCCGATCTCGCCGTGTGCCTCGCCATCGTCAGCGCCATCGCCGGACGCCCGCTGGCCCCCGACATGGTGGTGTTCGGCGAGGTCGGCCTTGCCGGCGAGATCCGGCAGGTGTCGCACGCCCGCCGTCGCCTGAACGAGGCCGCACGCCTCGGGTTCTCGCGCGCCATCGTCCCGGCCAACTCACCCGACGGCGTTGACGGCATCGCGGTGCGCAAGGTCGCCACCCTCACCGAGGCCTTGGCTGCGGCGGGCCTCACGGCTCCGTAGAATCGCCCGCATGACCCTCTCCGGCCCGGCCGCCGACGCGCTTCATTCGGCGCTCGCCGCAGTCGCGCCCGGCACACCCCTGCGCGATGGGCTCGACCGCATCGTCCGGGCGAAGATGGGTGCGCTCGTCGTGCTGGGAGACGGGCCGGACGTGCTGGCCATCTGCAGTGGTGGTTTCCTGCTCGACTCGCCCTACAGCCCCCAGCGCATGAGCGAGCTGGCGAAGATGGACGGCGCGATCATCCTGAACACCGACGCCACCCGGATCGCCCGAGCCAACGTCCACCTCGTGCCCGACCCCACCGTGCCCACCTCCGAGACCGGCACCCGTCACCGCACCGCCGAGCGTGTCGCACGGTCGCTGCACGTGCCGGTGATCAGCGTCAGCGAAGAGATGAGCGTCATCAACGTCTACGCCGCCGGCGTGAAGCACCCGTTGCAGGACATCAGCCGCCTGCTCGACAGGGCGAACCAGGCGCTGCAGACGCTCGAGCGCTACAAGGCCCGCCTCGACGACGCGCTCAGCGCGCTCACCGCCAACGAGCTCGAGGATGTCGTCACCGTGCGCGACGTTGCCGCAGTCGTCCAGCGCGGCGACATGGTGCACCGGATCGCCACCGAGCTCGAGACCATGATCGTCGAGCTCGGCGTCGACGCCCGCCTCCTGCGGCTGCAACTCGACGAGGTGTATGGCGAGATCGATGACGAGATCGAGCTGGTGGCCGCCGACTACCCCGCCATCACGGGCAACCATGCCGGCAGCGGCCTCGACGGCGATGCACCTGCCTCGCCGCGCGGAATGCGCATCCTCGCCCGCGTCCCGAAGGTCTCGTCCCTGCTGGCTGCGTCGGTGGTCGAGCGCTTCGGTGAGCTCGCCACGCTGCAGCGCGCCACGGTGGCCGAGCTCGCCGAGGTCCCCGGGGTCGGCCAGCCACTGGCCGAGGCGATCAAGGACACCCTCGACCGGCTCACCGAGTCGAGCATCCTCGACCAGTACCACTGACCCATCCCACCGTTGCCCACGCCCACCCCCCGGACCTTTGCCGCAATCCGGTTGCTCACAGCACGATTGCGGCAGAGGTCGCTGATCGAGCCATGCGGGCGGGCGTCGGGACGGGGTCAGGCCGGTCGATAGACGGCCCGCAGGGTGGGGCGGGCGCCGTCGTCGGTGGCGACCGAGCCGTCGTCGACCAGCTTCACGAGGTGCGCCAGCACGCTGCGGCCGGCCGGCTTGTGCAACTCGGCGCGCACCCCGGCGTAGAGCATCTTCACCATGTCGGGGATCGAGGTCTGTCCGGCCCGGACGGCGGCCAACACCTGCGCCTCTCGGTCGAGTCGGTGCGCGATGAAGGCGTCGAGGAACGGGCGGGTGTCGGTGACCGGCGATCCGTGCGTCGGCCAGAAGGTGCGGTCATTGCGCCGACGCACGAGCTGCAACGACTCGAAGTAGGCGCGCATGTCGCCGTCGGGTGGTCCGATCACCGTGGTGCTCCACCCCATGATGTGATCGCCGGTGAACAGCGACCGCTCTTCGGCAAGCGCGAAGCACAGGTGGTTCGAGGTGTGCCCCGGCGTATGGACGGCACGGAGGGTCCACCCGTCGCCGGACGCAGCGACATCGCCGGTGGTGACGCGCACCACCGGGTCGAAGTCGTAGTCCGTCGTCTCCTCGATCTTCACGGGCTCACCACCTGCGACTCTGGCGTCGTCGGCGTCGTCGGTGTCGGCGTCGGCCGTAACGGGGTCATCAGCGTCGGGGTCGTCGAGCCGAGGGTGCGGACCGAAGCCCACGGTGGGCGCACCGGTCTCGGCCGCGAGCCACGCAGCGAGCGGCGAGTGGTCGGCGTGACAGTGCGTCACCAGGATCGCCGTCACACGAACGCCGCGAAGCGCCGCAGCGAGAGCGTCGCGGTGCGTGTCGTCGAGAGGCCCGGGGTCGATGACCGCCACCTCGGCATCGGTGCCGACGAGGTAGGTGCCCGTGCCGCGATACGTGAACTTCGACGGGTTGTTCGCGACGAGGCGCCGCACGAGCGGCGAGACCTGCACGACATCGCCGTAGCGCGGATCGTCGAGGGTGACAAAGGGGATCGCGGTCACACGAGCAACGATCGCACAGTGCCCACGATCTGGCCGTGGCCGCGGATCGGTTCGGCGACGCGAGCGGCCAGCACCGTGGTGTCGATGCCGAGCCAGCCGAGCGCTGCCACCATCAGCGGTGGGCGCGCCCGGTTGGCGCCGTCGGCGATCTTCAGCGCGATCGCCCTGCCGTCGGGCAGTGCTGCGGCGAACACGCCCTCGGCACCGTCTTTGGCCATGAGGCCAGGCACCTCCTCGATGAACGCCGTGACATCGCGCTGCGGTCCACCGACCATCTGGGGGTGGCCGGTCATGGCCGCATACACCGACCGGCCGGCGTCGCCGGCTTCGCCGACCGCAATGGCACGGAACGACCGCGCCAGGCCGGCCAGGGTCATCATGTGGGCCGGCGCCCCACAGCCATCGATCCCGACCGGAGCAGCAGGCTCGGCGCTGAGCTCGACGATGGTGTCGGTGATGCGCTGCTGCAGCGGATGATCGGGGTCGAGGTAGCTGGCATCGTGCGACCATCCGTTGTGGACACAGGTCGCGAGCATGCCGCTGTGCTTGCCGCTGCAGTTCATCTGCAGCGGCGTGCGCGTGCCGCCGCCACGGAGGATGCGTTCGGACTCGTCGGGGTCGAGTGGCAGGTCTGCGGTGTTGGCCAGTGCTTCGGCACCGAGTCCGGCCGACGCAAGAATCCGAAGGGCACCGTCGCGGTGCATCGGCAGTCCGTCGTGGCTCGCGCAGACCAGCGCCAGCAGCTCGGGCGGGAGCTCCAACCCGGCACGCACCATGGCCACGGCCTGCATCGGCTTGTTCGATGACCGCGGGTAGACCAGCGCGTCGGGATTCCCGTGCGCCCGTTCGACCGAGCCGTCGCGGGCCAGCACCACCACCGCCCCGAAGTGGACCGACTCGTCCTGTCCGGACCTCGTGGTCATCGCGACGGGCA
>JBBDMO010000041.1:0-7022 GCA_040878255.1 Ilumatobacteraceae bacterium
GGCGCTGTTCGTTCCCGACGGCACTTGGTCGACGAGCCTCGGCGACACCATGTGCGACGGCCACGACGCGATCCGCACCCACTTCGGCAACATCCGCGCCAGTGGGCGGATCCGCGCGTCAGCGCACATGGTGACGAACCCGCTCGTCGACATCGACGGCGACCGAGCGACGGTGCGCTGGAGCTTCACGATGGTGTACACGGGCGCCGACGAGGGTCGCTACCGAATCCTCGGCTTCTACGACGATGTGATGGAACGAGCCGACGGCCGCTGGCAGTTCCGTTCGCTGCACTCGACGGTGTTCGACTACGTGCGGCTCGACGCGCACGACGCGACGGGGCGCTGACTTCGTCAGACCGCCCGCGCTACCGCGGCTGCCTGGTGGATCGCGGGGAGGATGCCGTTGGTGCCCGTCACGTCGCCGACCTGGTGCATCTGCCACGGCCCGGACTCGGCGGCGAGCATCTCGCCGAGCTCGCGGTTCGGATGGCCGTAGGTGACGATCACCACGGTGGCCGCCTCGATGGTGCGGAGGCGCTCGGTGAATGCGACCCCGATGTCGACGCTGCCCGGGCGGATCTCGCGCAGGTGGTGCCCGCCGACGAAGTCGAACGCGCCCGACATCAACCGCTCCTTCGCTGCAGCGACGGTGGCGGGCGGGTACGGCAGCGTGGCGCCGATCGCGTCGAGGCGGCCGACCATCGTGACGGCGACGCCGGCCTCGAGCAAGGCATCAGCCACCGAGATCGCCTCGAACGTGCCCGTGTCGTCGTAGACGACGGCGGGGCCGACGACGTTCGCCCGGCCACCGAAGCCGAACACGTCCCACGAGGTGTACACGTGGGGTAGGTCGTGGCCGGGCACCGGGTGCACCGGCGTGGTGAGCTGGAACCCATCGCGGCGCGGGATGGTGCCGGTGGCGATGATCACCTCGTCGGGGGCCAGTTCGGCGACGAGGTCGGGATCGGCCATGGTGCTGAGCCGGATGCTCACACCGAGCCGTTCGATCTCGCTCGTGAGCCACTCGGTGATCGCGCCGATGTCGCTGCGGTGCGGTGCGGTCGCTGCAATGGCGACCTGGCCGCCGAGGTGACGGGTGGCCTCGACCAGATGGACCTCGTGGCCTCGCAGCGCTGCCGTGCGAGCTGCTTCGAGCCCAGCCGGGCCACCGCCCACGACGAGCACGCGCTTGCGTACCTCGGCAGGACCGGAGGGCTCGAAGCTCACCATGGTCTCCTGCGCTGCGGCCACGTTCACGACGCAGCTGAGCACACCGGTCGACATGAGCTGACCGACGCATCCGATGTTCGAACCAATGCAGGGGCGCACGAGGTGCGCTTCGCCGCGCCGGCTCTTGTTCACCAGTTCGGGGTCGGCGATCAGCGCACGAACCATCGACACCATGTCGGCGGCACCATCGGCCACGATGCGTTCTGCGTCGTCGAGGGTCATGATCCGCCCGACCACCATGGTGGGCTTCGTCAACCCGCGGGTGATGGCCGCGTTCGACGGCATCTCGTTCGCGAGTGGCTCGTCCATCGGCGCGAGCAACTTGTAGAACCGCCAGTACGAGCCCATGTGCAGCGACACGTAATCGACGTGCGGCTCGACGATGCGGGCGATCTCGGCGATGTCGTCGGGCGAGAGCCCTCCGGGGATGTACTCCTCGTTGGGCAGCCGGATGCCGACGCAGAAGTCGTCGCCCACCGCGTCGCGGATCGCGGTGAGGATCTCCCTGAGGAACCGCATCCGGTTCTCGAGCGAGCCGCCGTACTCGTCGTCACGTGTGTTGTTCGCAGGCGAGAGGAACTGCTCGATCAGGTAGCCGGACGACGCGTGCAGGTCGATCCCGTCGAGGCCACCCTCTCGGCATCGTCGGGCCGCGTCGCCGAACGCCTCGACCATCTCCGCGATGTCGGCAGTCGTCATCGCCGTCGGCACGCCTCCGACCATCGGGTTCGGGATCGCGCTCGCCGACACCTGGGTGGCCGCCTTCTTGGGACGCGTCGCCGAACCGGGGTGGTAGATCTGCTGCAGAATCGCCATGCCGTAGGGCCGCATCCGCTCGGAGATCTCGCGGTAGAACGGGATGCAGGCGTCGCTGTGCAGCGGGATGGGGCTCGGGGCGTTGCGGTGGACACCGGTCGCCTCGAGCGTGCTGAGCGCCACGCCACCGGCAGCGCGGGCCTCGTGGTAGGCGATCAGACGCTCGCCGGTCATCAGCGTGCCGTGGGCCGAGCGGACGATGCGGTTCTTGATCGTCAGTGGGCCGACCTGCAGAGGGGTGAACAGGTGCTCGAAGCGGTGCTGCGTGGACACGAATGGCAATGTAGATCCCGCAGCGGAACCGGTCGTGAGCCGGGTTCGACGAGTGCTGCCTCATCATCGCCGCCGCCAGCGAGGCCACCACGCCCGAGGCGCTGACGCGGGCCACCACGCTGTTCGCGCGTGAGGTGATGCCGGTGTTCAGCTGAACGCGGCGTCCACCACGACACTCACGTACTCGGACTCGCACGGGCTGCCGGTGAGCCACCATGCGGCCGGCGGGCCGGCGACCGGCAGCGCGACGACCATCGACGCCGTGGTGATCTCGATGAGTTGGCCGGCAGCGTCGCGGGCGTGCATGCACACGCTCCAACCATCGAGCGCGCACGAATCATGTGAGCGGAGATGGGCCTCGATCGACGACCGCGTCACCGGTCGGTGGGCCAGCACTGCCTGCGATGCGCGCCAGCGCGGGTCGACCAGGTCGGTGACGGGTTGACGCGGATGGCGATGGGCGGCGTCGAAGGTCGGGATCGTCGTGCGGTTCGAGATGGCACGCACGTCGGTGACCTGTTCGACCGCCCAGGCCCGACCCGAGGTCTCGAGCACGTAGGCGGTGATCGGGTCCGCCACGAGGAAGCTGCTCCAGTACGCCTTCGGACCGGACTCACCGCTCGGGTCGTGGCCGGTGCCGCCCTGGCCGTGGCGTTCCAGGAGATCGACGATGACCGCCACTGCATCCGCCGCTGTCGCGGCACGCTCGAGGCCGAGGCGGACGAGGTCCAGACCGGTGAGCGCCACGGGCGACGACCGCGGGTCGAGGGTCGTGTAGATCGCCTCGTTGCCGATCGCCACGCCGGCGGTGTTCACGCCGTGCTCGGCACCCCAGCACCACGTCGGCACGGACAGCAGGCAGCCAAGGGTGTCACCCGGGTGCGACTCGATCGCGATGTGCGTCACCCGGGTCTCGCCGTGGTCACGACGGGGCGGGTGGAACGACACCACCTGCCGCTCGTCGGGGGGACGGTCGCTGTTCTTCGCGAATAGGGTGACACCGTCGTCCGTCGCGCTGCCCAGTGCGACGAGCGTGTCGCACATCAGCTGAACGAGATGTCGTCGCCGAGCACCGTGATCGGCGGTGCCGGTGCAGCAGGTACCTCGTCGGCAATCACGGCTGGCACGGCGCCCGGCGGCATCGGCCAGAGGGTCTCGCCGGTGGCCTCGGTGGTCGACCACCCGGGCGCGACCAGCGATGCGGTCAGAGCGACCGGTTCGCCGGTGCACTCCCACAGCACGGCGGGCCGCTCGCCATGCCACCGCAGCGCGAACGACACGGTGGACGATGGGCCGGTGGGCACGCCGTAGACCTCGAAGTTCGTGCCCAGCCAGTCGGCCGGGATGCCCGCGGGAAAGAGGTCGGCACCCGTGGCGATGGTGCGTTCGAGCCAGGTGACGAGGGCGACGCCGTCGTCCGCGCGGGGCGGCACCGCCGTGCCGGGTGCCAGCGACCGACGCACCTTGGCGAGGTCTCGGACCGCCCGATGCTCACCCGCCACGGTGCAGATGTGCTCGGCCGCATCGATGGCGGCGCCCAACAGCGCGTGGTCGCGCACAGTGACGAGCGCTGCGACCGCATCGGCGACCTCGGGCATCCACTCGTCGGCCACGCTGCCCATGCGCACCAGTTGCGACACGCCGAGCAGGAACTCGACCGGCTGCACTGCGGTGTCGGCGGGGCCGTCGAGCATGAGCTGGCAGCGCTCTCGGACCACCCGATGGGCGAGCGTCTCGTCGGGCACGAGCAGGCGACTCGCCCGCTCGCAGAGCACGGTCCACCCGCGAGCCACCTGGATCGCCGACGGCAGGCCACCGGGCAGTGCGCCGGCCCGAGCGCCGTCGTGCGCAATGGCGACGGTGAGCGTGGCATGGTGACCCACCGGGAAGACGACGGCATCAGCCGGCAGGTCGATGCCCGGCACCTCCATGTCGGTCGGCGGACGAGCCGACAACAGCGCCACGCCCGTGAAGGCCACGGCGATCGGCATGGGTGAATCGTTCTCGACCTCGATGACAGTGAGCCCACCGTGATCGGCCACGGCGAACACGCGTTGCACGGCATCACCCTGCGGGATGCGCACCCGGGTCTCGACCACGGGGGTGCCGTCGACCAGCGTCTGGCGCACGGTGGGCTCGTCGGCCGGCACGTGCCAGCGGTCGTCGGCGGCCACGTACCAGTCGAGGGTGCCCAGGTCGTCCCACTGGGCGACGGCGCCCCACGAGGTGACGCTGGCCCGCCAGGTGCGCCCGAGCACACCGATCGTGGGGGCAGCGAGGAGCGGCTCGACGAGAGACATGGCCTCCACCGTACCGGCCGACCCCTGCCTACGATGAGGCCGTGAACGCCGCCGTGCTCGTCCCCGTGAAGGCGTTCCGCGATGCCAAGGGCCGGCTGTCGAGCGTGCTGTCGCCGGCCGAACGCCAGCAACTGGCGCGCTGGACCGCCGAGCGGGTGCTGGCCGCGGCCGGCGAACTCGCCGCCTACGTGGTGTGCGACGACGACGAGGTGGCCGGGTGGGCCGAGGCCCATGGTGCCGAGGTGCTGCGCGAAGAGGGCCGAGGCCTGAACGGCGCCGTCGACCGGGCGGTGCAGCAGATGGCCGCGGCTGGTCGCGATCACATCCTCGTCGTGCACGGCGACCTGCCCCGACCCAGCCCGCTCGCCCGGCTCGTGCGGCGCGACACCATCACCCTCGTGCCCGACCGGCGCCTCGACGGCACCAACGTGCTCGGCTTCCCGGTGACGCACGCGATCGCGGCCTCGTACGGCGGCGCCTCGTTCCGTCGCCACCTCGACGCGGCAATGGCCACGGGTGCGCCGGTCGAGGTGGTGCGCGACCGGTTCCTCGCCCTCGACATCGACCATCCTGCCGATCTGATCCACCCTCTCGTGAAGGACGTGCTGCCCCCATGGCTGCCAACGAACCCGGCCAACCCGACGCGCCTGCGCTGACCACCGGCGACTGGACCCGTGACCTCGCGGTGCCGCGCTCGGCGCTCGCCATCGGCGCGCACCCCGACGACGTCGAGTTCGGAGCGGGCGCCACCCTGGCGAAATGGGCCGCCGCCGGCTGCATCGTGCACCACCTCGTGTGCACCGACGGATCGAAGGGCACGTGGGACGTCGACGCAAACACGGCCGAGCTGGTCAAGCGCCGGCAAGCCGAACAGCGGGAAGCGGCGCTTCGACTGGCCGGTGAAGCGGCCGGCAGCGTCGTGTTCCTCGGACAGGTCGACGGCGAGCTCGACAGCACGCTCGCCCTGCGCGGCGAGGTGGCGCGCATCATCCGGCAACTCCAGCCCGAGGTGGTGCTGTCACACGATCCGTGGAAGCGCTATCGCCTGCACCCCGACCACCGCCATGCCGGACTGCTGGCCTGCGACGGCATCGTCGCTGCGCGAGACCCGCACTTCTTCAAGGAGCACGACCTGGCGCACCATCGCCCGAACGCGCTGCTGTTGTGGGAGGCCGACGTGCCGAACCACGTCGAAGACGTCCACGGGCACGTCGACACGAAGCTGCACGCGCTCGATGCCCACGAGTCGCAGTTCGAGAGCACGATGAAGGCCACCGACGACGCGCAGATCGACGCATTCCGTCAGCGCATCCGAGCACGGCTCGCAGGACTCGGTGCGCCGCACGGCCTGCAGGCTGCCGAGGTGTTCCACCTCATGTCCGACCTCTGACGGCGGCTCAGCGCACGAACTGACCGGGCTGCCGACCGGGTCCCGGCGCTCCGGCGAAGGCCTGTGCAATCGAGATCCACTCGATCGCGGCCGGGCCATGGACGTCGAGCGCCGTGTCGGCGACATGGCGGCGCTGGGTGACGACGAGACAGAAGTCGAGCAACGGCCCGCTGACGCGATCCGCACTGCCTGGTGCTCCCCACGCGACGGTGTCGCCGGACGGCGTGGTGAGCGCCACATGGATGTCGGCGTCGGGCATCGGCATGTCTCGGACGGCATACGAGAACGGGCGGGCGCGTACACCGATGTGGCCGACGTGGCGGAGGCGCTCGGTAGCTTCCCGCTCGATGCCGAGGGCGTCGGCGACGTCCTGTCCGTGTGCCCACGCCTCCATCAGACGGGCGGTGATGAACGACCGCGCCCCCATGGCCGGCCCGTACCACGGCACGCGAGCTGACGCATCGATCGCGCGTCCGGCCTCGAGCAGCCGGGCACGATCGGCCCGCCACCGCTGCAGCATCTCGGCACCCGTGATCGAACGCCCGGGCAGCACGGATGCCTCGGTGCCGCCCGCTGCCATCAGCTCGCGCGTGTCGGCCGCGAATGCATCGGCATCGGTCATTGCCATCACTGCGCGCTGGTCGAAGAACCACAGGTGACTGATCTGGTCGCGGACCGACCAGCCCGGGGACGCAGTGGGCGTGTCCCAGCCCGGTTCGTCGAGGTCGGCCACCATCGCATCGAGGGATTCGAGCTCGGCGGCCAGGTCGTCACAGATCTGGTCCATGACACGCATCATTGCCGACGGACGCACCCGACCCGGAACGCGAACGAGGGGCCCGAAGGCCCCTCGACGCTCGATGGTCCGGCAGTGCCGAGACCGTTCACTTCTTCTTGGCAGCAGCCTTCTTGGCCGGAGCAGCCTTCTTCGCCGGAGCAGCCTTCTTCGCGGGTGCAGCCTTCTTCGCGGGTGCAGCCTTCTTCGCGGGTGCAGCCTTCTTCGCCGGTGCAGC
>JBBDMO010000042.1:0-6956 GCA_040878255.1 Ilumatobacteraceae bacterium
TACAAGTTCCTGTTCATGGCCAAGGGCGGCGGCAGCGCCAACAAGAGCTACCTGTTCCAGGAGACCAAGGCGCTGTTGAACGAAAAGACGCTGCTCCCGTGGCTGTTCGAGAAGATGAAGACCCTCGGCACGTCGGCATGCCCGCCTTACCACCTGGCCGTCGTCATCGGTGGCACATCGGCCGAGATGGCGGTCGAGACGGCCAAGCTCGCCAGCGCCCGCTACCTCGACACGCTGCCCACCGAGGGCTCGATCCTCGGCCACGCCTTCCGCGACGTCGACCTCGAGCAGAAGGTGCTGGCCCTCGCCCAGCAGACCGGCATCGGCGCCCAGTTCGGCGGCAAGTACTTCGTGCACGACGTGCGCATCATCCGCCTGCCCCGCCACGGCGCCAGCTGCCCGGTCGGCATGGCCGTCAGCTGCAGCGCCGACCGCCAGGCGCTCGGCAAGATCACCCGCGAGGGCATCTTCCTCGAGCAGCTCGAGACCGACCCGGTCCGGTTCATGCCCGACACCGAAGACGTCCACCTCGACGACGCGCAGGTTGTGCAGATCGACCTCAACCGGCCGATGAGCGAGATCCGCGCCGAGCTGTCGAAGTACCCGGTGAAGACGCGCGTGATGCTGACCGGCCCGATGGTGGTGGCCCGCGACATCGCCCACGCGAAGCTCAAGGAACGCCTCGACGCCGGCCAGGGCCTGCCCCAGTACCTGCTCGACCACTGCGTCTACTACGCGGGCCCGGCCAAGACGCCCGAGGGCATGGCCAGCGGCTCGTTCGGCCCCACCACGGCCGGCCGTATGGACAGTTACGTCGACGAGTTCCAGGCCGCAGGCGGCAGCCTGATCATGCTTGCGAAGGGCAACCGCTCGAAGCAGGTGACCGACGCGTGCAAGGCGCACGGCGGCTTCTACCTCGGCTCGATCGGCGGCCCCGCCGCTCGGCTCGCGCAGGACTGCATCACCAAGGTCGAGGTGCTCGAGTACCCAGAGCTCGGCATGGAGGCGGTCTGGAAGATCGAGGTCCAGGACTTCCCGGCCTTCATCGTCGTCGACGACAAGGGCAACGACTTCTTCGACCTCGTGAACAAGCCGTACGCCGCCTCGCCCGTGACCCTGCGCTGAGCCAGCCGACTTGCCCCGACCCGACCCGTCCCGTCCCGTCCCGTCCCGTCCCGACCCGGCATCCGTGAGGTTCCGCCCGCATGGAGCGGGTGGAACGTCACGAAGCTGGAGGTCGGTGAGGTTCCGCCCGCGTCAGACGGGCCGAACCTCACGAAGCTCGGGGGACGCCGGTGTGATCAGGCGTCGAGTTCGCTGAGCAACTCGGTGCTGTGCAGGTCGATGACGGCCTGGAAGTGCCGGCTGCCGAGCGTCTCGACCAGCGCCTTGCCGCGCTCGTTGGCGACGTCGAACGTGGCGCCCACCAGCACGGCGGTCGAACAGCTCGTGAGATGACCGAAGCGGTAGTCGTGCCACAGCTGCTCGATCGGGTAGTCGATGCCGCGTTCGGCCAGCCGGGCGCCGTACGCCTCGACGAGCGCTCGCTCGTTGGCACGGCGGTCCTCGATGGTGAGCGACCCGCCGAGGAAGTAGCACAGGTCGTACAGACCGGGGCCGCGACCGATGCCCTGCCAGTCGATGACGACCACGGGCTCGTCACGGTTCTCGGAGTCGAAGAACAGGTTGTCGACCCGGTAGTCCTGGTGGAGCAGCGTCCACGGCAGCTCGGCGATCTTGTTCATGACGGCCCAGTAGTGCTGCGAGATCAGCTCGCCGGCCTCCTTGCCACCCTCTGGCAGGCAGTACTCGAACTTGGCGTTGAAGCCCATCCACAGCGCGGGCCACATGCCGGCCAGGCCCTCGATGCGGGCGTGCACCACGCTCGGCACCCACTCCATCGCCGGGGTCTGGACCTTGCCCCACCAGCCGGCGTGCAGATCGGCCATCACCACGATGGCGTCGCGCGCCTGGTCGACAGTGACACCCTCGACCTGGTCACCCATGACGAGGTGGCCGAGGTCTTCCATGACGACCACGAACTCGGCGGTGCCGAGGACGATGTCGGCCATGAACACGCGGGGCGTGCGCACAGCGGTGTGCGCGTCGAGCTCCTTCATGAAGCGGATCTCGGCCTCGTACATGCCGAGGCCAACACCCTGGGCGCGGTTCTCCTCGAACGGTGACGGTGACTTCACGATGACGCTATTCGGTGCCTCACCCTGCGGGCCCGCATACGTGAGCCGCACGCGAGCCAACTCGCCCATGACGCCCACGCCTGCCCCGAGGGGCTCGAGCACGACGGCCGCCACACTGCTCGCGGCGGGCAGGGCACCGGAGCGGTGCAACACCTCGGTCATCCACTCAGCGGTGACGGCGGCGGGGTTGGCGGGGATCGTGATGTCCGACATGGGGTCGGACTCTAGAGTTCGCCCGCCAGTTCTCCCAGACGGAGCTCACCCGCCCGGGTCTGACCACCGAGCTCGAGGAAACGTCGCATCGCGTCGGCTGTGCCCGAGCCACCCAGGGTGCCGTTGAACGCTGCGCCTTCGGCGAGCAGATCGATCTCGATTTCCTTCTCGGCGCGCACGACCGCTGCCTTCGCCGCAGCAACGGCGTGCGACGGGAACCCGGCGATGCGATGCGCCATGCGGTCGACGAACGGCCACAGCTCGTCAGCCGGCAGCACGCGGTTCACCCAACCCCATGCCTCGGCCGTCGCCGCGTCGATGTCGTCGCATCCGAGGATCACCTCGAGCGCTCTGCTGCGGCCGACCAGGCGCGCCAGGCGGACCGTGCCGCTGCCACCGGGCAGGATGCCGAGCGCGACCTCTGGCTGGTTGAACACCGCCGACGGCGAGGCGAAGCGCATGTCGAAGCTGAGCGCGAGCTCGCTGCCGCCGCCGCCAACCCGCCCTTCGATGACTGCGATGGTGGCCTTCGGCATCGTGCGGAATGCCTCGCACATGACGTGGTAGGCGTTCAGCTCGGTGGGCGGTGGCGAGTCGGTGGGGAACGTCAGGATCGCGGCGACGTCGAAATGGGCGACGAAGAACTCGGGGTTCGCGCTGCGCAACACGACCACTCGCACCGCATCGTCCACTGCCAGTTCGCCGGCGAGCTGTGCCGTTGCGAGGAACAGCTCGAACGTGAACAGGTTGATCGGCGGGCTGTCGATCGTGACGGTCGCGATGCCGTCGATGATCTCGGTGTGCAGGCCACTCGCCACGATCGGCTCAGACCAGCGAGCGGAGCAGGGCGCGGGTGCGCTCGGCCTCGTCGGGGTTGCCGGGGAATGCACCGGCGTTCAGGTCGGTGACGCCGATCGCAGCGACCTCGGCGAGCTGGTCACGCACCTCGGCCTCGGTGCCCACGATGGCAAGGTCCTTGGGGCCATCGACGCCCTCGCGGTCCATCATGGCCCGGTAGCTCGGCAACGTGTTGTAGACCGCGAACACCTGCTCGGCGCGGGCGCGTGCGGCATCGACATCGTCGGTGACACACACCGGGAAGGCGGCGACGATACGCGGCGTGGGTCGACCGGCATCGGCGGCCGCCTGGTTCATCGACGGCACCGTGAAGTCGCGCAGCGTCTTGACGCCAACACACCAGGTGGAGGTGCCGTCGGTCATGGCCGCGGTCACCCGCATCATCTGCTCGCCGAGCGCCGCCACCAGCACCGATGGGCGCGACCCGCCGGGCACGCTGACGGCGCCGTGCACCCGGTAGTCCTCACCCTCGAACCCGACCGGCTGGCCCTCGAGCAGCGGCATCAGCACCGACAGGTACTCGCGCAGGTGCCGGACCGGCTTGTCGAACGACAGGCCCCACATCATCTCGACGACCACCTGGTGTGACAGGCCGATGCCGAGGGCGAGGCGGCCACCGCTGGCGGCCTGCACCGACAGCGCCTGCTGGGCCATCATCATCGGGTGCCGCGGGTAGGTGGGTACGACGGCGGTGCCGACCTCGATGCGGGGCACCTCGCGGCCGACGACGGCCAGCGCGGTCAGGGCATCGTGGCCGAAGATCTGTGACGCCCAGTAGGTGTCGAACCCGTCGGCCTCGGCCTGGCGGGCCTCGGCGACGACCTCGTCGAGGGTTCCGCTGTTGATCGCATTCGACATGACTCCGATTCGCATGCCGGGCACCGTACTCGCCGGAGGCTGAGCCGCCGTCACGTGCCCGACCGAGGGTTTCGGCGTACCGGTCGCGCCCCCAGACCCTCGGGTGTGCTCGAGACCCTCGGTCGACGGGGTGGGACTCGGTCGACGGGGTGGGACTCGGTCGACGGCGTGGGACTCGGGTGGGGGTGGGTGGCGGGGGTCGCTGGCGGGTCAGGCGAGGTCGACGAGCTCGAGCCAGTCCTTCGAGAAGTAGTCGACCTGGCCGTCGGGCATGAGCAGCACCTTGGTGGGCTTGATCTCCTCGACGAACTCGGTGTCGTGGCTGACGAAGATGATGGTGCCCTTCCAGCCCGTCAGCGCGTCGGCAACGGCCTGTCGGCTGGGCGGGTCGAGGTTGTTGGTGGGCTCGTCGAGCAGCAGCAGGTTGTTGCGACCGACCATCAGCATCGCGAGGGCGAGCTTGGTCTTCTCACCGCCCGACAGCGTGCCGGATTCCTGGTACACCTTCTCGCCGGCGAGACCCATCATGCCGAGCAGGCCGCGCAGCTGCGTCTCGGTGAGCATGACGCCCGGCGGCACGGCCGAGCGCATGTTGTCGAGCAGGGTCCGCTCGGGCGCGAGGTTGTCGTGCTCTTGTGCGTAGTACCCGACGTTCACCTGGTGGCCGAATGAGAAGTCGCCGAGGTTGGCGGTGGTCTCGCCGGCCAGGATGCGCAGCAGGCTCGTCTTGCCGGCACCGTTCAGCCCGAGCACGAGCAGACGCTCGCCGCGACCGAGGTCGAAGGTGACGTCTTCGAACACGGGCGGGCCGCCATAGCCCTTCGACAGGTGCGACGCCTCGATGACCGTGATGCCCGATGGCGGCGGGTCGGGGAAGCGCACCTGCATCTTGCGGTCGCCAGCACCGACGTGGACGCGCTGCGCTTCGAGACGCGCGATCTGCTTCTCCTTGCTGTGCGCCATGGCAGCCTTGGTGGCCTTGGCGCCGAACCGGTCGACCACGGTCTGGAGGCGGGCGATCTCCTTGCCCTGCAGCGACGCCTTGCGCACGAGGCGCTCTTCGTCGGCGGCGCGCGATGTCTTGTACTGGCTGTAGGTGCCCTTGTACTCGACGATGTGGCCGGTCGCGTCTTCGGCCGGGCGATCGAGGTGGAGCACGCGAGTGATCGCCTCGTCGAGCAGGTCGAGGTCGTGGCTGATGACCAGCAGCGCGCCTCGGTAGTTGCGCATGAACGCGAGCAGCCACTCCTTCGCGTCGACGTCGAGGTGGTTCGTGGGCTCGTCGAGCAACAGCGCGTCGCTGCCGGCGAACAGGATGCGGGCGAGCTCGACACGACGGCGCTCGCCACCGCTGAGCACCCCGATCGAAAGGTCGAGCCGGTCGGGCTTCAGGCCGAGGCCGGCGGCGATGGTGCGCGCCTCGCTCTCGGCGGCGTAGCCACCCGACATCGCGAACTCGTCCTGCTCGCGGCTGTAGCGAGCGACATTGCGCTCGTTCGGGTCCTCTTCCATGGCAATGCGGAGCTTCTCGATCCGCACCAGGGCGTCGTCGATGCCGCGGCCCGACAGGACGTGGGTGATCGCGGTCCGGCTCTCGAGCACGCCGGCAATGCGGGGGTCCTGCGGCAGGTAGCCGAAGCCTCCCTTGCGGAGCACCTTGCCGAGGGTGGGGTCGACGGCACCGCCGAGCACCTTGAACAGGCTGGTCTTGCCCGCCCCGTTGCGGCCGACCAAGCCGACCTTGTCGCGGGGCATGACCGTGAACGAGGCGTGCTCGACCACCGATCTGCCGCCCACCTCCACCGTCACGTCCTGCACCTGCAACATCTCGTGCAGGGTGTCACGCGATGTGCTCGGTCACAACCACCCACTACCCTCGCCACATGCACACGGCTGCCGCCGAGCCCCGCACCCCACCGTTCCAGCGTTCGGCCGCCCTCGCCGGCGGCGCTCTGCTGGCAGGTGCTGCAGCGCTGGTGGCCGTGGTCGACCCGTCGTCGCCCGACAGCGTGTTCCCTCGCTGCGCCCTGCACGCCGTCACGGGCCTGTGGTGTCCCGGCTGCGGCCTCACCCGCGCGACACACCAGCTGCTGAACGGGAATCCGGTCATGGCCCTGGGCTCGAACCTGTTCGTGCCGCTGGTGCTCGGGGCGATCGTGATGACCTGGCTGGTGTGGGTGTGCCGGGCGTTCGGACGCCCCATCCGGTCGATCGCCGAGCGACTGCCGGACCAGTTCGCCATGGTGATCGGCGTGGCGATGGTGGCCTACACGGTGCTCCGGAACCTGCCCGTCGCCAGCTTGCGCTGGCTCGCCCCCTGAGGGGCGATCAGCCCGGCGCGAGTGTCGACGTGCTCGACGACGGCGCTGTCGGAGCAACCGTGGTGCTCGACGAGGTGCTGGTCGTTGTCGGGTCCGTGGTCGTCGTCGATCGCACGGTGGTCGACGTGGCGGTGGCGGGGTTGGTCGTCGAGCTGCCACCTCCCTTGGACACCGTGGTGCTGGTCGGACTGGGCTTCGGCTTCGTCCCGGTTCCCGTCACCGTCGTGGTCGGCATCACGCCGTCGGGAAATCCTTCGCCATCGTCGAAGAACACGCTGTCGAGGCAGTCGCCGTCCGGCGGCGCGGTCGGGGCCCCACCGAGCGCTGCGGCGATGGCGGCGACCAACTGCTTGCGCCCCCTCTCGGTGGGATGAATGCCGTCGCTGTTCAGCAGCGACGGGTTGGCGTACGTCATCGCCCGCCAGTCGACGATCACGACATTCGGATGGGCGTAGGCGGCGGCGGCGATGTTCGCGTTCACATCGGCCATCGCCGAGTTGCGCTGGGT
>JBBDMO010000043.1:0-36191 GCA_040878255.1 Ilumatobacteraceae bacterium
CGGCCCGGAGACGGGCCGCTCGTTTCGTGTTCGGGGTCAGCCGGCGAGGGCTCCGGCAAGCACCGCTCGCACGTCGTCGTGCTCGGTGACAGGGAGCTGACCAGCGGGAGACTGCACGTAGAACACGTCGACGACCTCGTGACCAAGCGTGACGACCTTGGCCGAGCGGATGTCGTACCCGGCGCCGGCCAGAGCATGCGACAGGCGGTAGAGCACCGCCGGGCCGTCGGGGGCACGAACATCGATCATGGTGGTCGAATCGGACGCATCATTGCTGATGAGTACCTCGAAGCGAGCCGGAGCCGCAGCGATCGGCCGACGGCCACGGCCGTGGTTGCGGATGCGGTGTTCCAGACGGGCATCGATATCGACGTCGCCGGTCAGCACGCCGCGCAGGTCATGGTCGACCTTCGGCCAGTTGGGCGATCCGCCCTGCACCCGCAGGATCTTGAACTCGTCGACCGCCGTACCGTCGGCAGCGGTGACGGCGTCAGCACCCACCACGTCCAGGCCGTGCAGCGCAAGGGTGCCGGCGATCAGCGAGAACAGCCCCCGCCGGTCACGGCTGGCGATGCGAAGCACCTCGAACTCGCCTGCAGGCTCGTGCTCGATGTGCACGGCACCATCAGCGTGGGCCAGCGCGATCAGGTGGGCGAAGCGGGCCTCGTCGCGTGGCTCGCCGATGGCGCGACGTTCGCCGCGGAGCGTCTGCGACACCACCTTCACCAGCTCGTCGATCAGCATCGCCTTCCACGACGACCACGCGGCAGGACCCGTGGCCAGGCTGTCGGCCTTGGTGAGCGCCACCAGCAGTTCGAGCCGCAGCTGATCGCCCACCGCATCGGCCACGATCTCGGCGGTCCGGGGGTCGGACAAATCGCGCCGGGTAGCAGTCTCGGACAGCAGCAGATGGTGCTCGACCATCGAACGGATGACGGCCACATCATCGGGCTCGAACCCCATCCGCGGCCCGATCACGTCGACCAGGTCCATGCCCACCTCGGTGTGGTCGCCCGGGTGCCCCTTACCGATGTCATGCAACAGCGCACCCACCAGCAACAGGTCGGGGCGCGACACCGAACGCACCAGTTCCGATGCGTTGACGACGGTCTGCAGCAGGTGGCGATCGACCGTGAAGGTGTGGAACGCGTTGCGCTGCGGACGACTGCGCACGGCGCGCCACTCCGGGACGTACCGACTGAACAGGTCGTAGCGCTCGAGCGCCTCAGCGGCCGGCACGAGCGCAGGCCCGGCGCCCAACAGACTCACGAACGCCCGGCGGGTGCGCTCGCTCCACGCCTCACCCGGTTCGGGGCCCCGACTGGCCAGCATGCGCAGCGACCGGGCGCCGATGGGATAGCCAGCGTGGGCCGCAGCAGCCGCCATCCGGAACACGAACGACTGCTCGTCGACATCGGCATCACGGGTCACCTGTGCCTCGTCGTCGACCACGGTGACACCCACCACGTGGTCGGGCAACTGCTTGGGATGACCACTCTTACCGCCACGGCGCGACAGCCGGTCGATCCGGCGCCAGAAGCGCTCGGTCGCCCATTCGATCGAGTGCGAGGCCGATGCGATGTTCAGCATCAGCGCATCAGCGTCGACAAAGCCCATTGCCGCGGCGACGTGGTCCTGGTCCTGGAGCAGCAGCGTGTTCGTGAACTTGCCCGTAGCTCGGTGCAACTCGCACCTTGCCGCCAACAACACGTCGGCGGGTCCGGCCAAGTCGTCGAAGGGGCCTTCGAGCGCAGCCGCCACATCTGCCCGGTCGAGCGCCAACGCCCAACGGATCATGTCGTGGTCGCGCAGGCCCCCTCGCCCGTCTTTCAGATCGGGCTCGAGCAACGACGCCACATCACCCAGGCGGGTCCAGCGCAACTGAGCAGACTCGTGCAGGCGCTGCAACCACATCATCGGCTTCCGTCGCCACTGCTCGAGCGCGTCGCGACGCACCCGATCGACCAGTTCGGCGTCACCGGCCAGGCACCGCACCCTCAGGATCGACGTGGCTGACTCGAGGTCGTCGCTGGCCAACTGCTGCAGGGTTTTCGGGGTGTGCGCCGCTGGGCTGAGCTTGATACCGCTGTCCCACATGGGATACCACAGCGCTTCGGCGACATCACGCACCTGCGACTCGCCCACCTTGGGCGGGTGGAGCAGCACGACGTCGATGTCGCTGCCCGGACAGAGCACACCGCCGGCATACCCACCGGTGGCCATGACCGCCCACGACGGGGGAAGGTCGGCTGCGAGGCTCTCGAACCACGAGTCGGCCTGCTGCGACAGGCGCCGGGCGAGGCTGCGCCCCGACAGCTCGGGGTCGCCGACCAGCCGGGCGCGCACCCGGCGTATCGTCGGCGCGTCGACCGGCTTCACCATCGCCGTCATCTTGGCATCGTCACCCCATGCTGCCCGAGTGGTACGCCGTCTCGCTGTGCAGCGACAGGTCGAGACCGGTGACCTCCTGCTCATGGGTGACCCGCACGCCCATCGTCTTGGCGAGCACGGTCATGATCACGAACGTCACGGCGAGCGACCACACGATCGCGACCCCATTGGCCAGTGCCTGCTCGAGCAACAGGTCGAGACCACCGCCGTAGAAGAGTCCCTCGCCGAACTCGCCACCGAAGAACACCGGGTTGGCGAACAAGCCGATGAGCAGCGAACCCACGAGGCCACCCACGAAGTGGACGCCAACCACGTCGAGCGCGTCGTCGTAGCCGGCGCGCGTCTTCAACCTGACCGCGAAGCAGCACACGATGCCGGCAACGGCACCGATCGCGATGGGCGCCATGCCCGAGACGTACCCCGCGGCAGGAGTGATCGCAACGAGGCCGGCAACGATGCCCGACGCCACACCGAGGTTGGTCGGGTGCCCGTCGCGCAGCCACTCGACGACCATCCAGGCCAGACCGGCGGCGGCCGCAGCCAGGAAGGTGTTCATGAACGCCTGAACCGCCTGGCCGTTGGCCGCGAGTGCCGAGCCGGCGTTGAAGCCGAACCAGCCGAACCACAAGATGCCGGTGCCGATCATGACGAGCGGCATCGAGTGCGGCGGGTGGCCCTCGCGGGGCCAGCCGTTGCGCTTGCCCAGCACGAGCACGCACGCGAGCGCAGCGATGCCGGCGTTGACGTGGATGGCGGTGCCACCCGCGAAGTCGATCGATCCGCGCTCGGCCAGCCAACCGCCGTACACCCACTTGAAGACCGGTACGTAGACCAGCAGCGACCACACCGGCACGAACACGGCCCAAGCCGAGAACTTCATCCGGTCGGCCACTGCGCCTGAGATGAGCGCCGGGGTGATCGCCGCGAACATGCCCAAGAAGGCGACGGTGGCCAGCTCTTGTCCGCCGTCTTCGCCGATTCCGATGCCCGACAGGAACGCTGCGTCGAGGTTGCCGATGAAGCCGTTCTCGAACGGCACCTGGGCGAGCGAGTAGCCCACCACGACCCAGACGATGGGCACCACCAGCAGGCAGTAGAAGTTCATCATCAGCATGTTCAGCACGTTCCGGCTGCGGTCCATCCCCCCGTAGAAGAACGCGAGCCCGGGCGTCATGAACAGTACGAGTGCGGCCGAGACCAGCACCCACGCAATATCGCCGTTGTCCACGGTATTCCTCCTGCATCGTCGTGCGATCGCACCATGTTTCGAGCAGGTGGCAACTTGGCGCGTCAGTGTTTCCGGTGTGTTTCCACTGCGACGCGTGCCGGTGAACAACGGCGGCGTTGCCTAGAGTCGGGTCATGACCGTGACCGAACCCGCACCTGCCAAGACCGAGCGCTGGACGGCGCAGTGGAAGGAGCTGTACGCCGAGGTCATCACGACCGGGTTGTGCACCGGGTGCGCCGGCTGCGTCGTCACCTGCCCCCACGACGTCATCGGCTACGAGCACGAGGAGGGCAAGTACAAGCCCTTCCACATCGAAGAAGAACTCGGCCTCGACAACTGCATCCACGGCGAGAAGGGCTGCACCACCTGCACCCGCGCCTGCCCCCGCTTTCGTGCGTGGGAGCCGGCTGCCGACATGCACCTGTTCGGCAAGGTGCGCGAGCCCAACGAGATGTCCGGCATCTGGCGCCAGCTGTACCTCACCCGCGCTGCGAACGACGAGGAGCACACCAAGGGCCAAGACGGCGGTTTCGTGTCGGCGATGCTGAACTGGTTGCTCGACAAGGACTACATCGATGCCGCGCTGGTCAGCGGCGTCGAGCCCGACGATGCGTGGAAGGCGAAGCCGGTGGTTGTCACCAACCGCGAGGAGGTGCTGGCCACCGCCGGCAGCCGGTACACGTACTGCGCGAACCCGCTCGCACTGCCCGAGGCCAAGGCCCGTGGGCTGAACCGGCTCGCGCTCGTGGGCATGGGCTGCCAGACGTCGTCGCCGCCGGTCATGTGGGACCGCAAGGCCGGCAAGGTCAGCAAGCCGTTCCTGTTCAACATCGGCCTGCTGTGCTCGAAGACCTTCGACGACGCGATCTTCCCCGAGCTGTTCGAGGCCAAGTACGGCCTCGCCAAGCAGGACATGGTGAAGATGAACATCAAGGGCGTCTTCCAGATCTGGATGAAGGACGGCTCGTACCACGAGATCGACCTCAAGGAGTGCCACAAGTGGACGCGCGAGGGCTGCAAGATGTGCCCCGACTTCGCGGCCGAGCACTCCGACATCGCCACCGGCGGGATCGGCAAGGACAACGACTGGACACTGACCATCGTGCGTACCGAGCTCGGTGAGGAGGTCATGAACCGGATGATCGCCGACGGCACCATCGTCGCCCGCCCCGCCCAGGAGGACGAGGTGGCGATGAAGCTGCTCCGCACGCTCAGCATCGTCAGCCGCCGCCGTTGGCCCGAGTTCGCCGATGGCGCCCCCAGCGTGGGTGTGCCGCCGCCGAAGAAGAAGGTCGACCCCGCGGCCGCGCCTGCAGCGCCTGCGGCTGAAGCCGCTCCGGCTGCTGAAGCCGCTCCGGCTGCTCAGACCGACTGACAGGACTCGCCGAGGCGGGTGACCGACGGTCGATTCATCGGCCGACCATTGCTCGGGCCGCATCGACGATCTGCTGCTCGCTCACGAGCACGAGGTCGGCCGCATCACCGAGCGGCACGAACGAGTCGACGGCAGCGATGCGCCGCGCGTCGCCCGACCAGCCACCCTCGACCAGCCCGGACAGCACTGCCTCGCCGACACCGCCGGACCGGCGGGTCTCGTCGACCACCAGCACGCGGCCGATCTCGGTCGCATGGCCCAGCACCTCGTCGATCGGGAGCGGCGCGAGCCAGCGCAGGTCGAACACACGGCAGGAGATGCCGCGGGCCGCGAGGGTGCGTGCGGCGCGCAGCGAGAAATGCAGGCCGTTGGCCCAGGTGACGATCAGGAGGTCGTCGCCCTGACGCGCAACGTGCCCACTCCCGATGGGCACGTGCGCGCCGCCCCAGCGGTGCGGCGGTTGGTAGGTCGCCGTCCACCCGCCGTCACCCGGCTCGTGCAGGTCGCGCGTGTGGTAGAGCGCGATCGGTTCGAGGAACACGCAGACCGTGCCGTCGGTGTGGGCGGCAGCGACGCAGGTGCGCAGCATCGGGGCAGCGTCGCTGGGATGGCCCGGCGAGGCGATCACGAGACCCGGGATGTCGCGCAGAACGGCCACAGCGTTGTCGTTGTGGAAGTGACCGCCGAAGCCCTTCTGGTAGGCGAGCCCGGCGACGCGCACGACGAGCGGGTTGCGGTAGGCGCCGTTCGAGAAGAACGACAGGCTGGCCGCCTCGCCGCGAAGTTGGTCCTCGGCGTTGTGGAGGTAGGCGAGGTACTGGATCTCGGGGATCGGCAACAGGCCCGACACGCCGGCGCCGAGCGCGAGGCCGAGGATCGACTGCTCGTCGAGGAGGCTGTCGAAGACCCGAGCCGCACCGAAGCGCTTCTGCAGGCCGCGGGTGACGCCGTAGACGCCACCCTTCACGCCGACGTCCTCACCGAACACCATGGCCCCGGGGCGGGCTGCCAGGACGTCGGCGAGCGTGCGGTTGATCGCCTCGGCCAGCGTCAGCGGGCCCTCGTCCTCCGGCAGCGTGGCGCCGAAGGCACGGGCTCGTTCGGCAGCCGGGGCCGAGCGGGTGACGGCCTGGGCCACCGACGCCGGCCGACGCGGCGACAGCGGGGCGACGACGTCGTCGGCACTCTGGAGGCGGCGACGCTGCACCAGGCGCGCTGCCAGGGACCGCACACGCTGGCGGCCGGCGAGATACCGGTCGACGAGTTCGTCGCCCGTTATCGCGCCCGCCTCGACGAGCAGGCGGCCGCTGTGGAGCAGTGGGTCACGGTCGTGGTCGGCGCGGATGGACGCGGCGGTCCGGTAGCCCGCCTCGACGTCGGTACCCGCATGGCCGAGGAACCGGACCGTGCGCAGGTGCAGCACGGCGGGGCGCCGGTGCTCGCGCACCCAGGCCGCCAGCTCGGCGGCGGTGTCGTGCGCGTCGACCAGGTCGCATCCGTCGGCCTGCTCGTAGCGCAGGCCCGGGCGATGTGCGAGTGTCGCCTCGACCCAGCCGACAGGCGTCGGCACGCTGATGCCCCAGCCGTTGTCCTCGCACACGAAGAGCAGCGGGAGCGGCAGGCCGTTGTGCGCCGTGTAGGCCGCGGTGTTGATGGCGCCCTGGGCGGTCGAGTGGTTGACGCTGGCGTCGCCGAACGAGCACACGGCGATGGCGTCGTCGCCCCATCGCGTGGCCTCGCCCAGGCGCGGCGCGCGGTCGATCGCGAACGCCACGCCGACGGCGCGGGGCAGGTGCGAGGCGATCGTCGACGTCTGCGGGATGACCGCCAGGTCCGGATGCCCGAACACCTTGTGGCGGCCGCCTGCGATCGGCTCGTCGGCCGCGGCCAGGATGCCGAGCAGGACGTCCTCGACGCCGGCCATGTCGTGGTCGGCCACCTGCCGGGCGCGGGCGAGGTAGAAGCCGCCGGAGCGGTAGTGCAGCAGCGCCGGGTCGGTGGGGCGGAGCGCGGCGGCGACCGCCGCATTGCCCTCGTGGCCGGCCGAGCCGATCGTGTAGTAACCGAACCCCTTGGCGCGCAGGGCCCGCGCGGCATGGTCGATGTGGCGGCTGGCGAGTTGGGCGTCGAACAGGCGCAGCGCCTCGGCGACGGTGAGCGCCGAGCCCGGCCGCACCGGATCACGGTGGCGCGCCGGCACGGTCGTCGTCGTCCCGAGGCCGGCGAAGCGCTCGAGGAGCACCGCTTCGAGCGGATCGAGATCGGGGGCGTGCAGGGGGCGCGGGTCGGCCACGCGTGGGACGCTACCGGGCTGGTAGACACGGGGACCGTGCCGCTCCATCCGCACGGCGCTCAGCCGCTGACCGCTCGTCGTGGCATGCCTCCTGCGCGGGGCGGTGCTGCCGCTCGCTCACCGAGGGTTTGGCGACACACTGGGTGCGCCGAAACCCTCGGGTGGGCTCGAAACCCTCGGTTCACCGGGGTGAGGCAGCGAGCTCGGCGGCGCGGAGGAAGACGGCGTCGAGCATGGGTTCGGTCAGGCGGCCGGTGAAGGTGTTCTGCTGGCTGGGGTGGTACGAGCACAGCAGCGTCGGGCCCACCGCGCCGTCGGCAGAGGTCGCCTGCACCTCGACCAGGTGGCCGAACTTGGGGCGGGGGCGCACGCCGTACTCCTGACAGGCCGCTTCGTAGGCGAAGCCACCGAGGCAGACGACGACGCGGACGTCCGTGAGCATCGCCATCTCGCGGCGCAGGAACGGCCGGCAGAGGTCGCGCTCGGCGGGCAGCGGCTTGTTGTCGGGTGGGGCGCACTTCACCGCTGCGGTCACCCACGCGCCGTACAACTCGAGGCCGTCGTCGACCGACGTCGACCCCGGCTGGTTGGCGAGGCCGGCGGTGTGCATCGAGCGGAACAGCCAGTCACCCGATCGGTCGCCCGTGAACACCCGGCCGGTGCGGTTCGCCCCGTGTGCCGCTGGCGCGAGGCCGAGCACGAGGATGCGTGCGCCGGGGTCGCCGAAGCCGGAGATCGGCCGACCCCAGTACTCCTGGTCGCGATACGCGGCCCGCTTCTCGGCGGCCACCAGTTCCCGCCATGCGACGAGCCGATCGCAGCGCCGGCAGTCACGTACGTCGGCGTCCAGCGCGAGCAGGGAATCCATGCGGATCACGTTAGGTTTCGATACGAGATGCCACGCACCAAGACTCCCGCTCCCCCCGCATCGACCCTGGTGCTCCTCGTCCGCCACGGCCAGACGCCCACCACCGGCAAGCTGCTCCCGGGCCGCGCCCCAGGCCTGCACCTCGCCGATGCCGGTGTCGAGCAAGCCAACCGGGCCGCCGAGCGCATTGCCGCACTGCCGAAGGTCGACGCGATCTACGCGTCGCCCCTCGAGCGGGCGAGAGAGACCGCCGCTCCCATCGGCAAGGCGCTGGGCCAGAAGGTGCAGATCGACAAGGGCCTGCTCGAGTGCGACTTCGGCGACTGGACCGGTGCCGAGTTGAAGGCGCTCATGAAGCTGCCGGAGTGGGGCACCGTGCAGCGCGCACCGTCCACCTTCCGGTTCCCGAACGGTGAGAGCTTCACCGAGATGCAGACCCGCATGGTCACCGCCATCGACCGGCTTCGGGCCAAGCACCCGGGCGGTGTGGTCGTGATGGTCTCGCATGCCGACCCCATCAAGGCCGCTGTCGCCCACGCAATGGGCACCCACATCGACCTGTTCCAGCGCATCGTCATCGGCACCTGCTCGATCAGTGCCGTCGCGTACGGCCACGGTGCTCCCATCGTCCTCACCGTCAACTCCACGGGCGGCTCGCTCGCGGAGCTGCGGCCCTCCTGAGGCTGAGTCGGCCATGGGTGTGTACTTCGACTTCGACGACGTCGACTCGTTCACCGTCGGAGCAATCGGTCAGCCGGGTCAGCGCACCTTCCTGCTCCAGGCCCGTCGAGGTCGCGAGCGGGTGACGGTGAAGTGCGAGAAGCAGCAGGCCGCTGCCATCGCCGACTACCTCCGCAAGGTGCTCAACGACCTGCCGCCAGCCGAGGATCGCCCGATGCCGTCGTCACTCGAGCTGGCCGCACCGCTCGATGCTGCCTTCATCCTGGGGCCCGTCGGTCTCGGTTACGAGCGAGCGAACGACCGTGTGCTCGTGCAACTGGACGAGATCGTGGCCGTCGACGAAGACGGTGAGCCCGATCCCGAGGCACTCGAGGACCGCAGCCGGGTCCGGGTGCTGCTCACTCGCGGCCAGGTCGAGGCCTTCTGCGAGCAGGCCGACCAGCTGGTTGCCGCGGGCCGGCCACCGTGCCGGTGGTGCAGCCTGCCGATCGACCCCGACGGGCACCTCTGCCCGCGCATGAACTGAGCGGGGCCCCGTGATCGACCGCGCGGACCAGCTCGACCTCCTCGCTACGGGCGAGATCGACATCGAAGGTCGGATGCCATGGAGCAGCAACGCCACCTTCCTCGTGAACGTCACCGCCGGCGAACGCTCTGCCCAAGGGATCTACAAGCCGCTGCGCGGTGAACGGCCGCTGTGGGATTTCGAGCCCGGCCTGCACCGGCGTGAACTCGCCGCGTATCGGCTCAGCGCCGAGATGGGTCTCGATCTCGTGCCACCCACGGTCATCCGCGACGGGCCGCTCGGTGAGGGCAGCGTCCAGTGGTTCGTTGCGGCAGATCATCAGCAGCACTACTTCACCATCCACGAGACACGTCCCGACCTCTACGACGCGTTGCGCGCGGTGGCGGTGTTCGATGTCATCGCGAACAACACCGACCGCAAGAGCGGCCATGTGCTGATCGACGGCGACGACCACATCTGGGGCATCGACCACGGCCTGTGTTTCGCTGCCGATTTCAAGCTCCGCACCGTGGTGTGGGAGTTCGGCGGCGAGGCCGTGCTCGACTCGCTCGCAGCGGCTGTCGCTCGTATCGCCGAGGGCGTACCCCTGTCGGTCGCAGCGCTCCTCGACGACACCGAGGTGGAGGCAGTGCAGGAACGCGCACAGTGGCTCGTGGAGCAGCCCGTGCTGCCGATCGACCACTCTGGTCGCCGGTATCCCTGGCCCCTCGTATGACCGGGCTGGGCGAGGGCGACGAGATCGACGAGATCGACGAACTGGTCCACCGGGCCGACCTCGATGGCCTCATCCGGCTCATCGATGCGTTCGGCGCATCTCGGCAGTGGGACCGGGTCCTCGCCGTACGAGACCGTTCCCGTGCCGCGCTCCGGACCGGCCGCCAGCTCTGGCCCGCGGCCACCCTGGCCGAGTACCGGCTGGCGCTGTGGGCGCCACCCGAGTGGGCGGCACGCGTGCTCGACGAGGAGAGCGGACGGTTCACCATCGGCCCCCTCACCGAGGTCGCAGCACAACACCACGACCTCGCTTCGCTGCGCGAACATCTGCCCGACTCACCTCGGCTCGGCTTCATCGCGCACGAGCGGGCACTGCGCGGCGAACAGGTCCCCGACGACGTCCCCAACCCCCTCGATCTCCCCTTCGCGCTGCAGCCGTGGGAGCCGTCGTACACGCTCGCCACGTACTCCGATGCCGGCCTCGAAGCGCCGACGCCGCCCCTGGTAGCCGGGGACCGGTTCGTGCCCATCGAGCCGTCGAACGCGCCTGAGGTGGACGACGACGCGGTGCAGCTCGCCGTTCGTCAGCTGTTCGAGCCCTGGACCGCGGCGTCGAACGGACGCGTCGAGGTCTGCTGCGTCGAGGGCACCGCCGCGCAAGCCGTCACGGCGCACGGCGTCCGGCACGCGTCGCTCGCGCGGTTGACGCCCGCAGAAGCGCTGGCCTGGCTGGCGTGGGCGGGCGCCAGTGGTGGCGCGCATGGTCGGCGGCGGGGAGGCGCGATCGGACGATTCGGCGCGTGGTGGCTGCTCGCAGCGCTGGGCGACATGATCGACGACTGGCCGATCGACCCGGCCGAGCTCGGCTCGCTCGCGTCGTCGCTCGAGTGGTCCTGGTGGTCGGCGCACGAGCCGCACCTCGGCTGGGAGGTCAGACTCGCGATCGAGGACCCCGCCGAGGGCTACGCCTGGTCGATCACCGCACTCGACACCGCCTGACAGGGCTGCTCGGCAGCTCGGCTGCTCGGCTGCTCGGCCGGGCAGGGTGTCCATGTGCGTCACGTTGTTCCGACGTCGCATGGGGCCGCTGGGTTCGTGCACGGTGCACGGTGCACGGTGCCTGGTGCACGGTGCTGTTGCCCGTCGGAACAACGTGACGCAAACGGACACTCCCTGTCCCCATGCTCGGCGCCGCAGTTGTTGCCCGTCGGAACAACGTGACGCATCTTCCGATCGGGCGGCGCCGCTGTCCCTCATTACGGCATGACGGAACATCGACATGTCGGGGCAGGGACGATCGCACGGCGGGCGGTACTGGGCGTGCTGCTCCTGGCCCGCGAGCCGATGAGCGTCACACAGGTGCGTGACGCGTGCGCAGCGGTGGGGGTCGAGCGCACCTCGCGTCAGGTCGCCGAGATGCTCCGGTACCAGACACGCCTGGGGCGCGTTCGACGGCTCGAGCGAGGGGTCTACGTGGCGGTGCCCGCAGGGATGAGTCGATCGATGATCGACCGATCCAAGCGGGTCGCTGGCGTCAGCCGCGGGCTTGGAGGGCTTCGATGAGCTTCGGGAGGACCTTGTGGACGTCGCCCACGATGCCGAGGTCGGCGATGCCGAAGATCGGCGCTTCCTTGTCCTTGTTGATCGCGATGATGTTCTTCGCGCCCTTCATGCCCACCATGTGCTGGGTGGCGCCCGAGATGCCGGCGGCGATGTACACGCCCGGCTTCACGACCTTGCCGGTCTGGCCGACCTGGTAGCTGTAGGGCACCCAGCCGGCATCGACGATGGCGCGCGAGGCGCCGGGGGCGCCCTTCAGCAGCTTCGCGAGCTGCTCGACCATGGCGTACTTGTCGGCCTCACCGAGTCCGCGGCCGCCGGAGACGACGATGCTTGCCTCGTCGAGCTTCGGGCCGGTGGTCTCTTCGACGTGCACGGCCGTGACGGTGGCACCGCCGGTGGCCCCGAGGTCGGGGACCGGTGCTGCGACGACCGTGGGTGCGCCGCCGCCGGCAGCCTCGGCAGCGAAGCTCTTCGGGCGGAACGCAGCCAGATATGGCGCCGCGCCGGCGAACTTCGTGGTGACGAGCGTGTTGCCGCCGAAGATCGGGGTGGTGGCGGTGATGGAGCCGCCGTCGACCGTGACGTCGACGTTGTTCGTCAGCACCGTGCGGTCGAGCTTGACTGCCAGACGGCTGACGACGTCGCGACCCTCGTAGTTCTGCGGGAACATGATGAGATCGGGCATCTCACCGCCGTCGATGATCGCCTTCATCGCCGCCGAGACGGCCACACCGGGAAGCTTGCCGGCGAGGTCGCCGGTGGCGTACACCGTGGTGGCGCCGTACTCACCGAGCGCTCCGGCGATGGCCGAGGCGTCGCCGCCCACGAAGGCCGTGACCGTGCCCAGGCTGCGTGCCTTGGTGAGGAGCTCGAGCGTGCCCGTGGTGGGGGCGCCGGCAGCCTCTTGTGCGAAGACCCATACGTTCGTCATGTCGTTCGTCCTGTTCTCTCTGCTGCGTTCCGGGGCCTGGCTCAGATGACCTTGAGGTTCTCGAGGTAGGCGACGATCTTGGCGAAACCCTCGCCGTCGTCCTCGACGATCTCACCTGCAGCCCGGGCCTCTGCCTGGGCGACATCGACGATTTCCTGGCCGGCGCCGGCGAAACCGACGGGCGTGATGCCCAGGTCGGCAGCGGTGACGGTCTCGATCGGCTTCGACTTGGCGGCCATGATGCCTTTGAAGCTCGGGTATCGGGGCTCGACCACGCCGGCGGTGACGCTGATGAGCGCCGGCAGCGGGGTGTTGACCTCGTCGTAGCCCTCTTCGGTCTGGCGGTCGGCGTGGAGCACGCCACCTTCGATGACGACCTTCTTGGCGAAGGTGACGGACGGGAGGCCGAGGACCTCGGCCATCATCTCGGGCACGGTGCCGGTGTAGCCGTCGCTCGACTCGGTGGCCGCAATGATCAGGTCGGCGCCGCCGAGCCTGCCGATCGCACCGGCGAGGATCTTGGCCGTGGTCAGCGCATCGCTGCCCTGCAGGGCCGGGTCGCTGACGAGCACGCCCTTGGCAGCGCCCATCGCGAGCGCCGTGCGCATTCCGCTGACCTCGCCGTTCGGCGCCATCGACACCAGGCTGACCTCGCCGCCACCGGCAGCGTCGACCAACTGGAGCGCCATCTCGACGCCGTAGCTGTCGGACTCGTCGAGGATGAGCTTCCCATCGCGCTTCAGGGTCTTGGTACCGGGGTCGAGCGCACCAGGAGTGGCGGGATCCGGGATCTGCTTCACGCACACGATCACGTTCATAGTGCTGCCATTGTTACCAACCGGTATGGCCTCCACCCAACCGTGGGGGTGTGACGGTGGTGGGTAACGTCGTGGCCTTGCGCATTCTTCTGGTCGTCAACGCCTTCGCCAGCTCGGTCACGGCGCGCAACACCGTCGTCGTTCACCGCGAGCTCAGCCGCAGCAATGACGTCGAACTGGTCGAGACCAACCGTCGCGGCCACGCCACTCGATTCGCCCAGGACGCCGCTCGCAGAGGTCTCGACGTCGTCATCGGCTTCGGCGGTGACGGCACCCTGAATGAGGTCGCCACCGGCGTCGCCGGCACCGGGACAGCCCTCGGCGTGCTGCCCGGCGGGTCCACCAACGTCTTCGCCCGCACCCTCGGGATGCCGAACGACCCGGTGCAGGCCGTGGGCCAACTGGCCGCCGGGATCGCTGCGAACGACATCGCGACGATCGGTCTCGGCCAGGTCAACGGGCGCTATTTCTGCTTCCACACCGGCGTGGGTTACGACGCCGCTGTGGTGGCTCGCGTCGAGCAGCGGAGCTCGCTGAAGCGCTGGCTGGGGCACCCGCTGTTCATCTCCGCGGCCCTCCGCACGTGGCTGCTCGACTACGACCGCAAGCATCCGCACTTCAGCGTCGAGGTGGGAGGCGAGGTGGTCACCGAGGGCTACTTCACCGTCGTGTTGAACACGAACCCGTACACCTTCCTCGGCAACCGGCCACTCGATCTGTCACCGGACGCAACACTCGACCGCGGCCTCGTCGCGGTCACCTTCCGCACGATGCGGGCCACCGACATCCTCGGATCACTCGCCGGAGCACTGCGGGGTGGCGGCGTACGACCCTCGGAGCACCTCGACGTGCAGACCGATCTGAGCGAACTCACGATCAGGGCCCTGACCACCGATGACGGCGACGCGTTCCCGTATCAGGTGGACGGCGACCACCTCGGCCAGACCAGAGCGCTCCACTTCGTGCACCGGCCCGACGCCGTACGGCTGATCAGGCCTTCGATCGCACCACGCTGACGCCCACGTCGGGCACGTTCGTGCAGATGCCGTCGATGCCCCACTCGACCAGCTCCTGCATGCGAGCCGGGTCGTCGCAGGTCCAGGTGTTCACCGCGATGCCGGCGGCGTGACACTCGTCGACAACATGACGACCGAGGAGCTGCACCCACGGGTGGAGCGCCGAATGACCCTTCGCTGACAGGATCTCGACGACGTCCGACGGCACGATGGTGGTGAGCCACGCCGTGCGGATCGGCTCATCGGCCGCATCGGCGATCGCCCTGCAACGGTCGACCGTCTCGATGCGAAACGACGAGATCAGCCATCGCTCGGGCTCACGACGGGCGATCAGCAACGCCATGGTCTCGTCGGCGATGGAGTCGGTCCCGTCGAAGTCCGGCTCGGACGGGTCGTTCTTGATCTCGACGTTCACCCACATGCCGGCGCACGCATCGAGGGCATCACCGAGGTGCGCCACCGACACCGGCAGGTCGGCTGCGGCGCACGCGACGATCAGCCGACCGTCAGCGAGATCGGGGTTGTGATGGACCACCAGCACGCCATCGGCAGTGCGGCGGACGTCGAGCTCGACGGCATCGGCCCCCATCGCCCCCGCCTGCCTGAATGCCTCGACCGTGTTCTCCGGACAGGCCTTCGACGCGCCGCGGTGCGCCAGGATCTGCGTCGTGCTCGACATTTCGAGATACCCCCATCTGCAGGAACTATGGTGATTCGGCCTCCGCGCAGGAGAGACCCCTTGTGCCGGCACCAGTTGTTTCGTAGCGTTCCCGCCCGGTGCACGACGACCTTGCGAACTCTTCCACACGGTCGGCCGGCGGGTCGGTACCGTCGTGTTCCATTCTCCCCTTCTGCTTCAACGAGGAGCAACCACAGTGACGATCCTTGCATCGAGCCTTGCGCTGGCGAACGCCGACTACACGTGGCGGGCCAGGGCGATCTGCCGTGACACCGACCCGGACCTGTTCTTCCCGGTCGGCACGACGGGACAGGCATTGGTGCAGATCGCGATGGCGAAGCAGGTCTGCGGCGAGTGCCCCGTCAGCAGCGCGTGCCTCGAGTACGCGCTCGAGACCAACCAGGACTCGGGTATCTGGGGCGGTCTCGACGAGGAGCAGCGCCGGAACATCCGCCGTCAGTCGGCAGCTCGCCAGCGCCTCTTCGCCTGATCGGTGTCGTTCAGCCTGCGGTGACAGGCACGGTCAGGTGCACCACGGTGCCCATGCCGTCGCGGGCATCGGTGATGCCCACCGATGCGAAGTCGACCTTGGTGCCCGACCGCATCATGATCGTCCCGCCCAATTCGGTGGTGACCAGCGTCCGCACGATCGACAGACCGAGGCCCGTGGCCTTGTTCAACTCGAACCCGGGATCGAGACCGATCCCGTCGTTGATCACCCCGATGGTGAGCACTGCGCCCGTTCGGCTCAGCTGTACGACGACGTCGCCACCGGCGCTGCCCTCGGGGAAGCCGTGATCGATGGCGTTCTGCAGCAACTCGATGAGCACGACGGACAACGGCGTGGCCACCGTCGTGGGCAGGCGTCCGCCGTCTCCCTGCACCGTGAACCGGATCGGCCGGTCCTGCGACTGCAGCCCCTCCTCCGACAGACGCAGCAGTGGGCGGACGATGTCGATGAAGTTGACGTCGTCGCCCACCTCTCGTGACAACGTCTCGTGCACCACCGCGATCGTGCGGATGCGGCGCACCGACTCGTTCACCGCCGCCTTGGCCTCCGCCGACTGCAGGCGACGTGCTTGGAGCCGCAGCAGTGACGAGATCGTCTGGAGGTTGTTCTTGACCCGGTGATGGACCTCGCGGATCGTGGCGTCCTTCGACAGCAGCAGCTTGTCGCGCTTGCGGATCTCGGTGACATCGCGCACGAGCAGCAGCCCACCGGTGACCGAGCCGCCGGCCATGATCGGCAGGCAGCGGGCGAGCAGCGTGATCTCCGACGTCTGATCGAACTCCTCGATGACGGGACGGCGGGTCTCGAGCGCCCGACGCGCCGAGCTGTCGTTGAAGCCCAGTTCGGTCAGCCGCATCCCCACCGCGTTGGCGGTGATGCCGACGCGGTGGAACACGCTCATCGCATTCGGCGAGGCGAAGCGCACGCGGGCCTCGTCGTCGAGCAGGATCGTTCCGTCACCGATACGTGGCGCAGCGCTCGAATCCTCGAGCGGGCCCTCACTCGGGAAGGATCCCTCGGCCACCATCACAGCGAACCGCTCGAACACGGAGTGGTAGGTGCGCTCGAGGTCGCCCAGCATCCGGGTGTTGCGGGTCGACGACTCGCGAGCGAGCACCGCAATGACCTCGTCGTGGAAGCGGACAGGAATGCCGAGCATGCGGGCCGGTTCGGTGAGGCCGTCGACCTCGATGTCGCCTTCGCACATGCTGCCACTCGACGTCACCTGGTCGAGCAGCTCGTTCGAGTACTTCGCCGCCTTGCCGACATAGTCCTCGACATAGATGGTGCGCGAGGTGGACGGCCGCACCTGGGCGAGCACGACCCATGCCCCCTCATCGTCGCTCGAACGCGCGTAGAGGAGCAGGTCAGCGAAGGACAGATCGGCCAGGAACCCCCACTCGACGACGAGCTGCTGGAGGTGGACGACCTGTTCGGTGGAGAGCGCCGTGCTCTGCCTCGCGACGTCGGCGAGAGTTGCCATAGGGCACTGAGTGTGCCAGACGACGCAGCGCGTCAGCGTGGACCGAAGAGATGGCCACCGAGCTCGAGCAGACTCGCCAGGTCGGCGACGTCGTGGGTGAGCGCCGGCACGGTGACCGTGAGGGTGCCGATCGCCTCGAGCTCGGCTCGGCGCTCGGCCTCGCGGCTGGCCACGACGGCGACGTCGTGGAACCGCTCACCCACCTCGACCAACACGGTACGTACCTGAGCCGGATCGGCGTCGATCATGTCGGCGAGGTGCTCGACGACGGTCGGGTCGTCAGCCACCTTGCGCAGCGCACGCGCCGACGTCGCCGCAGCGGGCTGACGAAGATCGGCCGACAGCGTGCGGTTCAACACGATCGCGCCGAGGTTCATCCGCCGCCGCTGCAACTCGCGGGCGAGGTAGCCCGCCTCGTACGCCGGAGCCGCCTCGAGGGTCGAGACCACGATGAACGACGTGCGTGGGTCGACGAGCAGGCGTTCGACCTCGCCGGCGCGTGCGACGAACCCTTGCTCCATCGTCTGGAACAGGATGAAGAACTCGGCGATGTCCTGCAGGAAGCGAGAGCCGAGGACCCGGTCGGCCACCTGGTAGAACGGCTTCGACGCCACCGTGAAAAACCGCGAGCGATAGGGCACGGTGAGCCAGCGCAGGAGGCGGCTGCCGAAGAACTCCTTCATGCGTGCCGGGGCGTCGAGCAGGTCGAGCGCGTTGCGCGAGGGCGGCGTGTCGATGACCACCAGGTCGTAGCGGCCTGATGCGTGCACCTCGTGCAGACGCTCCATCGCGAGGTAGTCGTGGCTGTGGACGAACCGACCGGTGATGTTCTGGTAGAGCGGGTTCGCGAGCACCTGGTCGCGCAGCCGTGCGTCAGGCGCATGACGGCGGATCAGCTCGTCCCAACCCGCCTTCGTGTCGAGCATGGCGACCCACAACTCACCGGCGGGCGGGCGATGCCCTGCGTCGGCAGCATCGTCGGCGTCGAGCAGGAGTGCTGGGTCGATGCGCATCTCGGTGTTGCCCAGCGCACTGAGGCCGAGCGCAGTGGCGAGACGGCGGGCGGGGTCGACCGTGAGCACGAGCACCCGGGCGCCGAGTCGCTGAGCGGCCACGGCACCGAGCGCGGCCGACACCGTGGTCTTGCCGGTGCCACCGCTGCCGCAGACAACGATCATCTCTTTCGACGCCAGCAGCGCGTCGAGGCCGGGGCGGGCGGGGTCGTTCGTGCGCGCCGCCACGGTCAGCCGAGCTCGTCGTGGATCGACTGGGCGACGAGCGTGACCACTCGTCGGCCGGTGGCGCGGGTGAACAGCTCGGGGACGATGAGCAGCGGTACATCGGCCGGCAACGCGGTGCGGAGCCGGTCGAGGTGCGATGCCCCGACCCGGCGGCGGGCCTCGACGAGCGCTGCCGCGGCGAACACGGTGGACACCCGCCGGCCGGCGACGCCCACGAGCTCCGCCTGCGGCTCGGCAGCCTGCAGCCGCTGGAACACCTCGAGCTCGCGCTCGGAGAACAGCGCAGGCAGCACGCGGTTCGCGACGACCGACGCGATGCTGACCCCCGTCTCGTCCTGCACCCGCTCGATCAGCTCGAGCGACTCGGTGACCGGCATCTCCTCGGGGGTCGTGACCACGACGAGCCCGGTGCGGGCCGGGTCGTCGAGGATCTCGATCATCCAACTGGTCTGGTCGCGCACGAGACCGACCTGCACGAGTTGGCGGATCGCGTTGGGTGCTGCGATCTGGGCGACGATGTGCCCGCTGGCCTCGGCATCGACCACCACCAGGTCGTAATGGCGCTCGGCGACCTCGTAACAGATCTTGCCGACCGCAAGGATCTCCTTCACACCCGGCGCAGCATCGGCGACGAAGTCGAACGTACGGGCCAGCGGCCCGATGCGGGCGACCAGCGGAATGCGCACGAACAGCCGCAGGTACTCGCGTAGCGAGTCCTCGGTGTTCATCTCCATGCCGAACAGGCCGGGAGCGATCTGCGTGGGCTCGAACGACAGCGAGGTGAGATCGAACGCCGCGGCAAGTGCGCCCTTCGCATCCATCTCGCACACGAGCACTCGCTTGCCGAGGCTCGCAGCCAGCTCGGCAAGCGCGGCGGCAGTGGTGGTCTTGCCGACGCCACCCTTGCCGGTGACGAACAGCAGCTGCCGGTCGAGCAGAGTCAGCCGCCGAACCCGATCTTGCGGTCGCCCTCGACCGACCCGATCTCGACGTACGCGATCTTCGCAGCCGACACGGCGACCGTACGGTTCTTCTTGTCGGTCAACCAGAGCACGTCGACGGCCCCCGTGAGGGCGGCCTCGACCTGCGCGCGCAGCGCGGCGACGTCGGTGTCGTCGGCCAGCTCGAGCGAGACTTCACGAGGGGACTGAATGACGCCGATGCGGAGATCCATGCGGCGATTGTAGGGACGGATGGCCGGATCAGGGCATGCCGGTGGCGCCGCTGTCCGAGAGCGCCTCCCGCCACCGCAGGCGTGAACCGCGGTGCAGCAGCGTGCGGGCGTAGATCGCCCCGGCGAGGCGCAGCATCCAGACCGCGGCCGCGACGAGCAGCACGGCGGCCAACACGACCTGCCACCAGGTGGCGGCCCCCGTCGCGATCCGCAGCGGCATCAGGAGCGGCGCGAACGGCGGCAGCAGCGACACGATGGTGGCCGCGGTCGATCCGCTGTCGCTCCCCAACGCGAACACGGCGATGTAGGCGCCCAGGAACACAACGGTGATCGGCGCGGTGGCGCTCTGTGCGTCCTCGACGCGCGAGACCATCGAGCCCGCGACGGCGAAGAGCGTGTTATAGAGGACGAATCCGCCGAGGAACCAGAACAGCGTCGACGGCACCGCGACCCACACGTCCGTCGGCACCGTGACGCCCGAGATGCGCAGCGCGACGACCCCGGATACGACCAGCGCCACCATCTGCACCAACGCGACTACTCCGATGCCGAGCACCTTGCCGGCGAGCAGGTGCCGGGGACGCAGCTGCGAGAGGAGCACCTCGATCACGCCGGTCGACTTCTCCTCGATGACCCCCATGAGCACGTAGCTGCCGAACAGGTTGATCGACATGAACAACAGCACCCCGATCGCGGTGCCGACCACGAAGCCAACCGCGTCCTCGCCCTCGATCAGCTCGAGCACCACGGGGCTCAACGGTGCCGGAGACACGATCTGCGAGGTCTGAGCCTCGGACAGGCCCGCTGCGGTCGCCGCCTCGCTCGAACGGCTCAACCTCCATGCGATGTCGACAGCGGCGGCGAGCCCGCCGGCCGGCCGCCGTCGCGCCACCAGCTCGGCGGCATCGGCGTCGATCACCACGTCGCCATCGCCGTCGCGCACCAGCGCATCAGCAGCGGCACGAGTCGACGCCGGCACGACCGTGATGACGATGTCCAGCTCCCGTGCGGCGTCGAGCAGCGCGTCGTCCAGGCCAGACGGGGCTTCCCCGACGACGACCACGTCGTATCGGGCGGATTCGGAGTCGCCGGAGAATGCAGCGATGGCCCCACCGGCAAGCACGAGCGCACACAGCAGAGCGGTCGCGATCAGGAACGCTCGGCTGGTGATGCGTTGCGACACCTCTCGCGACGCGACCAGCCAGACGGCGCGGAGCGCGTCCGCTCGCGAAGCGGAGCTCGCCGTGCTCATGATGTGGCCTTGTCGCCGGCGTGGCCGACTGTAGCGAGGAAGACCTCGGAGAGATCGGGGGGCCGGAACGTGAGCTCGACGACACGGCCGGACGCGGCTGCGTCGGCCACGAGCTGGTCAGGTGCAACCGAGCTGGCGACACGGAGGTGCACCTCGCGATCGGTGCGGCGCACCACCACGATGTCGCGAACGACCGCGTCGGTCGGCGCCCACGCACACGGCTCGGCGAACCGGACCACCACGTGGCGCACCGACGATCCGGAACGGAGCTCGCCGACATCGCCGGCGAGCACGATGCGACCGTCGTCGATCACCACCACACGGCGGCAAATGTCACTCACGAGGTCGAGCTGGTGGCTGCTAAAGAGCACCGCGACGCCGTTCGAACGCTGCTCGTCGATGATGTCCTTCATCGTCTCGACGGCAACCGGATCGAGCCCCGCGAACGGCTCGTCGAGCACCAGCAAATCGGGCGAGTGGACCAGCGAGATGGCGAGCTGCACGCGCTGCTGGTTGCCGCTCGACAACGACTGCACGTCGTCGGTGGAGCGCTGCGCGATACCGAGCCGGTCCATCCACCGGTCAGCCGACGCGCCCGCGTCGGCCGAGGTGCTGCCGGCCAGGCGGCCGAAATACACCAGCTGGTCGCGGACGCGCATCTTCGGGTACATCCCGCGCTCGGCCGGCATGTAGCCGAACCGACGACGCACGGCGGTCGTCACCGGTGCGTCGTTCCAGGTGCACAGGCCCGCATCGGCGGCGACGAGACCCATCACGACCCGCATCGTCGTGGTCTTGCCCGCCCCATTCGGTCCCAGGAAGCCGACGAGCTCGCCGGGCTCCACGCTCAGGTCGACATCGTTGAGCGCCTGGACCGCCCCGAAGCGCTTGGACACACGCTCGATCTGCAGCCCGGGCACCGGCCGACCCTACTGTGCCCGGCCGTGACAAGCTTCGGAGCATGCTCGTCGCCATCCCGCTCTTCCACCGCTTCACCGCCCTCGACGCGATCGGCCCATACGAGGTGCTGCAGCGGATCCCCGATCTCGACGTCGTGTTCATCGGGCACGAGCGCGGCGAGGTCCGCAGCGAGAACGGGTTCCTCGGGGTCACCCGCGACGCAACGTTCGAGGAGGTCGCGCATCCGGACATCGTCGTGTTCCCCGGCGGCTTCGGCACCCGGGCGCTCATGGACGACGAGCGGGTGCTCGACTGGGTCCGAGTCGCACACCGCACCACCACGTTCACCACCTCGGTGTGCACTGGTTCGCTGGTGCTCGGCGCGGCCGGGTTGCTCGGCGGCCTCACGGCCACGACGCACTGGTCGACCTATCGCGAGCTCGAGGCCACAGGCGCAGAGCCGACCGAGCAGCGGGTGGTCGAGCACCTCGATCGCAGGATCATCACCGCAGCCGGGGTGTCGAGTGGCATCGACATGGCGCTGCGATTGGTGGCGCTGCTCCACGACGACGTCGCCGCACAGGCCTCACAGCTCATGATCGAGTACGACCCGCAGCCGCCGTTCGACTGCGGCTCGGTGGCGAAGGCGAACGAGGCCGTCATCAGCCGCGTGATCGAGTACGCGCAGCTGCGCCAGTAGCTACATCACGACGACGCTGCGGAGCACCTCGCCGCGCTCCATCTTGTGGAACGCCTCCTCGACGTCGTCGAGCGAGATGGTCTCCGACACGAACCGGTCGAGGTCGAGCCGGCCCTGCAGGTACAGGTCGATCAGCATCGGGAAGTCGCGGCTCGGCAGGCAGTCGCCGTACCAGCTGCTCTTCAGGCTGCCGCCACGGCCGAACACCTCGATGAACGGCAGCTCGAGCGTGTGTGCGGGGTTCGGCACACCGACGAGCACGACCGTGCCGGCCAGGTCGCGGGCCTCGAAGGCCTGCTTGTAGACGGCCGGGTTGCCGATCGCCTCGATGCACACGTCGGCCCCGTTGCCGCCCGTGACGCTGCGGATGTACTCGACCGGATCGGTCGACGAGGAGTTGCAGGTGTGGGTGGCACCGAAGTCCTTGGCCCAGCCGAGCTTCCGGTCGTCGATGTCGACCGCGATGATGGTGCCGGCACCCGCGAGGAGTGACCCGGCGATGGCCGCGTCACCCACGCCACCACAGCCGAACACCGCCACCGAATCGCCGCGCTGGACCGGTGCGGTGTTGATCGCGGCGCCGAGGCCGGCCATGACGCCGCAGCCGAGCAGGCCCGCCGCCGCCGCCGGCGCGGCGGGGTCGACCTTCGTGCACTGGCCCGACGCCACGAGCGTCTTGTCGATGAACGCACCGATGCCGAGCGCCGGTGACAGCACCGTGCCGTCGAGCAGCGTCATCTTCTGCGTGGCGTTGTGCGTGTTGAAGCACAGGTGCGGGCGGCCGCGCAGACAGCTCCGGCACGAGCCGCAGACGGCGCGCCAGTTCAGCACGACGTAGTCACCCGGGGCGACGTCGGTGACACCGGGTACCACGGACTCGACGATGCCGGCGGCCTCGTGGCCGAGCAGGAAGGGAAAGTCGTCGTTGATGCCACCCTCGCGGTAGTGCAGGTCGGTGTGGCACACACCGCACGCCTGGATGGCGACCACGGCCTCACCCGGACCCGGATCGGGCACCACGATGGTCTCGATCGACACCGGCTGCCCTTTGCCACGGGCCACCACACCACGAACCTGCTGCGACACTGCGCTCTCCTCGCTCGCCGAGCCCACCCGGGCACGCTCGGACCGACCGTAGTCGTCAGACGGCGGTGGCGCAGAAGGTGTCGCCCTGGGGCAACGATGCCTCGAGCAGCGGCTCGGTGGCGCCGCCGTAGAGGGCCTCGAGCATGCCCTTCACCATGCCGCGGTCGACCGCGCAGATGACGGGGTGCTCGATCGCAACGTCGCCGAACGGGCAGTGGTTGTTGACGATGCGGAGCTGATTGTTGCGCTGGTCGGTGTGCGCTGCGAAGCCGTGTGCGGTGAGCGCATCGGCCACGGCGTGCAACGCCGAGCGGAGCGACCGCTGGCCCGACGCCAGGTCGGTGCCGCGCAGGCCGGCGGCCATGGTGGCGCCGTACTCGCGGCCCACTTGCTCGGCCATCTCCTGGGCCTGCTCGGGCGGGAGCAGCGCCAGGGTCTTGCCGAGCAGTGTGAGGACCAGGTCGTCACTGCGGACCGGCACGTCGGGCAGCGCCTCGGTGGCTGCGCTGTAGTGCTTCGACGGCCGACCGGCACCCGAGCCCTCGGCACGCTCGACAGCGACCTCGAGGTATCCGCCGGCGGCGAGCCGGTCGAGGTGGTGGCGTGCGACGTTGGGGTGGAGACCGAACTCGGCCGCGACCTGTGCGGCCGTCACGCCTTTGTCGCCCGATCGGGCGAACAGGTAGATGCCTCGCCGGGTGGGATCACCAAAGGCATTGGTGATGGCCGACACGGTTGCCGAGAACGCACCGGCTTCGCGGTGCTCACTCGTGAGTGCAGCGCTGGGCGGGTTCCGAGGCACGCCGGTATTCTACCTATCCAGGTAGTGCAAATTCGACGCACCCGACCCACGCCCCGAATCACCCCCCAGCCAGGAGCACCCATGCCCACCAATGACGAGATCATCGAAGCGCTCCGCCCGGTCGAGGATCCCGAGCTGCGTCGTTCGATCGTCGACCTCGGCATGGTCAAGTCGGTGGCCATCGACGGCAGCGGCCAGGTAGCGGTGCAGGTCGCCCTCACCGTGGCCGGGTGCCCGCTCCGCAACGAGATCACCAACCGTGTCACCGGCGCAGTCAGCGCGCTGGCCGGGGTGTCCGGCGTCAGCATCGACTTCACCGTCATGACCGACCAGGAGCGCGAAGCCGTCCGCATCATGCTCCACGGCAACCCCGGTGCCACCGCCGGCCAAGGCCAGGCACACGGCCACGCCGAGGGGCGCAAGGTGCCCTTCAGCGAGACCGGTTCGAAGACCCGCCCGCTGCTGATCGCATCGGGCAAGGGTGGCGTCGGCAAGAGCAGCGTGTGCGTCAACCTCGCGGTGGCGCTCGCCTCGCAGGGCTACTCGGTGGGCGTCGTCGACGCCGACATCTACGGGTACTCCGTGCCGCGCATGCTCGGCACCGCCGATCGCGAGCCGGTCGTCATCGACCAGATGCTCGTGCCGCCAGAGGCGTACGGCGTGCGGTGCATCAGCATCGGCTACTTCGTGCCCGAGGGCCAGGCCGTCATCTGGCGTGGCCCGATGCTGCACAAGGCACTCGAGCAGTTCCTCACCGACGTGTACTGGGACGAGCCCGACTTCCTGCTCATCGACATGCCGCCGGGCACCGGTGACATCGCCCTGTCGCTCAGCCAGTACCTGCCCCGCGGCGAGGTCTACGTCGTGACCACCCCGCAACCCGCCGCCCAGAAGGTTGCCCGACTCTCGGCCGCGATGGCCGACAAGGTCCACCTGCCCGTGAAGGGCATCATCGAGAACATGTCGTGGTTCACCGGCGACGACGGCAAGCAGTACGAGATCTTCGGCAGCGGCGGCGGCCAGGAGCTCGCCGACGAGCTGGGCATCCCACTGCTCGGTCGACTGCCGCTCGTCCCCGCGCTGCGCGAAGGCGGTGACGACGGTCGGCCGATCACGGCGGTCGATCCCGAGAGCGAAGCGGCCAAGGCCTTCCAGGAGATCGCCCGCCGCATCGCGGTCGACCTCAAGCCCAAGAAGATCTTCAGCCCGAGCCTCAAGATCAACTGATTGCCATGGTGGCCACCACCCGACGGCGCGCGTACGGCCTGGTGTGGTGCCTGCTCGTGCTCGCTGTCGCGATCCTCGGGCAAGTGCTGATGCCAGGCCTCGGTCAGCTGTGGGTCCTCATCGCGATCGTGCTGATGCTCCCGGCTTCGATCTGGTGGGCCAAGCGCCGCGGCTGACGGCGCGTCGGTGCTGGCAGAATGCGTGCCGTGGAACCCGTCTACGACGCCGTCTGGCCGAAGTCGCCGCTCGGCGCGCGGTCCCGCCCGCCTGCCGCCCGACTCGACGCCCTGCAGGGCAAGCGAATCGCCTTCGCGTGGGACCACCTGTTCCGCGGCGACGAGCTGTTCCCCGTGCTCGCCGCCGAGCTGCAGCGGCGCTTCGAGGGCATCGAGATCGTGGGGTACGAGACATTCGGCAACCTGCACGGCCCCGACGAGCACCGGTTGGTCGAAGGACTGCCTGCCGCGCTGGCGATGCACCGCATCGACGGCGTGGTGTCCGGCAACGGCTGTTGAGGCAGCTGCACACCCGCCGTGTTGCGGGTATCCGTTGCGTGTGAATCCGTCGGCGTGCCGACCGTGTCGTTGGTCTGCGAGGGGTTCGAGCGCCAAGCGGCGGCCACCGGTCGCGGATTGGGATTCGACGGGCTGCCGCTGGCGATGTTGCGCGGCCACGTCGACGCACAGTCGTACGACGACATGGTGGCGTCATTCCTCGAGCACACCGTCGACGAGGTGATCGCCGGTCTCACGACCCCGATTCGCATCGACGCCGACGGTGTGGCCGAACCGGCAGCGCTCGACGTCGTCGCTCGTGGCACGATCGATGAGATCCACCGCACGTTCGCACAGCGCGGCTGGTCCGACGGTCTGGCGATCATCCCGCCCACCCGGGACCGGGTCGACGCGTTCATCGCGGTGACGGGCCATGACCCGTGGCGGCTCATCGGCACCGCCCGCCCGTCGGGCCGCGACATCACCGTGTGGTCGATCGCCGTGAACGCGGTCATGGCCGGCTGCGAGCCCGAGCAACTGCCGGTGCTGCTGGCCATTGCCGAGACCTTCGTCGACCCCCACTACGGCGTCGAGCACTCCGGCAACACCACGGGTGCCGATGCGCTCGTCATCGTGAACGGGCCGGTCATCGGCGAGCTCGGCTTCAACCACGGGCCGGGAGCCATGCGCGACGGCGCCGGTGGGCCGAACACGGTGGTCGCCCGATGGCTTCGCCTGTTCCTGCGCAACGTGCACGGCTTCACCGCCGACGAGCACGACAAGGCGACGTTCGGCAACAGCAGTCGTGTCGTGCTGGCCGAGGACGAGGCTGCGCTGGCCGAGATCGGCTGGCAGCCGGTGGCGGCCGAGTTCGGGCACCCTGCCGGCACCGACGCCGTCACGATCGCCCGCATGAACAGCGGGATCATCGTCGGCAGCGTGTTCGGCTCGACACCCGAGCAGATCCTCCCCTCCCTCGCCGACGGTCTGGCCCGCGTGGTCGGGTGGGACCTCACCCACGTGTACGGCCTCGGCCAGGGCCAGCAGCGCCCGCTGCTCGTGCTGTCGCCGGTGCTCGCTCGCATCTTCGGCAGGGCCGGTTGGAGCAAGGCCGACGTCCGGCATGCGCTGTTCGAGCAGGCCCGCATCCCGGCCTGGCGGTTCGAGAAGCTGATCGGCGAGTGGTCGAACCTGACGGCAGGACGCCGCACCTTGGTCGAACTGGCCGCGGCGGGCCTCGTGCCGCCGGCCTTCGCCGAGACACCGGACCCCGATCGCCTCGTGCCGATCGTGACGGCGCCGGAGAAGTTCGTCATCGCGGTGGCGGGTGACCCGAACCGGACGAACGCCTACGTGATGAGCAGCGACGGCCCGCACGGCAACTGGACGAGCACCCGCATCGACCGGTCGTTCAGTACCGACCTGGTGTGCAGCATCGGGCCCTGAACGCGAACGGCTCAGTCGCCCCAGTGGCGTTGCTCGATGAACGGGTTGCCGTACATGTGGTAACCGTTGCGCTCCCAGAAGCCGGCGACGTCGCGGTCTTTCAGTTCGAGGGTACGCACCCACTTCGCGCTCTTCCAGAAGTAGAGGTGCGGCACCACGATGCGGACCGGACCGCCGTGGATCGGCTCGATCTCCTCGCCCTCGAACGCGTAGGCGACGATCGCCTCGTCGGTGGTGATGTCGGCCAGCGGGAGGTTGGTCGTGTAGCCGTACTCGGCGTGCTCGATGACGTGGGTCGCCTCGGCCTGCACGCCTGCCCGCTCGAACAGGTCGCGAACACGCACGCCGGTCCATGTCGTGTCGAACTTGCTCCACTTGGTGACGCAGTGGATGTCGAAGGTGAGCGTGACCGACGGCATGGCCTTCAACTCGTCGAGGCCGATGGTGAACGGCTGGTCGACGAGGCCGCCGATGGTGAGGTCCCACGCGCCCGGCGCGTACGTGGGGACGTCACCGACGTGCAGCACGGGGAAGCGGTCGGTCAGGTACTGCCCGGGTGGCAGCCGCTCGGGGTCGAGGCCGCGGTCGGCGAGGTCGTTGCGGTTGCGGTCGAAGAATCCCACGTCCGACAGTCTGCACCGTCTGCGCTCGTGGGGCACACGCGAGCCGCGTCACACTCAGTCACTCGGTAGCGTCTGCCCACATGAGTGACCAGGGCGTCCCCGAGCCGCACCCCGCACCACCGCCACCGCCACCGCCGCCACCGTCACTGACGCCGCCGCCGCCACCGCCCTTCCCCGGGGCAATGGCCCCGCCGCCTGGCTACGTCTCGTACGGCGCTTCGGCCGGCGGCGAGTTCAAACGGGTCCGCGGTGTCGGCAAGGCGCTCGTCGCGCTCGAGGCGGCCGGTGTTGCGCTCACCCTGCTCGCGCTCGGTTTCCAGTCGGCGCTTGCCGGACCGGCGCAGGACTTCCTCGATGGCGCCATCTCGCAGGCAGCATTCGACGACGAGGCGAGCTCGTACCGACGGCTCGCGGGGCTCTCGACGCTCGTCACCCTGGCAGCGCTCGTCGTCGGCATCATCTGGAGCTACCGGATCGCGTCGAACCTGCGCAGCCTCGGTCGCACCATCACCTGGAAGCCGGGCCTCACGATCGCCGTCTGGATCCTCGGCTTCTGCACCCTCGGCATCGTGAACTTCCTGATGTTCAAGGAGCACTGGAAGGCGTCCGATCCCGACGTTCGACCCGGTGACCCGAGCTGGACGCAACGCCCGTCTCTTCCGATCATCACCGCCTGGCTGGCGCTGACACTGCTGTCAGCCGGGGTGCAGATCGCGATGGGCGTCGCCACCGGCCGCCGAGCGCTGAACGGCTTCAACGGCACCGACTCGGCACGCACGCTGGCCGAGACCGCTGCGAACGACCTGCCGCTGCTCGCGGCGAGTGGACTGTTGGGTGCGGCGAGCACGGTGGTCCTCATCGGCATCGTGCGCCAGCTCACGCAACGGCACGCGCAGGCCACCATCGAGTCATGAGCCTGTACCTCGTTCGCCACGCCAAGGCGGGCAGCCGATCGGACTGGGAGGGCGACGACCGGGTGAGGCCACTGTCGAAGAACGGGTGGAAGCAGGCCGACACCATCGCGAAGCGCCTCCGCAAGATCGGCCCGAGCACCCTGCACACCAGCCCGTACGTTCGCTGCCGACAGACCCTCGAACCGTTGGCCCGGCTCACCGACCTCGACATCGTCGACCAGGCCTGTCTCGCCGAGGCCGAGCCGTTCGAGCCAGTGCTCGACCTGCTCGCTGCCGTCCCGGACGGATCGGTGCTCTGCAGCCACGGCGACATCATCCCCGAGACCATCGCCGCGCTGCAGCGTCGGGGTTGCGAGATGATGACCAAGGCCGATTGGCGCAAGGGAACGATCTGGACGATCGAACGCGGTGCCGACGGTGACTTCGTGTCGGCGTCGGTCTGGGGCCCGACCGACTGAATCGGGTCAGGGGCCCGTCGTCGACGTGACCGTGTCGAGACTGGCCACGAACTGCTCGACGAGCCCGCGCATCTCGGTGGGTGGGTCGGTCGCCAGGCACAGCTCACCCTGCTGCTTGGCCACCACCAGGTCTGGCTCGGGGAAGATCCGCGCCGACGCCACGGCGAAGAGGCAGTGGGCGTCCGCGTAGTCGGGATGATCGGCCACCACCGCGAGGAAACCGGCCTTGGACTGGTCGACCGCCAGCTGTTGCGTCTCGGCCGACGGCAGCCCCTGCCACGTCAGTGCCAGCAGCCACGAGATGTAGGTGCGCGCCTCGGCGTTGGTCGGGTCGAGATCGAGGACGTCGCGGTAGAGCTGCAGGGCTCGGGCCTGATCCTGCTGGAGCAACGAGCGCGCCTCGGCGAGGTTCGCCGCGATCTGATCGACAGGCGCGCCGCCGGTCATCGACTGCCCGGCCAGACGCTGCCCCGACGACCGGGCAACCAGCCACCCGGTGACCGACGCAACGGCGATGACGCCCACGACCCAGGCCGCGACCACCCGGCGACCAGTGCGACGCGGAGGCGGCAGCGCTGCCCGACCGGCGTCGATCTGACGCATGACCGAGGCGGCACGGGCCGTGTAGCCGTCACGCAGCACCTCGTAATCGTCAGGCTCGACGTCGCCCGCCTCGAGCTCGCGCTCGAGGTCGGTGATTGAGCGCAGCAGGAACCGGCGCTCCTCCTCGAGCTCGGCGAGCCGGTCAGGATTCATCGAGGTGGGCCTCGCGCGCCGCGGCGACGATCGCTCGGTCGTCGTCGGTCGGCGTCGTGTCGGCCGCACGCTTCCAGCGTCGGAACGCAACGATGAGCCCGGCGACGGCACACACACCGGCGAACGCAGGCAGCGCCCACACCAGGGAGTCGAACCCGGTGGCCTGGGGCACCAGCAGCACCTGGCCGCCGTAGCGCTGCTCGATGAAGGTCACGATGTCGTCGTCGGTGGCTGTGCCGGCCGCAACCTGCTGCTTGATCTCGGTGCGGATGGCGGAGCTCGCGTTGTTCCGCGACTCGAACACGCTCTCGCCGTCACAGATCGGGCAGGCAAGTCGCTTGCTGATGGTCTCGACGCGTTCTTGCGGCGTGGGCGCGCCGGTGTCGCGCCCGATGCCGAAGGCGAGGAGCGCCACCACCACGACGGCGAGCACCGTCCAGCCGGCGCGGCCCTTGACCTGCTTCCACTGCGGGGACGTCATCCGGGCTGCAGCTCCCTGAGCTCTTGCAACTGCGTGCTGAGACCTGCCGCCGTGACGGTGCCGGGGTAGCGCACGCGCACAACGCCGTTCGGATCGATGACCCACGTCTCCGGCACCTTGGCCACGCCGAAGTCGACCGAGATCGCGCCAGTGGGATCGCTGACGATGGGCCAGTCGCCCCCGTTGTCGTCGAAGAAGTCGCGCACCGCGTCGTCACTGCCGCGGTTGATGATCGTGTACAACTCGGCACCGTTCGCGACGACTGCCTGGTCCTGCGCGAAGGCCACGAGCTCGGGGTGCTCCTCGATGCACGGCACGCAGGTCGGGTCGAAGAAGTTGAGCACGACCCAGCTGCCCTTGCGTTGCGAGAGGTCGAACTGACGGCCGTCGAGCGTGGTGCCGACGGCAGTGGGCGCCGCCTTGCCCATGAGGTACGACTCGACCGTGTCGGCACCACCGGCGCGGCTCTGGGCGAGCACGACGAACAGCGCTCCGAGGACGACCGCGACGGCGAGGACGACGAACGGCGCGACCGGGCGACGGCGGCCACCCTCGGACACGGCGGCGTCGTCGACCTGGGCGACGTCAGACACGCGCATCCTCCTCGACCGGGTCGGGTGGCAGGTCGACCACCACCGGCGCCGACGCCGGCGCCGTGGGGATCCGACGCTTGCCGGGGAACGCCGACAGCACCGTGCCGATCGCCATGAGCGCACCACCGATCCACATCCACAGGATGAGCGGCTTGATGAAGATCTTCACCTGCGCCTCGGTGGCACCCTCGGGCGCGGCCTTCTCGAGCGTGAGATAGATGTCCTTCGTGAGCCCGGTCCTCACGCTCGGCGTACCGATGTCGGTGCCCATGCGCGTGTAGCGCGTGATGGCCGGCGCATAGGCCTGCCCGCCGTCGATGCTGATGTCGGCCTTCACGCCCTGCGACCGCTCGGTGCTGAACGCGCGCACCTGCTCCAGTTCGAACGTGTGCCCGTCGAAGGAGACCGGCTCGCCCTGGCGGAGCGTGAACTCGCCGACCCGGGTGTAGCCGTTCGACGCAGCGAGGGCGACCGCGATGAGGATGACGCCGAGGTGCACGACCATGCCACCGTTGGCCCGGCCGACGAACCCGCGCCAGCCCTGGCGGCGGGTGGCGAGCACGAGCTGACGCAGCGCCGACCCGGCGGCGAAGCCGCCAAGCCCGAACGCGACGAGCGAAGCCCACTGATCGGCACCGGCGACGATGGCGACCACCAGTGCCAACACACCGCACCACGCCGGCACGAACAGTCGGTCGCGGAGCAACTCGCCGCTGGCCTTGCGCCAGGGCAGCGCCGGAGCGACCGCCATGAGGAACAGCAGCACGAGGCCGATCGGCATGCTCAGCCGGTCGAAGAACGGCTGACCCACGGCGATCTGGCGATCCTGCAGTGCCTCGACGATGAGCGGGAAGACCGTGCCGAGGAGCACCACGAACGCGAACAGCGTGAAGATCGCGTTGTTGGCCAGGAACGCACCCTCACGCGAGATCGGCGAGTCGATCGCACCGGGCGAGCGCAGGCGATCGCCACGCCACGCGATGAGCGACAGCGACACCACCACGATGACACCGAAGAACCCGAGCAGCCACGGGCCGATGCTGCCGTCGGCGAACGCGTGGACGCTGTTGATGACACCGCTTCGGGTGAGGAACGTGCCCAGGATGGTGAGCGCGAAGGTTGCGACGAGCAGGCTGATGTTCCAGACACGCAACATGCCACGACGCTGCTGGACGAGCACCGAGTGGATGTACGCGGTGCCGGTGAGCCACGGGAGCAAGCTCGCGTTCTCGACCGGGTCCCACGCCCACACACCGCTCCAGCCGAGGACCTCGTAGCTCCACCAGCCGCCCAGCAGGATGCCGATGCCGAGGAAACCCCAGGCGAACAGCGCCCACCGGCGGGTCTCCATGAGCCAGCCCTCACCCACCCGACCAGTGACGAGCGCTCCGATCGCGAACGCGAACGGCACGGTGAAGCCGACATACCCGAGGTACAGGATCGGCGGGTGGAACAGCACGAGGATGTGGTTCTGCAGCAACGGGTTCGGCCCCGGGCCGTCGGTGACACCCGTGGCACCTGCCGCGAACACATCGGTGGGGCCGAAGGCGAGAAAGAAGAAGAAGGCCGTGACCGCGAACATCGTGACGAGCGCCCAGGCGATGAGCGGGTCGTCGAGGCGCTTGCGGTACCGCCACATGATGATCGCCGTGTAGCCCGCCAGGGTGGCCAGCCACAGCAGGATGCTGCCCTCGAGCGCGCTCCACAGCGCGGTGATGTTGAACACCATCGGCGTGCTGCGCGAACCGACCTGCTGGATGTAGGCCAGCGAGAAGTCGTAGGTGACCAGCGCGAACAACATGGCGGCCATGGCGGCCACCGCTGCACCCAGCGCGAGCCAGGCGTAGTTCGGCGCGCTGCGCAGCAGCCTGCGGTCGTGCGACAGCGTGCCGTAGGCCAGCGAAATGGCGCCGAACAACGACGACACCAGCCCGAGCACGAGCGCGGCGTGGCCGACGAGCCCGTTCACACCTGCAGCGAACATGCGTCCTGCGCTTGGTCGAGCCGGTCGGAGTTCTCCGCCTCGTACTCGTTCGAGTGCTTCACCTCGACGCTGTCGCCATCGAAGGTGCGGGTGACGGTGCCATCGGCGGCAGTCGCCTCGTCCACCCGGCCGTGCACCACCACCGGCACGCACTCCTGGAAGATGCCACCCGGGTCACCCTCGTAGCGCACGGGCATCTCGACGCCGTTGAACGAGATCATGAACGTGGTGACCGCGCCGTCGCTGGCGACGGAGCCCTCTTCGACGTTGCCCTGGACACGGAGCCGGCGGCCGGCTTCGCACCCGCTCTTCGAGCCGATCTCGTCGACGTTGCAGTAGTAGTCGATCGCCGAGCCGAGGAACTTGGTCACGACGATGCCGCCGCCCACCAGGACGAGGACCAGCACGAGCACCGCCGGCCAGCGCTTGCCGCGCGTGCGGACCGGTGCCGCGGTGGGGACGTCGCGGGGGCTCAGGTCCACGACTTGTCCTCGTCGGGCACCTGGCGCGCCAGCGCACGGCCACGACGCACGACCCACCACGCCAACGCGGCAGTCGAGCCGAGCGCGGCAACGTAGCTGAGGAGGATGAAACCCAGGTCGTCCATCAGATCGCCTCGTTCCGTCGCTCGAGCAGCGCCTGATCGAGGCCCCGGTCGTCGATCGCGTCCTCCATCGCGAGCACGCGCTGACGATGCAGGACGTACCAGACGTACATCGCGGTGAAAGCCACCGTGCCCAGCAGCAGCGCGAACAGCATCTGGCCGTCGAGGGTGACGTCGGTGGTACGACCCGCAACGCTGGCGTCTTGGTGGACCGAGCGCCACATCTTCACGCTGAAGTGCACGAGCGGGATCTCGACGACCGCCAGCAACGCGACGACACCAGAGCGGCGGGCGCGCTGGTCGTGGCTGCCCCCGAGGCCGCGCACGGCGAGGTATCCGATGTAGGTGATGAACATGAACGCCGTCGTGGTGACCCGCGCGTCCCACACCCAGAACGTGCCCCAGCTCAGCCGACCCCAGAGCGAGCCCGACAGCAGCGTGACACCCATGTACAGCACACCGATCTCGGCACTGGCGCCGGCGACGCGGTCCCAGGTGAGCGAGCGCGTTCGCTTCCACAGATACGCGGCGGACGAGACCGCCGTCACGATGAAGGCCAGGTAGGCGACCCACACGGTGCCGACGTGGATGTAGAGGATGCGGACGCTCTCGCCCTGCACCACATCGGCGGGCGAGGTGACGAGGCCGAGCAGGAGCAGCAGAGCGAACAGCACGATGGTGGCGATGCCGAGCCACCGGGTGGCGGTGGTGCCCGTTCCGGGGCGAGCAGTCACGCCGGTGGGCGTCGGACCGGTGGTCTGCGTGTGGGTGATGGCCACGTTGCGCTTCGCCTCATTCCTCGATGAGCGGGCCGAAGGCGAGCGTGCCGCCGACGCCGAACAGCGCAGCGAAGATGACCAGGAGACCGACCCACGGCCACCCTTCACCCGTTGCCGCACCACTGACGCCGAGCGCCGCTTCGGTCGCTCGTGTTGCACCAATCAGTACAGGCGCCACCACCGGGAACAGCAGCAGGGGGAGGAGCGTCTCCCGGCCCTTGGCCCCGGCAGCGAGACCGCCGTAGAGCGTACCGACGAATGCCAGACCGAGGGTCGCGGGAACCAGCGTCGTGACCAACAGCACGGCACCCGCGAAATCGAGGGTGGTGGCATACAGCACGATCGACAACAGCACCAGCAGCAGCTCGAGCACGAGCAGCTGCAACGCAAGCGCGAGGGACTTCCCGATGAAGATGCCGGCGGGGTCGACGCCGGCAACGCGCAGCGCGTCGAGCGCGCCGTCGGCCGTCTCGACGGCGAACGAGCGTTGCACGACGATGAGCAGGCTGAAGATCGTGCCCAGCCAGATCAGCCCGGGCGCCGTCCGCGTGAGGGCCGAGTCGGAGTCGAGCGCAAAGGCGAACAGCACCATCACCAGTGCTGCGAACGGCAGGACCTGGTTCACCACCACCCGGCTGCGCAACTCGACCCGCAGGTCCTTCGTCGCGATCAGCAGTGCCGTACGGGCGACGTTCATGCGCGCACCTCGTGCACCTGGCCGGCGATGACATCGACCACCCGGGTGGCGAGCGAGCCGGCCCGTTCCAGCTCGTGACTGGCCACCATGACCGTGGCACCCGCATCGACCGCGGCGCGCAGGGTGGCGTCGAGCTCGTCACGACCCGACGCATCGAGGCCGGCGTGCGGCTCGTCGAGCAACCAGAGGCTCGCACGTCGCGCCACCAGGCAGGCGAGCGCGGTCCGCCGCTTCTGCCCCGCCGACAAGCGGCTCACCGGCACCTCGGCCAGTCGGGCGGCGAGACCGAGCCGCTGCAGCGACGAGGCGACCTCGTCGGCCGACGCCCCCACGGTGGCACCCCAGAACTCGACGTTCTCGCGCACGCTGAGGTCGCCGTACAGGCCGTTCGCATGACCGAGCAGCCCGACCCGGGACCGGACCGCATCGCGCTGGGTGGCCAGATCGCAGCCCGCCACCGTGCCCTGCCCGCGGGTGAGGGGAACGAGACCGGCGCACAGCCGCAGCAGCGTGGTCTTGCCGGCGCCGTTCGGGCCACGCAGCAGGACGATCTCACCCGAGTGCACCTGCAGCGTGGCACCCGCGAGTGCCGGGAAGCTGCCGAGGACGGCCACCGCATCGATGAGGTCGACGACCGGCTCACCGGCCGGATGTGCAGGCGGCCGGCCCATGGTCGCATCGGCGTTCACGTGGTGCTCCATGACGATCGGCGCCACGCTACCTGCCGGGTTCGGACCCTCACCCAACCGGTAGCGTCGGCTCGTGCCATCCCAATCGCGTGACGACGCCGCCGCCGCCGGCGCTGGCGCGACGGGCCGCCGCGACTGGCGTTGGGTCGTCGGTGGCATCGGCCGGCCCATGGTCGCATCGGCGTTCACGTGGTGCTCCATGACGATCGGCGCC
>JBBDMO010000044.1:0-6893 GCA_040878255.1 Ilumatobacteraceae bacterium
CCCGTTCCGCCGGCGCGGTGGCGGCCCAGGTGGGGAACGCCGCTGCAGCGGCACCCACGGCGGCGCTCGCCTCGGCGGGCCCACCACGCGCGATCTGGCCGATGACCTGCTCGGCGATGGGCGAGATGTCGTCGAAGGTGCCGGCCGACGAGACGCGCTCGCCGCCGATCCAGTGATCGGGCGAGATCTCGACGTTCGCAACGCTGATCGTGTTCATGCGTACCCTCTCCAACTCGTTCGTACCCGAACGATATTGTCTCCCAGCATGCCGGGCGCCTTCTCCAGTGACGACGACGTCGAGCTCCGCCAGGCCGAGCGCGACGTCACACTGGCATTCGAGGGGCAGGCGTTCGACTTCACCGCGCTGCTGGCCGTGAGCAACGTCTTCCGGGCCGCCACGGCCGTGCGCAACCACATGGAGCGCGAGGTCCTACGGGCGCACCAGCTGAGCTGGAGTGCGTTCGTGGTGCTGTTCGTGTTGCGCGTGTGGGGCTCGAAGGAGAGCCACGAGCTCGCGGCCGAGGCGGGCATCACCGGCGGCACGCTCACGGGCGTGGTCTCGACGCTCGAGCGCCGCGGCTTCGTGAAGCGCACCAGCCACCCATCCGACGGACGTCGCCTGGTGGTGAAGGTCACGGCGAAGGGGCGTCGAGCGGTCGACGAGATCATGCCGATGTTCAACAAGCACGAGGCGATGGTGACCGAGGGGCTGACCGAACAGACCCGCCACGAGCTGTCGCGCCACCTCCGGACGATCCTGCGCACCCTCGACGTCTTCGACAGCGACGGTCTCGACGGCCAGGACCGCCCGTCGGTCGACTAGATTTCGTTTGGGGCCAAACGACTTGGCCCGGGACGGGAGAGCGTCATGGGAGAGATCGTCGGTGCGGCCATCGTGTCGCACATCCCCCCGATCGTCATGAGCGATGGTGACGTTGCGACGCTCTACGGCGCCGAGGGCACCACACTCATCGACGGGCTGCACCGTCTGCGCCGCGACAAGCTCGACGCGGTGGCGTTCGACACGGTGGTCGTGCTCGACACGCACTGGTTCACCACGGTCGAGCACATCATGACGTCCCACGACCGACGCACCGGCGTGTACACGAGCGACGAGCTGCCCCGCGGCATGCGCCAGCGCCCCTACGACATCGCCGGCGACCGCGAGCTCGCCGAGACCTGGGAGCGCATCGGTTCGCAGCGCGACGACACACGCGTGCTCGCCTGCGACGACCCCTATCTGCCCATCCACTACCCCACCACCAACCTCCTGCCGTTCCTGCAGCGCGACGAGGCATGGGTCAGCATGGGCATCTGTCAGACCGGCACGCCGGACGACTGGCTGCTCGCCGGGCAGCTGCTGGCCGAAGCCGTCGCACAGCTCGACCGGCGCGTCGTCGTGCTCGCCTCCGGCGGCCTGTCGCACCGGTTCTGGCCGATGCGCGAGTTCGCACAGCACGAGGCGGCCGACCCCTCACACATCCGCACGCCCGAGGCCCGGGCAGCCGACGAGCACGTGCTCGACCTGCTCGAGGCGGGCGACCATGCGGCCGTCATCGATCAGTGGCCGCAGTACCGCACGTTCAGCCCCGAGGGCTTCTTCGCCCACTACCTCATCATGGCCGGGGCACTCGGCGGACGGTCGTGCAGGGCGCGAGGCGAGCGCTTCTCGGCGTACGAATCGGCCGCCGGCACCGGCCAGGTCCACATCTGGTTCGACCCTCCCTTCAACGACTAAGCAGGACCCCATGCGCTTCGCACAGATCAACGGCCGCGGCACGATCATCGTCGCCGACTCCAACGGCACCGACCACGTCCTCGACATCGAGCGCGTCAGCGACGGCCGTCTGTCGTCGGATCCGGCGCTGTACGTCGACCTCGACAACCACGCCGCGCTGGCGGCGCTGGCCGGCAGCGTCTCGGCCGAGGAATTGCCGATACTCGACCCGGCCACGCTCGAGGCACCCGTGCCGCGGCCACCCAAGGGCCTCGGCGTGGGCCTCAACTACCGGTCTCATGCGCAGGAGTCCGGGCGCGAGCTGCCCACCGAGCCGCACCTGTTCGGCAAGACGAACAACTGCGTCGCCGGGCCGTGGGACGACGTCATCGCGCCGGAGGGACGCCACGAGATCGACTACGAAGCCGAGGTCGTCATCGCCTTCGGCCGGACGTGCAAGAACGCGACGCTCGAGAACGCATGGGATCACATCGCCGGGGTGATGGCAGGTCAGGACATCTCCGACCGGGGCGAGCAGTTCCGGCTGCCGATCAAGCAGTTCACGATCGCGAAGAGCTACGACACGTTCGGTCCCACCGGCCCGTGGCTCGTCACGCCCGATGAGCTGGCGAATCGTGACGCCCTCGACCTCACCGGCATCGTCAGCGGCGAGGTGATGCAGCAGGCGAACACCAGCGACCTGATCTTCTCGATCCCGGCGCTCGTCGTGTGGCTCACCCAGTTCATGACCTTCGGCCCCGGTGACCTCGTGTGGACCGGCACCCCTGGCGGCGTGGGCGAGGCCCGCACCCCGCAGCGCTTCCTGCGCGACGGTGACGTCATCGAGACGATCGTCTCGGGCGTCGGCACCATCCGCAACCGCGTCGTCGTCCGGTGACGTCATGAGGGTCGTGCCCGGCGGTGATCGGAACTCGGTCTACGGCGGGCGCTTCACCGGCGCCGTCGAGCTCGAGATGCTGAACGCAACCCCGCCCGACGTCGACGCCGGGGTCGACGGACCGGACACCGCGCTGGTCCACTTCCACGACGGTGCCGTCACGTTCTGGCACTCGCACCCGGGCGGCCAGCAGCTGTTCGTGGTGAGCGGCCACGCTCGGGTGGGCACCCGTGCCGACGGCGAGGTGCCGATGGCGCAGGGCACCCTCGTGGTGTGCCCGGCCGACGAGCCGCACTGGCACGGCGCGATGCCGGGATGTGACACCACGTTGCTCGCGATCACGTGGGGCACGACGGCCTGGACCGACGAGGCGCCAGCATGACCGGGCAGCCGTACGACGTTGCCATCGTCGGGCTCGGCCCGACGGGTGCAACCTTGGCCAACCTGTGCGGTTCGTGGGGTTTGCGCACCGTGGTGTTCGAGCGTTCGAACGCTCCGTACCCGCAACCCCGCGCGTGCCACCTCGACGCCGAGATCGCCCGGGTGCTCCAACACCTCGGGTTCGAAGACGACCTCGACCGCGTGCTCACCGTGTCGGCCGGCATGGAGTACGTCGATGCCGACGGCACGCAGCTGTTCACGTTCGAAGGGTTCGAACGCGAGCCGATCCTCGGCTGGCACGAGGACTACGTGTTCATCCAGCCCGAGCTCGACACGATGCTGCGCGCCGGGCTCGAGCAATACCAGCACGTCGAGGTACGCATCGGCGCCGAGGCGCCCGGCATCGACTCGCTGCGCGAGCTGGCCCGGTTCGTGGTGGCCGCCGACGGTGCCGGCAGCCAGGTTCGCGAGCATCTCGACATCCGCCTGCACGACCTCGGCTTCGACGAGCGGTGGCTCGTGGTCGACGTGATGTTGAACGACACCGCCGTGCCCGACCTGCCGGCCATCATCCAGCAGGTGTGCGACCGGAGACGGCTCGCGACATTCGTTCCGTCGCACGCAGCCCACCGCCGCTGGGAGTTCCGCCTCGCCGAGGACGAGCCGGTGCCCGACGTATGGCGCCTGGTCGCCCCGTGGGGCGTAACGGCCGCGAACGCACAGCTGGTCCGCGCCGTGGGGTACCGGTTCCACGCCCTCGTGGCCGAGCGCTGGCGTGACGGCAACGTGTTCCTGGCCGGCGACGCAGCCCACCAGATGCCACCGTTCATGGGCCAGGGCATGTGCAGCGGTATTCGCGATGCAGCGAACCTCGCATGGAAGTTCGCCGAGGTGATCCACGACGGCGCCGACGAGGCCCTGCTCGACACCTACGAGGCCGAGCGGCGGCCGCACCTCGAACACGTCACGCAGCTGTCGATCGAGGCGGGGTCGCTGCTGTCGAAGCTCGCCGTCGACCCCACGACGCTCCCCGAGCCGGACCGGCCCGACCCCACCCGCTGGTCGCGCTTGCCCGGCCTCGACCTCGGCGGCGAGTTCCCCGTAGGTCACCAGCTGCCCCAGCCCGACCGCCTCGACGAAGGCCTCCCCGACGGGTGGGCGTGGGTGGCGGCCGACGACACGTTCGTCGCCCCCGACCACCGACCCGTCATCGTCGAGCCCCGTGCCACCTACGGCTGCCGCGCCGTCCTGGTGCGCCCCGACCGCTACATCGCCGCGGTCGAGCGATAGCTCACAGGTAGCGCTGCGTCTCGCCCATCAGGACGCCGGCGGCCTCGAGCGGCGTCAGTGCGTCGAGGTCGTCGTCGGGCACCTCGATGCTGATCGGCACGTCGTCGGGCAGCAGTTCGAGGAAGCCGCGCAGGTCGAACTCACCCTCGCCCGGGGTCTCGCGATGGTGCAGGCAGTCCTGCACGTAGTCGGCCAGCACCGGCTCGAGTGGACCGTCGTTGAACTGGACGCTGGCCACCATCGCCGGGTCGAGCCCCACGAGCGACAGCAGCCCGGCACCACGGAAAACGTGCCACGAATCGACGCACAGGCCGACGTTCGGCCGACCCGCCCGCTCGACGAGCTCGACCGCGGCCGCGGCGTCGGCGATGTCGGTGAAGGGCAGGAACTCGATCGCCAGCGTGGTGCCGAACCGGCCGACACGATCGGCGACGGCGGCCAACCAGTCGCCGGCAGCCACACGATCGATCTCGCCACGGAACGGCGGGATGACCTGGATCCGGTCGGGGCGGAAGGTGGCGCACAGGTGCAGGAACGGCTCGATCTGGTCGTCGGCGAAGATCGGCAGCGCCTCGACCTCGGCCACGCGCATGTCGTGCTCGGCGAGCACGGCCAGCAGGTCGTCGTCGCTGTGCCCCTCGGCACGCAGCCGCGAGTACTCGCCGATGTAGAGGCCGATGCCGTCGAAGCCGGCGGTGTTCGCCGCAGCGCACCGATCGGGAAACGACGCATCGCGGACGGAGAAGTGGGCCAGCACGACGTCACGGGGCATGTCCTCAGGATGGCACCTCGCAGCGCTGCGGGGCGAGGCCGTAGGGTGCCGGCATGGCCCGGCGACAGCGCACCCCGACCGGAACCGGAGCTGCGGCGCGCAGCGACCGACCGGTGTCGCCCCGGATGCCGGCGCATCGCGACACGATCGACGTCGCGTCGATCACCGACGGCGTGTGGACCGAGGCGACGCTCATCGGCTCGCTGCCGGAGGACCACGACGGTCGGGTCGTGCTGATGGAGGTCCACCTCGGACCCGCCACGTTGGTGGGCGCCCGGCTGGCGGAGTCACGGCTCATCGACGTACTCATCGACGGAGCCGATCTGGCCGGGGTGCGCCTCGAGGGATCGTCGCTGACCCGGGTCGAGGTGCGCGACGCACGCCTGACCGGCGCGCAGTTCGACCGGACCCGGCTCCGGGACGTGCGCTTCGTGCGCTGCATCCTCGACGGTGCCAACTTCGCCGGGGCGCAGGGCGAGCGCGTGCGCTTCGAGGACTGCAGCATGACCGGCACCGACTTCGCCGGCGCGACGCTCGACGGCGTGGCCTGGTGGGACTCCCTGGGCATGACGGTGCAGAACCGCGCCGACTGAGGCGGACGGCCATCAGGCCGGGTGCAGCACCACCGGGCACCGCTTGATGCCGTTGATGAAGTTGCTGCGCAGCCGCTCGACCGGGCCGGCCAGCTCGACCGACGACACGTTGCGGATCATCGCCTCGAGGAAGACCCGCACCTCGAGGCGTGCCATCCACTGACCGAGGCAGAGGTGCGGGCCACCTCCACCGAAGGTGACGTGACGGTTGGGGGTGCGGCCGAGATCGAAGCGGTGCGGGTCGGGGAACTGCTCGGGGTCGAAGTTCGCGGCGATGTACCACGTGACGACCTTGTCACCCGCGGCCACGGCCACGCCGCCGATCTCGGTGTCGACCGTTGCGGTGCGGCGGAAGTGCACCTGCGGGCAGGCCCAGCGCAGCACCTCCTCGACAGCGGTGTCGAGCAGCTCGGGGTGCTCGCGCAGCCGTCGGTACTCGTCGGGGTGCTCGGCCATCGCGATGATGCACTGGGTGAGCGAGTGGCGGGTGGTCTCGTTGCCGGCGATGAGGAGCAGTAGCAGGAACGTGCCCCGCTCGCGCTCGGTGAGCGCGACGCCGTCGACCATCGCATCGGCGAGCACGGTGACCACGTCGGCCGCAGGGTCCTTGCGGCGCAGATCGGCGAGGTGCTCGAAGTGCTCGAACACCTTCAGCGACACCGGGCTGCGGAAGGGCAGCAGGCGGTACGGATCGGTGTCGGTCTTGTCGGACACCGCGTCGAAGAACTCGGGGTCGACGAAGTCGGGGTCCGAGCCGTAGACGATCTGGTCGGCCCAGTGGAAGAGCGCCGGGGCATCGTCGAGCGGCACGCCGAGGATCTCGACGAGCATCCGGATCGGCAACTCCCGAGCGAGGTGCTCGACCGCGTCGAACGGACCGCCGCCGACGACATCGGCCATCAGCGCGGTGACCAGGGATTCGGCGGTGGTGGCGTACCGCTCCATGGTGGGCTTCGCGAACGCCGGGTTCACGAGTTGACGCAGGCGAGTGTGTCTTGGCGGGTCGGTCTCGAGCATCGTCTTGCGGGCCACGAGCGCATCGGGCTCGAGCTCTTCGATCTCGGTACCGCCGAGCTCGCTCGAGAAGGTGCGCCAGTCCTTGTGCACGGCGACCACGTCGGCGTGGCGCGTGAGGGACCAGAAGCCACCGCCGTGGTGGCAGTTGTGCGGGCCCTCTGTCACCCAGTCGACCGGGGCCTCGGTGAGTAATCGGTCGTACGCCAAATGGGGCACACCGACCTC
>JBBDMO010000045.1:0-34941 GCA_040878255.1 Ilumatobacteraceae bacterium
GAGCCGTCGTGCGAGGCGACATCGAGCGTGCGCGACCACGACGGGTCGACATGCCAGGCCTGCCACTCGGCGGCGGTGGGCAGGTTGGGTGCGGTCACCCGCAGCCCCTCACCAGACGATTTCGGTGAAGCTCGTGTTGAGCCCCGACCCGATGCCCATGCACAGCACACGCTCGCCGGCCGACAACTCGGGGGCGACACCCGCAAGCGTGATCGGGATGGCGGCTGGGCCGACATTGCCGAACTTGGGGTACGTCAGCGGCACCTTGGCCATGTCGATGCCGAGACGCTCGGTGATGAGCCGGGTGTGCACAGAACTGACCTGGTGGACGATGTAGCGGTCCATGCCATTGACCCAGTCGAAGTCGGCCTCGGCGTCCTTCCAAGCCTCGTGGGCGAGGTCGAGGCCTGCCTCGAGCAGCCGCTTGGTGTCGGTGGTCATCTTGTCGAGATCGCCGATGCAGAGCGTGTGGTGCTCGGTGCCGGCGCGGGCCACGCCACCCACCACGCGGTGGGCGTCGGGGTGCTGGTCGAGTCGGCCGAGCAGCGCCGCCGCGGCGCCCGACCCGAGCGTCAGCGATGCGAACTCGTCGAACACGTCGGTGACCGATGCGTGCTCGCTCTGCAACCGCTCGATCGTCTTCAACTGCGTGTACCGGCTGCCCTCGCCGTCGACGATGAGCGCGTACTCGATGAAACCGGCATCGATGGCGGTGGCCGCCAGGTGGATGGCGTTGACGAAGCCGAGGCAGGCGTTGGCGATGTCGAAGTTCGTGCACGATGGCGGCAGGCCGAGCTGGTGGTGGACCGAGCAGGCGACCGACGGCTCGAGGTGGTGCTTGCACACCGAGGTCGAGATCAGCATGCCGATCTTCGACGGGTCGACGCCCGACGCCTCGATCGCGCGACGCCCGGCCATGGCTGCGGCCTGGTCGAAGGTGACACCGTCGGGCCACCAGCGGCGCTCCTTGATGCCCGCCAGTTCGGCCAGGAGGCCGGGCCGCAGGCCCCAGCGCTCGTAGGTGGGGGCGAGCTGCTCATCGATCCAGTCAGACGTGATGATCTCGGGCGCCTCGATGGCCTCCACGCTGATCACGCCCACGTTGTGGTGCGCGTATGTCGAATTGCCGTTCACGTTCCCCTGCTCCCGTTCGACCGTTCACCAACGATACCTGTGGCTCGTGCTCGTTGAGCCGGATGGCATCCCCTACCCTCCGACGGATGACCGGAGCCTCGACGTCCCGACCCATTGCGCTCGTGCGCCAGCCGAGCCCGCGCCTCGCCGACGGTCTGGTCACCCACATCGAACGTTCCGTGGTCGATGTCGACCTCGCGATGCGTCAGTGGGAGGCGTACGTACAGGTGCTCAGCGACCACGGCTGGCACGTCGTCGCAGTGCCACCGGCGCCGGACTGCCCCGACTCGGTGTTCGTCGAGGACGCAATCCTGATGTACCGCAACGTCGCGATCATCACCCGACCGGGGGCGCTCGAGCGGCAGGGCGAGACGCCCGGCGTCGAAGCGGTCGTCGAGGAACTCGGTTGCTCGATCAACCGCATCCGCGAGCCCGGCACCCTCGACGGCGGCGACGTGCTGAAGGTGGGCGACACCCTCTACGTCGGACGCGGCGGCCGCACCAACGGCGAAGGCATCCGCCAACTGCGCGCCATCGTCGAACCGCTCGGTGCCACGGTGGTGGCCGTGCCGCTCAGCAAGGTGCTGCACCTCAAATCGGCGATCACGGCCCTGCCCGACGGCACGATCATCGGTCACCTGCCGGCCGTCGACGACGTGGCGATCTTCCCGCGGTTCGTGGCCATGCCCGAGGAGTCGGGTGCTCACGTCGTGCACCTCGGCGACGATCGTCTGCTGATTGCCGCCGACTGCCCGCAGTCGGCAGCGTTGCTCGTCGACCTCGGCTACCAGCCGGTGGCGGTCGACATCAGCGAGTTCGTCAAGCTCGAGGGCTGTGTCACCTGCCTGTCGGTGCGCCTTCGCCACGTGTTGGCTCCAGCGCACCGACAGATCCGGTGATCAGACTGCGGTTGCTTCCGCGACCGCGCCTTCGCCCGCATCCTCGCGGGTCTTCATCATCGCGATCGTCAGCACCAAGATGCCGAACAGTGGCTTGGCCAGCACGTCGGCGATCGAGTATCCGACCTGGCGGACCACTTCCGCAGTCGCGACGTTGTCGATGAGCGACGGCGCCATGTAGGCCAGCGGGTACACGCCCCAGGTGGCGAGCAGGATGTAGCGCATCGCGTCGACCGTCTTGCGGACACCGGCCGACTGGCGATCGAGCGACTTGCCGAGCTCCACGAACAGCACGTAGAGGATGTAGAGGAACGGCAGCGTCGACAGGATGCCCCACACCGTGCGAGCGCTCGAGTCGGCAGCAGCGATCTCGCCCGGGTAGCCGAGCAGGATCATGGCGATTGCGGCGACGCCGAGGCGGAGGATGAGGCTGCGGGTCGTGCTCTTGGAGAGCTTGAGCACGATCACCAGCTCGGCCAGCAGCAGCGGCACGGTGAGCAGCCAGTCAACGTAGCGGTAGCCCTCGTTGAACGGCAGGCCGTTCGACACGTACTCGCCATCGACGTAGGAGAAGGCGTCCTTCCACGATCCGAAGATGCGCATGTAGTGGTAGAGCGCGATCGCGACGACCAGCGTGGTGATGGTGACGGCGATGCGGTGCGTTGCACTCACACGATCACGTGACAGCAGGAAGTAGAGCAGTGATGCGCCCATTGCGGCGATCACGAACGAGAAAGCGTTGTAGACGAGGTCGAACTGCCCCGCCGACAACACCAATGGATCAGACATAAATACTCCTCATGATTTGGTCACACCCCCGGTGACGGCTCGAAGCTAGGCCACAGCATCGAGGGCGTGCGTCATGGAGCCATCGGAAATTCTTCGACTTCTGACCGGCTGATCGTGCCCTCAGGGCAGCGGGACGTCGACGAGCATCGGCTCGGCGGGAAAGCGGCCGACACCACCGTCTTTCACGAGCATGTCGGTCATCGTGCGATCGGCGTGCCGTGACCGCCACACCAACATCTCCTGCGCGTAGCGGAGCACCACTGCCGGGTCGGTGATCTCGGTGCGCATGGTGGGGTCGGCGACCAGATCGAAGCACCGCCACGAACCATCACCGAACTGCACGTAGGCGCCGTCGCGATCGCGGAGCACGGTGAGGTGCTGCTCCTCGAGCCGCCGGTCCCACGGCCACTCGTGCGGCTCGCTGCCGATGAACGCGTCGCGCCAGTCGAACTCCCAGTGTGCTGCGGTGCGCCACCACGGGGGAGTCTCGCCGCGCAGGAACGGTGTGAGCGGCAGGCCGTCGCACTGTGCGGGCACCGGCACCCCGATCGCCTCGCAGATGGTGGGGAAGATGTCGATGTTCTCGGTGAACTCGTCGACCACGCTGCCGTGCGCCTCGGGGTGCCCGGGGTGACGGATGATGCCGATGATCGCGTAGCTCTGCTCCCAGTAGCCGAGCTTCTGCAGCAGGCCGTGGTCTCCGAGTTGCTCGCCATGGTCGGCGGTCACGACGATCATCGTGTCGTCCCACATGCCCAGCTCGCGCAGCGTCGCCCAGATCCGGCCGAGCTGGTGGTCGACCTCGCTGATCATCCCGTAGTACTGCGCACGGATGTGGCGCATCGCGGCCTCGTCGGTCGGTGCGGCAGCCCGTCGGAGTTGCAGCATCATGTCGTGCAGGGGGTGACGCTGTTCCGCTGGTGCGATGGGAAGCTCGACATCGGCCGGGTCGTACATCGTGGCGTACTCACCGGCCGCCGCATACGGCGGGTGCGGCCGCAGGAACGACAGGTGCGCCATCCACGGTGCGCCTGTCGGCCTCGCCCGCAACCACTCGATCGCATGGTCGGCCAGGAATGCCGAGACGCTGTGCTCGGCAGGTCGCGTCGGCTCGGAGGCGATCGCGTCGTAGCCGCCGCCGAGGTCGGTGTAGCCGCGCTCGCCGAGCCAGTCGAGCCACACCTGATGGTCGTCGGGGATGTGCAGCACCGGCTCGAACCCGGGAAGCACGTTCGTATACGCCTGCATCCGCGGGTCGTCGGGTCCGCTCGCCTCGCGCGGATCGATGCTCTGGTCGGTGTAGCCGAACAGCGCCGGCTCGTACCCGGCGCGCAGCGCTGCCTTGGCGACGTTGTCGAACCGAGCGTCGAGCGGGGTCCCGTTCGCCACCACCCGGTTGTTCATCTGGTACATCCCCGTGTACAGCGCCGCGCGGCCCGGTGCGCATGGCGCTGCCTGGCTGTGGTGACGGGCGAACCGCACACCCTGCGCGGCGAGCGCATCGAGCGACGGTGTCTGCACGAGGGGATGCCCGGCCGACGACAGGCAGTCGGCGCGGAACTGGTCGAGCGTGATCAGCAGGACGTTCACACCGCGAACCTACCGGCTCGCCCCGCGGGGCTCAGGCGCCGATGACCGCTGCCTGGATCTCGCGGACGCTCGGATTCACGAGGCCCACCGAGCCGATGAGGACGGTCGGCACCGTCTCGTTGCCGCGCGCGATCGAGCGCACGGTGGCCGCCCCATCGGGGTCCTCCCAGATGTTCACCCGGCGATGCTCGACACCCTCGCGCTCGAGCTGGCGGAAGAGGCTGCCGCAGAACGGGCAGCCGGGCCGCCAGAACACGGTGATGTCGGGGGTGGGGCGCTCGTCGGAGGATGTCACGGCAGTGGACAACACCGGACTGGACGGCGGAGATTCCCTCCGGAGATGCGTGTGTTCCTGGACATCCCAGGAACAATCGATGGGTGATGGGCGCGAGACGGACGATCGGAGCGGTGCTGGCGTGTGCTTCGGCCATGCTCGTCCTCGTCTTCCCGGCATCGACGGTGTCGGCGATGCCCGAGATCGAGCCGTGCGTCGCCCAGCCGACGCTGGCCCGCGGGTCGGTCGGTCCGGGCGTGTCGTGCCTGCAGTTCTCGCTGATCATGATGGGCTATGCGGTGCCCTACAGCGGCTCCTTCGACGAGACGACAGAAGCAGCCGTGCGCTGGTACCAGTCGCTGCGCCCGCCCCTGAAAGCCGACGGCAAAGCGGGCGATGACACGCTGCGCTTGCTCGGCATCCATGCTGCCGCAGCAATCTTCGCCCCCGCCGTCGTCACCCCGGCAGCGCCGGCCGGTGCCTCAGTCGGTGCCAAGTCGGTGCGCCAAGCCTGTGTTGCCGACGCCGAGATCGCCCCCGGCGAACGCGGCCAGTCGGTGGTGTGCCTCCAGCAACGCCTCGCCGAGCTCACCTACTACTCCGGCCCGGTCTCCGGCATCCACGACACCGCCTCGCAGCAGGCGCTGATGCAGTACCAGAAGAAGACACCGCCGCTGCGCGTCGATGGCTACGCGGGTCCGCGCACGCTCGCAGCACTCGACATCTGGAGCGGCCTGACGGCAACGGATGGTGCACCCTTCACGGGCCTCGCCCCCGGCATCGCCGCGGCCGGCCCGTTCCCGGCGCCGATCCAGAACGAGCCGAAGTGGAACCTGACCGCAGAGGGCATCCCCTTCTTCGGCAACCGCGCCGCGTGCACCCGGGCCGAAGCCGACACCATCGCCGCCGAGTTCGCCCGCGACGGTGCCGACGCAGCGACCCAGCAGTGGGCCGCCTACATCGCGTCCCGCGAGGGTGGCTGCCGTTTCGCCGCCCTCAACTTCAACCCCAGCACCCGCGACGACTCGCACTGCACCTTCCAACTCAACGCCCTGTCGGGCACCTTCGGCCCTCGGGGCGAGCTCGGCCGTCGAGGCTGGACCCCCGCTGCGGTCGTGACGTCGCTCCAGGCGTGCTCCGACGCAGCCAGCGACCTGTGGGTGTACTGCGGGCGCGGCCCGTGGACCCCGCCGTACTCGTGCAAGCCGCCGTGGGCCGGTGCCACGGTGAACCAGCCCCCGGCGCTGTTGCCCCCGACCCCGACATCGGTCGTCGAGAGCCCGGTGGACGAGGCGCCCCCGACCACCGTCGCGGCGCCGGTCCTTCCGGTGCCCGACGCCACCACGACCACCACGACCACGATCGCAGGGGTGACCAACCCCTGACGCAGGGTGGGGCCGCCGCAGTGCCTGCGGTAGCATTCGCGCTCACCTCGGAGAGGTGCCAGAGCCAGGTCGAATGGACCGCACTGCTAATGCGGGGACCACCTCAAAGTGGTCCGTGGGTTCAAATCCCACCCTCTCCGCCAGTCGAAACGGCCCGGGAGCTTCGTGCTCCCGGGCCGCTTCGCGCCCCGGACGCGGCGGCCGACCCGGCCACCGCGGGCACCGAATGTTGCATTCGTGTGACGACGGGAGTAGACCTTCTGTCATGTTTGTAATACGCAAGGCGTTCACGCCCTGCCCACGACACGCTGACAGGAGGTGGACGTGAACGTCTACGACGAACAGCACGACGGACAACGAGCGTTCTGGGACGACGAGGTGGTCGTGACGACGGCCCGCTCGGCCCGCCGCGACCCGTTCGTCACCCGCCTGGCCACCATGGTCGTCGTCGGCCTGGTCGTCAGCCTGCTCGCCTGGGGTGTTCGCTCCGCATCCGGCGATGACTCGGCGCCTGCAGTGCCAGCCCAGCAGCCCGAGGGGCCAACGCATCTCGTGCCCGTCACGACGGCTTCCGTCACCAGCGCACCGGCCACGACCGCGCCCGCCACGATCACGTCTGTCGCCGTCGATGCGGCGGCGGCGCCGCACGCAGTCACGCTCGCTGCCCAGCCGGCGGTCGGCGGAGCGGTCGAGCAGGTGCAGACCGCACCCGCACGCAAGGTGTGCGACAACCCGTACACGGTGGCCAAGGGCGACGCCTGGATCGTGATCGCCAAGCGAGCCGGCGTCACCACCAAGCAGTTGCTCAAGGCCAACGGCGCGACCGCGAAGACCAAGCTCTACCCCGGCCGCACGGTCTGCCTGCCGAAGGGCGCGTCGGCTGCGACCGCAGCGCCGGCCAAGTCCAAGCCTGCGACACCCGCCCCGCCGGTTGCCGCCCCGCCCACCACTGCGGTCCAGACGCGCAGCTACAGCGCCGCCGAGGTCGAGGCGATCATCCGCCAGGTCTGGCCAGATGAACTCGAGGACAAGGCGATCACGATCGCCACGCGTGAGAGCAGGCTGAAGCCCACGGCACGCAACTGGTGCTGCTCGGGTCTGTTCCAGATCTACTTCAGCGTCCACGCCACGTGGCTGGCAGGTGTCGGTGTCTCGAGCGCCGACCAGCTCCTCGACCCCACCGTGAACGCCAACGCCGCCTACGCGCTGTACCAGCGTGCCGGCGGGTGGAGGCCCTGGGGAGGCTGATCGCTGCGGTGGGTTCGCCGCCGGTTGCGGTTACACTCGCCGTCCGGAATGCGCTCGTAGCTCAATGGATAGAGCATCTGACTACGGATCAGAAGGTTAGGGGTTCGAGTCCCTTCGAGCGCGCTGATGGGTTCGTCCCCGATCGCAGGCCCCTCCGGGGGCCTGTTGTCGTGTCCGGGCAGGACGATCACCAGGGGGAGCACCGTCATGATCATCGTCGCCGCAACACTCGACTTCGCCGACCAGGCCACGCGCGACCTGGTGGTCGACCAGGCGATCCCGTTGCAGAAGGCCACCCGTGACGACGAGGCCGGTTGCCTCGCGTACTGCTTCGGGGCCGATCCGGTGGTGCCGACCCGCATCCAGGTGTACGAGCTCTGGACGGACGGGCCGGCGCTCGTTGCGCACTTCGACCACCCGCACTACGCCGCCATGCGCGACATGCTGCTCGGCCACGGCATCGTCGCAGCGGCGAACCGCGCCTACCTGACCGAGCAGGACTGCCCGGTGTACCTGCCCGACGGCGTGGCCCGCAGCAACTTCTTCGAGGACTGAGCCCACGGGGCGTTGCGTTTCGGGAGCACCCGGGTCGCGGGTGTACGGTCGGTTTGCTCGACAGAACGAGGAGTCCACACCATGCGCCATGTGCACGATCACCTTCAGAAGGTGCCGCTGTTCTCCGGGTTCACCCGTGACGAACTCGAGCACATGCACCGGGTGACCACCGAGATCACCGTGCCCGCCGGCCATGTGCTGATGGAGCAGGGTGCGCTGGCCCACGAGATGGTCGTCGTGCTCGACGGCACCCTCGAGGTCACTCGCAACGGCGTCCACGTTGCCGACGTCGGTGCCGGTGGCTTCGCCGGCGAGATGGCACTGCTCACCGATCGTCCGCGCAACTCACGCGTGGTCGCCAAGACCGACGTGACCCTGCTCCACATCGATGGTCGGGGATTCGCCCACCTGATGGACGACGTGCCGCACCTGGCCGTGAAGATGCTGCCGATCGTGGCGGCTCGCGTCGCCGAGGACTGACCGGCCGACACCTACGAGCCACTCACGACCCGGCCCGCGACCCACACCCTGCTGATGTCGCTGAGGCCGGCCAGCCGCACGATCTTTTCGAAGACGCGCGACTCGTCGTCGATGTCGTCCCAGACTCGCAGCGCACCGCGATGGTCGCCGTCGAGGTCGACCACGAAGGCGTCGAACGATCTGCCGACCTCGATGAGCCCGCACGGAATGCCGAGCACCTCGGCACCGCCGACGGTGGCGAGGTGGAAGGCGGCGACCGTGTCGATCCGTGAGCCGGGCACACCGCGATCGGCGGCCGGCGTGGCCGCATCGACGCCGTCGTCGAGCAGGCGTGACACGGTGACCGCCATCGCGCACTGTGGCAACAGGCCGGGATGGCTGCCGCCGGCGATGTCGGTGCCGAGGCCCACGCGCACCCCCAGCGCCATCGCCCGGGCTGCCGGGAACACGGCATTCGCGAAGTAGCTGTTCGAGAGCGGGCAGTGCGCGACACCCGACCCGGCGGCTCGCACCACTGCCAGGTCGTCGTCGCCCAGGTGGTCGCCGTGGGCGAGCACCGTGTGGTCGCGCAGCAGCCCGAAGCCGCGCAGGACGACGGCGTCGGTACGGCCGAAGCGGTCGAACACCGACGCGTGCTCCCAGTCGCTCTCGGAGCAGTGCGTCTGCACGCGGACACCGCTCCGGGCGGCCAGCTCGCCGAGCCCGACGAGCAGTTCGTCGGTGCAGGCGGGCACGAAGCGCGGGGTGATGATCGGCTGCACCAGTGGGTCGCCGAGGGCTGCAATGGCGGCGAGCGAGCGCGCTGACGCGGCAACGCCCTTGGCCGCCGACGGGTCGCGGTACCAGGGCGGCGTGCTCTCGGGGTGGTCCATCGCCACGCGGCCCACGAACGCACGCTGGCCGAGCCGGCTGCAGGTGGCGGCCAGGCGCTCGGTCGCGTCGTCATGGATCGACGAGAAGTAGACGGCGGTGGTGGTGCCGTGCGCCAGCAGTGTGGGCACCATGTCGTCCCACACCTCCTGCGCGAAGGTCGCGTCGGCGAACCGGGCCTCGAGCGGGAAGGTGTTCTCGAACAGCCATTGTTCGAGCGGGAGGTCGAGACCGGTGCCGAGCTGTGGCCATTGCGGTGCGTGGACGTGCAGGTCGATGAGCCCGGGAAGCAGTCGCTGCGCGGGCCGGAGTCGCACGATGTCGATGGCTCCGGCACACGCCGCGTCGGCCTCCGGTGAACCGACCGGATGGATCGCGACGATGAGTCCAGCGCCGTCGATCACGACCGCGACGTCGGGGAGGTGCTGAAGCACGCTGGCGGATGGTGCCTGGAGCACGGAGCCGATCACCACGCTGGAGGGCGTCATCTGGGTCATGTGCACCATGGTACGCGGTCGCCCACCGCGCTGCGTGGTTGAATTGCGTCGCTGAGAGAAAATATTCCGTCGTTCTCGTGCCATCTTCGGGTTTGTCACGTACAGTCCCGCCCGTGGACGACTCGCTGATCGACGTGCTCATCGTGGAAGACCATCAGATGGTCGCCCGTGCGCTCTCCGACGCCCTGGCGGCGACCGGCTCGTTCACGGTGATGGGCGCCGTCGGCACCACCGCCGAAGCGCTCACCCTCGTGTCGGCGTACCAGCCGCAGGTCGTCGTCCTCGACGTGCGCCTCGCCGACTGCGACGACAGCACCGCCGTCATCCCCGACATCTTGACGATCTCGCCGAACAGCAAGGTTCTGGTGCTCAGCGCGTGGGGCGACGACTGGTCGGTCTCACGGGCGGTCGAGGCAGGCTGCCACGGCTACCTGCTCAAGGAGCAGGGGCTCGACGACCTGATCGACGGCATCCGCTCGGTCGCTCGTGGCGAGGCCACGTTCTCACCGGCGGTCCTCAGCCGGGTGCTCAAGCTCCTCCGTCCCGGCAGCGTCAACGCCGAGGCCCTGACCACTCGCGAGAACGAGGTCCTGCGCCGCCTGGCCGACGGCCTCACCACCGAGCAGATCGCAGCCGACCTGTTCGTCAGTGTCAACACGGTGCGGAACCACGTGAACAACATCATCCGCAAGCTCAACGTGCACTCGCGGCTCGAGGCCGTCAGCTACGCGTTGCGCAAGGGCCTCATCCGCGTCGGCTGACGCTCACCCCGCCGGGATGACGAGAGTGCGACCCTCTCGCGGCAGCTCGATGAAGGTGCGACCCGGCGTGAGCTCGATGATGCTGCCGTCGTCGGCGGTCAGGGTGAACGGTGACAGCCGGTCGTCCCTCGACCAGATGCCGTGGATGTACTGGCCGCCGGTGAACACGAGGGCCTGGCCCGAACCGATCGTCTGCGCATCGGGGCTGCCCGAGATGCCGGGCAGGTAGCCCATCTCGAGCACCACAACGTTGTTGGTGTTGACCTGCCCGCTCTGGGTGTCGTAGTGCGGCTTGCCCTCCATCGTGCGCACGTACACGCCCGCCGCAGGGTCCCAGTCCCACGACACGTCGATGCTGTCGAGGGTGACCAGGACGCCCGGGCTCGGCACCCCGGCCGCCGGCTCGTCGGCCGAACGGTACGCGAACTGCTGCTGGGGCGGCTGGGCGTCGGCGGGAGCGAGCCCCCACAGTGCGGTGGTGTTCGAGTACAGGTTGTGCGGCACCTTGCGGTCACCCGAGCGGTAGTAGGCGCTGGACTGCCGAGGGGCTCCGATATCGACCAGGTCACTGGCCCGGATCGCAGCGGTGACCGTGGCATTGCCGCCGCTCCAGGCGAACAGGGGCCGGTTGAACGCGCCGAACAGGTCGATGTCCTGCAGGCGCCCCGATCGGATCGGGCCGACGGGGTCACTCGGCTGGCTCTGGAAGACGAAGGCGAAACGGGTGAGGCTGTCGTTCACGATCTCTTCGACGACGATGTCGGCCTCGTTCATGCCGGTCTGCGGCCGCGCACCGGTGGCGTTGTCGATCTTCACGACGAGTGCGGGGCGTGCGGCGATGGCCGGGTCGGTCACCTCGACGCCCGTGAGCGGGTAGACGGGCACGGTGGCCACGGTGGTCGTCGTCTCGGCCACCGTGGTGGTGGGGGCCACCGTGGTGGTGGCTGCGACGGTGGTCGACGGCACGCCGGTGGTGGGCGGGGTGGCGGTCGTTGCGGTGTCGGCCGCATCGCCGCCGCTGCACGACGCCGCGCCTGCGGTGAGCGCCGCGGCTGCCGTGAGGGCCACGATGGCGCGGACGGGGCTGGTGCGTGGGTGGTGCACGGGGGTCTCCTCGAGAGGGTCGCGGGACCGCCCGTCCCGGTAGGCGGTCAGTCTGGCGCACGCAACGCCAGGTGTCCGGGCACATCTGGGTGAACCCGCGGGCAGCAGCTGCGGCGGATGCTGTTTGACGGCTGGTCCGGCGACCGGACGGTCCACGCAGCCATGCCGCTGCCACCCATCACCGGCGTCGAGGCCCGCATCGGCGCGATCCTGCAACGGTTCACGCCCGGCCGGGTCAACGACATGACCTCGTCGTTCGACCAGTCGGCGCTGCTCGAACGCGCCGTGCCGACCGACCCGTCGTTCGAGCCGTTCGGTGCCGCATACCAACTGGCCGTCCAACAGGCGCAGGCCAACATCGCGAGGTTCGGCACAGGGATGGGCGGCGATTCGTTCCAGCTCACGTCGAACGACTCGTACATCGCAACCGGTCTGCCGGGCGCCAGTATCGGCAAGATCGGCGGGTACGGCCCGATGCCGGTGCCCGAGCGCCTCGCCGCGTACGGCAACGGCACGATCCCCCCGGGCGTGCTCGAGCCGGTGGGTCAGGGCGGGCACAAGCTCTACGGCCCGGCGGCCGAGGGCTGGAAGCAGGCGGTCATCGATGCGAAGGCCGACGGCATCGACCTGCGCCTCACCGATTCGTACCGCTCGTACGACGAGCAGGTCGACCTGGTGAGCCGCAAGGGGTTGTACGCCGACGGTGGTTACGCGGCCGTGCCGGGCACCTCGAACCACGGCTGGGGTCTCGCCGTCGACGTCGACGTGACCGATGCGGCGACTGCCACCTGGATGCGTGCGAACGCCTACAGGTACGGCTTCGTCGAGGCGGTTCCGCGCGAACCGTGGCACTGGGAGTACCGCCCCACACAGGCCTGATGGCCGCCGACCGAGGTGGTCGTGAGCGGTAGCGCACAAATCCTTGCGACCTCCCTGACGGATCTGGTCCGGCTCGCACAGTGGAGTCCGCCACACGGCCCGGGACTCCACGGACGGGGCCCGTGAAATCGACACGGAAGTAGAGGAACCACACATGCGTATCAACCAAAACCTGATGGCGGCGAACTCGTCCCGCAACCTGACCAACACGAACACGATGATGGGCAAGAGCCTCGAGAAGCTCTCGTCAGGTTTGCGCATCAACCGTGCGGCGGATGACGCCGCCGGCCTCGTGGTGAGTCAGGGACTGCGAGCACAGGTGAGCGGCCTGAAGCAGGCGACGCGCAACGCTCAGGACGGCATCTCGGTCGTACAGACCGCTGAAGGCGCCCTGAACGAGGTCCACACCATGCTCACCCGCATGCGCGACCTGGCTGTCCAAGCAGCCAACACGGGTGGTAACGACCTCGCGGCACGCAATGCCGCGCAGTCCGAGATCACGCAGCTGTCGACGGAGATCGATCGCGTTGCGAGCACCACGAAGTTCGGCCAGAGCAAGTTGCTCGACGGCTCGTTCGGTTCGACGCCCGCGACCAAGACCGGCTTCCTGACCAGCAACTCTGTGACGCTCACTGCGGGCAACACCTTCACCATCGACATCAACGGACTCGGTGCCGTGACCGTCGCGCTTCCTGCCCTCGCGGCAGGCAGCACGGGCTCACAGGCCGCCTCGGTGATCAGCGGTGCGATCAACACCGCCCTTGCCGCGTCGGCCAACACCAACATCGCAGCGTTGGCGGGGAACGTCGCTATGACGGCAACCGTCGAGGGCTCCGGAGTCGCGCTCACGCTCAGCGTGAGCGGCCTGACCGCCGGCCAGACGTTCGCGATGGCGGATGGCACCGTCGGTGCTCTTGCGTCGTTCGGCTTCACGGTCGGATCGACGGTCACGGCTGCCGCTGGTTCCGGTGGCAGTTTCCAGGTGGGCGCGAACGCGGGCGACACGCTGTCGCTCACGGTTCCCGGTGTCTCGACCACGCTGCTCGCGATCAACGCGCTCAGCGTGACGACGGACGCCGGTGCCGCCGCCGCGATCACCTCCCTCGACGCGGCTATCGCATCGGTGTCCTCGAGTCGAGGCACCCTCGGTGCGATCCAGAACCGCTTCGAGTCGATGATCAACAACCTGGCCGTGACAACGGAGAACCTCCAGGCCTCGGAGAGCCGCATCCGCGACCTCGACATGGCCGACGAGATGGTGAAGTTCACCAAGACGCAGGTGCTCCAGCAGGCCGGTACGGCGATGCTCGCACAGGCGAATCAGATTCCGCAGTCGATCCTCTCGCTGCTCAGGGGCGGATGAAGATCACGTTCACCAACGACGCAGGAGGGCTCGGCATCGCCGGGCCCTCCTTCGTCGTTTTCGATGGCCGAGGCCGGACCGTCGAGGGTGACTTCCGGGTGACGTGCGGGGGATTGCGACCTGAACCCCTGGCAGCCCGAACCTGCCGTCGAACGATGAAGAGGGCTCAGCAATGGGCCGGGATCCACGGACTGGAACCCGCACATCGGAACCCCACACGGAGGTAGGGAACAATGCGTATCAACCAGAACATCATGGCGGCGAACGCCAGCCGCAACCTGACGTCGACCAACGGCATGATGTCGAAGAACCTCGAGAAGCTCTCGTCCGGTCTTCGCATCAACCGTGCAGCTGATGACGCTGCCGGAATGGTCGTCAGCACGGGCCTGCGGGCCCAGGTCAGCGGTCTCCGCCAGGCCAGCCGCAACGCCCAGGACGGTATCTCGGTCGTGCAGACCGCTGAAGGCGCCCTGAACGAAGTCCACACCATGCTGAACCGCATGCGTGACCTCACCGTCCAGGCCGCCAACACCGGTGGTAATGACACGGCGGCTCGCACCGCCGCCCAGGCCGAGATCTCGCAGCTCACGACGGAGATCACCCGCGTCTCCAGCTCGACGAAGTTCGGCGGGACCAGCCTGCTCAACGGCACGTTCGGTGTGACCGCCGCCAACAAGACCGGCTTCCTCACCAGCAACTCGGTCACGCTGGCGAGCGGCAACACCTTCACCATCAACATCAACGGCGCGGGTGCCGTCACGGTGGCGTTCACCGCCCTCGCGGCAGGCAGCACCGGCGCACAGGCGGCCACCGTCATCTCGGGTGCCATCAACACCGCGCTCGCCGCCTCGGCGATCACGGCCAACCGGGCGCTCGCCGGTCAGGTGACCATGAACTCCACCATCGAAGGGTCCGGTGTGGCACTCACCCTCAACGTGGGTGGCCTCACCGCCGGCCAGACCTTCACGGTGGCAGACGGCACCGTCGGTGCCCTGGCGTCGTTCGGCTTCACCGTCGGCTCGACGACCACGGCGGCGGCAGGTTCCGGTGGCACCTTCCAGGTGGGCGCGAACTCGGGCGACACCATCGGCCTCGCGATCGGCAACGTGTCGGCCACGGCGCTGGGTGTCGCCACCGTCGATGTGACGACCGACGCCGGTGCGGCTGCGGCCCTGACGGCGCTCGACGCGGCCATCGCATCGGTGTCCTCGAGCCGAGGCACGCTTGGTGCGGTCCAGAACCGCTTCGAGTCGATGATCAACAACCTCTCGGTCACCACCGAGAACCTCATGGCCTCGGAGAGCCGCATCCGCGACCTCGACATGGCCAGCGAGATGGTCAGCTTCACCAAGAACCAGGTTCTCCAGCAGGCCGGCACAGCGATGCTCAGCCAGGCGAACCAGATCCCGCAGTCGATCCTGTCGCTCCTTCGCGGCTGATCGTCAGCACGGTCGATGAGGGGGGTCCGGCGTTCGCTCCGGGCCCCCTTTGCCGGCTTCACAGCACGACCCAGAGGAGACGGATATGTCATCGGTCAGCAGCACGGGTATCGACACCGCGGCGATCGTCAGGCAGCTCATGGACATCGAGCGGCAGCCGATCAGCGCGATCCAGGAGCGCAAGGCCGCTGCCAAGCTGAAGACCGATGCCGTCGGTCGCCTCAAGAGCTCGGTCGAGACACTGAGGGCAGCGTCAACAGATCTGTTGACGAAGGGTGTCTCCCGGTACGCATCGTCGGTCTCGAACACCTCGGCCGTGAGCGCCTCGATCGGGACCGCCACGGGTGTCGGTTCGGTGAGTTTCACCGTCGATCAACTCGCCCAGGCCAACGGCCTTCGAACTGGTTCCACCGTCGGCAGCACCACCTCGACCGTCACCTCGGCCGCCCTGCTGGCCGTGTCGACGACGACGGCCAAGGTGGGCATCGGCACCGTCGGCGTCGGCTCTGGCGTCGCTGCCGGCAGCTACACGGTGACCGTCACCCAGGCCACCACGGCAGCCACACGTACGGCCACCGCCGCACTCGGCAGCTCGGTCACGATCGGGCCCGGTGACCGGACCTTCGCCTTCGACGTCGGTGGGTCGGGCCGCTCGATCGACCTCGCCCAGGGCACCTACACGAAGAGCGAGCTCTCGGCCGCGATCCAGGCGCAGATCGATGCTCAGGGCGGTGGAGCAACCGCGTCGTTCGACGGCTTGGGTCGGCTGACGCTCACCACGGTGCAGGAGGGCTCCGCAGCGACCGTGCGCGTCACCAACGGCAACACGCTCCTCGGGCTGAGCAACGACAACGTTGCGCTGACCGGGACCAACGGCAGCGTGAAGATCGGCACGAACGCCGAGGTCGCCGTCACGTCGGCCGGTGTCGGCACCGCCACCGTCGCGGCATCCACGGGAACGGGTGACCTGACGCTCCAGATCTCGGGCCCCCTTCGTGTCGGGTCCGCAACGGTCGCCGTCGTCTCGACCGGCGACAAGAGTCTCGGTGCGGTTGCGGCGGCCATCAGCGGCGCCAAGGTCGGGGCCACGGCAACAGCGGTGAAGGTGTCCGACGGCAAGTGGCTGCTGCAGGTGAACAGCAACGCCACGGGCACGGCCGCGGCGCTGTCACTCGACGCCTCCCAGTTCTCGACCGTCGGTGGGCTCCTCACGACGTCCGCCGCGGCCGATGCCAAGATCACCGTCGGCTCGGGCGTAGGCGCCTACTCGATCACGGCCAGCGGCAACACGTTCGCCGACGTCCTGCCCGGCCTCACGCTCACCGCGACAGCGCTGGCCGCCACCCCTGTCACGGTCAGCGTCTCGCGCAACGTCAACGCCATGGCCGACGCGGTCGCCAGTTTCGTCGGGTCGATGAACAGCCTCATCGCCGACATCAACATGCAGACCAAGTACGACGCGGCCAAGAAGGTGGCCTCTCCGCTGACCGGTGACTCGGGGATCAAGCGCCTCAGCGACCAGGTGCGTGCCGCCGTGACAGCGGTGGTCAGCGGTGAGCTGAACGGACTCGCCAGCAACGTCGGCATCAAGAGCCAGAACGACGGCACGCTGACCTTCGATCGGGCCAAGTTCCTCGTCGCGGTCGAGGCCGATCCGGTTGCCGTCGAGCGCCTCTTCGCTCGCGGCGGCTACAGCGACAACGGGTTGAGCACCTACGGCAACGCCATCGACACCACGGTCGCCGGTACGTACGCCATCGACGTCACGACGGCCGCCACCCGTGCGACCTCCGGCTCGATCCTCAACGGCACACCGGGGAGCCGCCAGATCAACGTGCGCGTCGGCACGACCGTCGCCAGCTTCACGTATGCGCCGAACGCCTCTGCAGCGGAAGTCGTTGCCGGTCTCAACACGGCGATGTCGTCCGCCGGGCTCGGGATCAACGCCGAGGTCAGCGGACCTGGTCTCACGCTGACGTCCACGAAGTTCGGTGCAGCCGGTTCGTTCGACGTGAACACCGACGCCGCCGGCAATGGCACCTACACCACCTACACGGGTGCCGACGTGGTCGGCACCATCGACGGCAAGGCTGCGGTGGGGGTTGGTCAGCGCCTGCGCCTCTTGTCGCTCGACACCTCACCCGCTCGCGGTCTCGAGGTCGATGTCGCCGAAGGAGCCGTCGGCGCGATCGGCTCGTTCACCTACGCTCCGGGCATCGCGGCACGCGTGGCGTGGCTCACCACCACGGCCCTCGCCGACAAAGGCACCATCGCGACGTCCAAGAACAACTACGAAACCAAGATCACCGGCTTCGAGCTGCAGATCACCCGTTTCGAGCTCCGCATGACGATGAGGGAGGCGGGCCTGAGGCGTCAGTGGGCGTCGGTCCAGGGCGTGTTGTCGACCCTCCAGTCGCAGGGCGACTGGCTCAGCCGCCAGATGGGCTGAGGGACGAGTGACCACCGAATTCACCCGCGACTCGGCGAGCCGTCCTGCGGCATCGCCGGACGATCTCTCGGGTCAGTGTCACGACACCCCATCCCACCTACGGACGAACCACGGAAGGTCTGTCATGTACCAAACCACCACACCGCGCGAGCGGTTCGCCGACGGCGGCCTCTCGACTGCGTCGGGTCCGAAGATCATCGTGATGTGCTACGAGCGGCTCGACCGCGACATCACCGGCGCGATCGATGCCATCGAGCACCGCCAGATCGAGCGTGCGCACGATCTGCTGCTGCACGCCCAGGACATCCTGCTCGAACTGCGCTGCATGCTCGACTTCGAGGCCTGGGAGCACTCTGGATCGCTCTCGTCGATCTACCGCTTCGCCAGTGACCTGCTGGTGACGGCCAACGTGAGGAAGTCCGCTCGAGAGGCCGAGCAGGCCCGCTCCCTCCTGGCCGAGCTCGCCGCAGCCTTCAAGCAGGCAGCCGCCTCGGCCCCGGTCCAGGCCCCGGTGCCGCCTGTGTCGCAGGTTGCCACCATCGGCGTCGTCGCCGCGGCACCGCAGTCGCTGTGGGTGCTGGCATGAGCCTGGTCACCCTTGCATCACCCGTGACGGACTCGGCCGTCAGCGTGTGGGACGACCTCCTCCGCGGGTACGCGGCAGTGCTCGACGAACAGCGGGCGTTCATCCTCGCCGTCGACCTCGACGAACCACTCGACGGCGAGGCACTCATCGTGGCGACCTTCGATCCGCCGGCCAACGCGCCTGCGGTGCCCGAGTCGATGCATGGCAGGGTCCGCGCCCTGCTGGCTGAGACCGAGGGTCTCGCCGAGCTGGCCAGCGCGGTGCTCGCTGCCCACCCACTGCCGAACCGTCACCTGCCGATCGCATCATCGGCCGGTGGTGGCGCCGTCGATCAGCGGATCTGACGTGAACGCCATGCTGGCCATCGACACGGCGAGCAGCGTGCTCATCGGCGGCCTGATCGTGCTGGCAGGTGCGCTCATCGCGCTTGCCGCCAACCGGCCGGCTGGCACCGGGAACACCGTGCAGGTGGTGCGGCCCGCACCACCGCCGAGGGCCGTCGCGGCGCCGAAGCCCACCCCGGTCGTGATCGAGCAGACCGGACCGTTGGCAGCCGGCCCGACTGGACAGATCACTCCTCCCCCGGACGTTCTCCCAGGAGCGCGGATCACGATCGACGCGGCAACGGCACTCGCCGAGCACTACGCCGACGCCGATCCCGCCCGGATCGTGGAGGTCATCAGCTATTGGATGCACGAGGACTCGGACGAACCCGGCTGGAGTCGATCCAGCTGACTGCACCGACGCGCGCTGCGACGGTGGCCACCCAGTTCGAAGCACCGCGCCTGACGACGTCGGGGGTCGGACGCATCACGCGTTCGGCCGCAGAGGCCTCGGCACTCGCCGAAGCACGTGACGCCGGCCGCGCCGAGGCACGAGCCGAGCTCCAGGCGACCCTGGTCGCACATGACTCGGCCCGCGCCGGCATGGAGCGTGCATCACTCGCACTCGCCGGGGCGCTCGACCAGATCGAACACATCGACCTCGGCACGCTGCACGACTTCGAGCAGCAGATCCTGACCCTTGCGGTGTCGATTGCCGAGGAGATCGTCGGCCGCGAGGTCGATCGGGGCGACGACGTCATCCTCGGGAGCGTGCGCCGTGCACTCAGCATGACGCCCGACCGGGGCGCGGTCGTGCTGCGCGTGAACACCGCCGACTTCGCTGCGGTGCTCGAGTCGGCGGCGCTGATGGGACATCGCGGTGGTGAGGTCCAGGTGGTCGCCGACGGTGGCGTTTCGCCCGGCGGTTGCATCGCCGAGGTGGGTGCGCTGCGCGTCGACGCCCAGCTGGAGTCGGCGTTCGAGCGGATGCGAGAGGCCTTCCGGCCATGAGGCTCCCGACCCCGTCGATGGTCCCGTGCATTCTCAGCGCACGCCGGACGGTCATCGTCGTGATGGCACCCGGGGGCACGACATGGCGGTGAGCGGCATCTCCGACGGTGTGACGCAGGCACTGCGCATGGCGATCAACGGCATCGACGCCCGCCAGCAGGCGATCGCGGGCAACATCGCCAACGTCGACACCCCCGGCTACCTGGCACGCCAGGTGAGGTTCGAGGACAGCCTGGCCCAGGCGATGGCCGACGGTGACCCGACCGGAGCCGATGTGACCGTGAGCCAGTCGCTGGCCGCCACGCGGCTCAACGGCAACAACGTCAACATCGACTTCGAGCTGCTCGCACAGAAGGAGAACGCGCTCCGGCAGCGTCTCGTCGTGCAGGCGCTGAACGCCAAGTACGCCCTGCTCCGCACGGCGATCACGGGACAGTGACGGGACCGAACCCATGAGCCAGATGTTCTCCAGCTTCGCCGTGGCCACCTCCGGGATGGGTGCGTACAAGACGTGGCTGAACGCCGTTGCCGACAACATCGCCAACATGGACAACGTCACCAGCACCGACCAGCCGGCGTTCCAGGAGCGTTTCGTCCAGGTGCAGGCCGTGGACGGCCCCGACGGTGTGGGTGACGGCGTTCGGGTGACGGGCGTGCAGTTCGGCAGTGCCGACGGGATCATCCAGTACGACCCGAACCACCCCCTCGCCGATGCGAACGGCATGGTGCGTCGACCTGACGTCAGCCTCAGCGACCAGATGGTCTACATGCAACTTGCACAGCGCGGCTACCAGGCCAACGTGCGGTCCTTCGAGACGGCCAAAGAGGCCTACGAGTCGATCCTCTCGATCGGAAGGTGACAGGAACCATGGCAATTATTCCCATCTCGCCCGTGATCGGCGGCATCACGCCGATCAGCATCGGCTCGATCCAGCCCGGCAACCGCACTGGCCAGGTGGCCGGCGACGACGGCGGCTCGGGCAACTCCTTCGGCAAGGTGCTGGCCGACCAGCTCGACAACGTCGCCGGTGCCCAGGCCAAGGCCGACAACCTCGCCGTGAAGGCAGCAACCGGCGACCTGCAGTCGCTGCAGGACTACACCATCGCCTCGACCGAGGCACAACTCCTCACCCAACTGACCGTCCAGGTGCGCAACAAGGCACTCGAGGCGTTCAACGACATCATGCGCATGCAGGTCTAAATGCCGCCGAACTCCACCAACAGCTCGCTCGACAAGGCGAAGCAACTCGCCATCCGGCTCACGCCGATCCAGCGCATCGCACTCGGAGCGGTGGTCGTCACGATCATCGCCGGCGGGTTGATCCTGTCGCGCTCGACCACCTCGAGCGCGATGGCACCGCTGTACACCGACCTCAGCGCCGAGGATGCGTCGTCGGTCGTCGATGAGCTCGAGAGTGCCGGCGTCGAATACGACCTCACCGATGCCGGCCGCACGGTGCTCGTGCCCAAGGCCGAGGTCTACGACCTCCGTGTCTCGATGGCCGGCAAGGGCCTGCCCACGTCGAACGAGGGATACGCGCTGCTCGACGACCAGGGCATCACCACCTCGGAGTTCCGCCAGCGCATCGACTACCAGCGAGCGCTCGAGGGCGAGCTCGCCAAGACGCTGATGGCGCTCGAGGGCGTGCAGAGCGCGACGGTGCACCTGGCGCTGCCCGACGACTCGGTGTTCATCGACCAGCCAGCCACGCCGACCGCCTCGGTGCTGGTCGCGGCGAAGGGGCTCGACGGGATCAACTCGTCCGAGGTCGAATCGATCGTCCACCTGGTCGCGTCGTCGGTGAAGGACATGAAGCCGGCAGACGTCACGGTGATCGATGCCAACGGCAGCGTGCTCTCGGCCGGCGGCGGCGCCGGCGGCGGCAGTGGGACGGCGAGCAGTGATCGCGCGAAACAGGTGGCGGACTACGAGAGCCGAATGACCGCATCGATCCTGGCGCTGCTCACGAAGATGACCGGCCCGAACAAGGTGGCCGTGAAGGTGACCGCGAACCTCGATCTCGACCAGACGCAGACCACGTCGGAGAACTTCGAGGAGATCAGCACCGGCGACGGCACGGGCTCCACCGGCCAGGTCATGACACAGAAGTCGGTGAGCGAGCGCTACGGCGGCGGTGCCACCGGCAGCATCGACGGCTCGACCGGCGTCCTCGGAGCCGACGGTGCCATCGGTACGGACGTGGACTCCGCCACGGGCGTAGCCGCCGGCGACTACGCGAAAGAGCAGTCCGACACGCAGTACGCGCTCGATCGGACCGTCGAGCAGAAGGTGATCGTCCCCGGCACGGTGACGCAGCTGAACGTTGCGGTCCTGGTCGACGAGGCCGCCATCACCGACGAGCAGAAGGTGTTGATCGAGGAGATGGTGGCCACCGCAGCCGGCACGTCCGAGAGCCGGGGCGACATCGTCACCGTCACCCGCATGCCCTTCGACACCGAGACAACGAAGGCTGCCGACGAGATGGTGGCCGCCACCGAGGCCGCTCAGTCGAAGGCGCAACTGATGAGCATGGTCCGCACAGTGGCGATCCTGCTCGTCATCATCGTCGCTCTCATCCTCGGCTACCGCAGTGCCAAGAACGCACGCCGGGTGACCACCGTCCCGATCCAGCTCGGCGAGATCACGGCCGCGCCTCGGGCATCGCTCGTCTCGTCGCTCACACAGGCCATGCCGATCGACGCCTCCGAACCGGCCCCGTCGAACTTCAGCCGCCCCCCGGACAAGGACGACTTCGCGATGCAGGAACTGACGATGATGGCCGACCGCAAGCCGCAGGAAGTCGCTGACGTCCTGCGCACGTGGCTCGCCGAGAACAAGACAGGGCGCTGACCGTGGAAGAAGCACTCACCGGAGCACAGAAGGCAGCAATCCTGCTGCTGAAGCTGGGCAAGGACAACTCGGCCAAGGTGCTGAAGCTGCTGGGCGACACCGAGGTGACCGCGATCACCGCCGAGATCGTGCGGGCGCAGTCGATCAGACGTGAGGACAGCGACATCGCACTCACCGAGTTCGCTGCGCTCGCCATCGCCGGCGATCACATGCAGTCCGGAGGCCTCGCCGCAGCACGGTCGATGCTCGAGACGTCTCTCGGCGCGTCGCGCGCCGGCGAGATCATCGACAACCTCAAGCAGTCGATGGTGAAGAGTCCGTTCGACTTCATGAAGAACGCCGATCCCCGCCAGATCCTGAACTTCCTCTCGTCGGAGCACCCGCAGACGATCGCCCTCGTGCTCGCCCACCTGAACGCCGACATCTCGTCGATGGTGATCGGGGGTCTGCCCGAGGACCTGCAGCGCGACGTGTCGATCCGGATCGCCACCCTCGACCAGAGCTCACCCGAGGTGATCTCGATGCTCGAGTCCCAGCTCGAGAAGCGCCTCTCATCGGTCGTCAAGACCCGCACCAACCAGACTGCGGCCGATGGCGTGCAGACGCTGATCGAGATCCTCAACCGCTCGGACCGGGCAACAGAGCGTTCGATCTTCGAAGGCCTCGAGCACCACGACGCCGAGCTCGCCGACGAGGTCCGGTCGCGCATGTTCGTGTTCGAGGACATCGTGACGCTCGACGACCGTGCCGTGCAGCTCGTGCTGCGCCAGGTCGACACCAAGGAGCTCGCCACTGCGCTGAAGGGCGTGCGCGACGAGGTGAAGCAGAAGATCATGCGGAACATGTCCGAGCGCGCTGCGCAGAACCTCGACGAGGAGATCCGACTGCTGGGTGCCGTGAAGATGAAGACCGTCGAAGAGGCGCAGGGTGCGATCGTGCGGGTCATCCGAGCGCTCGAAGACAGCGGCCAGGTCGTGGTCACCCGCGGTGCCGACGAGTACGTCTCGTGATGCAGACCGCAACCCTCGACCCGCACTTCCAGCCACGCCTCGACGCAGCACTCGGCTGCGTGCAGCCGATGCGATCGGGCACGATCAACCGTGTCATCGGCCTCCGGTTCGATGTCGACGGCCTCGACCTGCCGGTCGGCGCCGCCGTCCGAGTGACTGACCGTTCGATCGACCTGTGGGGCGAGGTGGTCGCCGTCGGCGAGCACGCCGTCACCTGTATGCCGCTCGGCGAGGTGAAGGGTCTGCGCGTCGGCGCCCGCGTCGAGGGTCATGATCGGCCTGCGACCGTCGGTGTCGGACCCCAGCTCCTCGGCCGCGTCATCGACGCGCTCGGCCGGCCGCTCGACGACCTCGGCCCGATCGCCGGTCTCACCGAGGTCGACCTCGACGGCACCCCGCCCCACCCCCTCCGTCGAGCCATGATCGACGAGAAGATGTCGCTCGGCATCAGGGCGTGGGACACGCTGATCCCCGCCGGGCGCGGCCAGCGCGTGGGCATCTTCGCCGGATCGGGCGTCGGCAAGTCGACGCTGCTCGGCATGATCGCCCGCAACACGGCGGCCGACGTCAACGTCGTCGCCCTCATCGGCGAGCGCGGCCGCGAGGTGCGCGAGTTCGTCGAGAACGACCTTGGCCCCGAGGGCCTCGCCCGATCGGTCCTCATCGTTGCGACGTCTGACGCGCCCGCCCTCGTCCGCTTCCGCGCCGCGTTCGTGGCCACCCGCATCGCCGAGCACTTCCGCGACCAGGGTGCCGACGTGATGCTGATGATGGACTCGCTCACCCGCTTCTGCATGGCGCAGCGCGAGATCGGCCTCAGCGCCGGCGAGCCGCCCACCAGCCGCGGCTACCCCCCGAGCGTGTTCTCGCTGCTGCCCCGGCTGCTCGAGCGTGCCGGTGCCGCCGAGGTCGGTTCGATCACCGGCCTGTACACCGTGCTCGTCGATGGCGACGACCACAACGAGCCGATCTCCGATGCGGCACGGTCGATCCTCGATGGGCACGTCGTGCTCTCGCGCAAACTGGCCCACGCCAACCACTACCCGGCCATCGACGTGCTGGCCAGCGTCTCTCGTGTGACCAATGCGGTCACCAGCAACGACGAACGCAACCTGCTGTACGAGCTGCGTCGCCTGATGGCGGCCGAGGCCGAGGCGCGCGACCTCATCGAGATCGGTGCGTACGTGCCGGGCACCAACCCCACCGTCGACCGAGCGGTCGCGATGAAGGACGGCATCCGCGGCTTCCTCACCCAGCGCGTCGATGATCGGTGGGACGCGGTGCGGTCCTTCGGCCGCCTCGCCGAGCTCCTCGGGGCCGCACCGTGAACCGCAACCGACTCGCGGACGTCCTGCGCATCAGGCGTCTCCAGGAGCGCTCAGCGCGCGGCGCACTCGCGATCAGCAACCAGCGGCACCACGCCGCGATCGCGATCGAGGCAACGATGTGGACCACGCTCGATCAGCGCGGCGAGGCGCTGGCGCGAAGCGGGGCGTTCGGCTCGATCCAAGCAACCCGCGTGGCCGGCACCTTGGCCGCCGAGGCACAGCACGCGGTCACCGAACGGGCACAGGAGGCGACCGTCGTCGCCGGTGCGCTGTGGAGCGAAGCCGCCCGTCGCGTCGAGGCGCTCGAGCGGCTTGGCGAGCGACTGGCCGAGGTCGAAGCAGAAGAGTTCGACCGGGCGGAACGCAACGAGCTCGATGATCTGGTGCTTGCGCGGCGCGGCACTGTCGAGGCCGGCTCGTGAGCAACGTGGCAGCACCGTCGACGGTGGTACCGGCGGCGGCGCCGGGTCCGTCCGGCTCGGGCACGCGCAACCTGTCGACGGGTACCGGTGGCACCCGCAACGACCGGTTCGACCGCCACCTCGACCAGGCCGTCCGCGCTGACCGGTCGCGCCACACCGACCACGAGGTCGAACAGCCATCGGCCGACCCGCCCGCACCTGATTCGTCCGCCTCGGTCGCGACCGAGAAGGCATCCAACAGCGATGTGGCCGCACGCGACGACAGCCGAACCGGCACTGACGCACCCCCTGCCGTGGGCCTCGTCGCCGTGCTGTTGGTAGCCACGCCGAAGGCGGTCGATCTGGATGGAGCGCCCACTGCGTCGGCTGATGTAACCGCACCGGCCGAGCCGGTGGTGGCCCACCCGGTGGTGGCCCACCCGGTGGTGGCCGAGCCGGTGGTGGCCGAGCCGGTGGTGGCCGAGCCGGTGGCTGGCTCGCCGGCAGCGACGGTGCTCCCCATGCCTGCCGACACCGAGGCATCGACGGCGACCCCGTTGTCGGACCTGCCGGACGTGCCTGCGACGACCGACGATCCCCTCGCCGGCGTGCAGATCGAGGTCGACGCACCGGTTGCGGCGCCCGTCATTGCGACGGTGGGTCGCGCGTCGCTGCGCGCTCGCGCGGCTGCCGACGCGCTGACCGACGACGCCTCGCTCACGGCGGCCGCCGGCGCGACGGCGGCAGCTGATGCCGACACCACCGATGCGGCGTCGCCGTCACCGATGCAGTCGACCGTCGATGGTGCTGATGGCGCCGTACCGGCGAACACGGTCCTCGGCGCTGCTGCAGCCAGGCGGACGTCGTTCGCACACGTCGCCGATGTCGTGCCGGCCGAGCAGGCGACACCCGGTGCCGACTCGACGAAGGCCGAGGTGCGCGCCCCGCTGTCGCTGCCCGGCATCTCGGTCGACCTGTCCGACGAGGGCCTCGGCCCGATGCGGCTCCAGGCCCATCAGGGCTCGGACGGGCTCCACCTCACGATCACCGCTGCCGACCGCGAGGTGGGCGCGGCGCTCGCCCGTGCGGGAGCCGAACTTCGCCGTGACCTCGAGGCCGCCGGCACCGCCGTCAGCTCCCTCGACATCGGCCACGGCCGCACCGGCGCCGACGCGCAGGGCCAGGGCCGCCACCCCGCCGATGGCGCGTTGCGACGCCCCCCGGCCGCGATGTCGATCGACGGCCTCGCTGCGGCCAACACCGGCAGACGAGCGCCGCTCGCCACAGCCGCCGCACGAACCAGCCCGGCCGATGCCGGGCTCGACCTGCTCATCTGAACGAGGACGCCATGACCACCATCCCCGCAGCCACCCCGATGATCCCATTCACGACGACCGCCCCGACGACCGCCACCACGGCACCGACCTCGACGGCCGGCTCACCGACGCTCGATCGCGAGGCGTTCCTGAAGCTCCTCGTGGCGCAACTCAAGTACCAGGACCCAAGCAAGCCGATGGATTCGTCCGCGATGATCTCGCAATCGGCGCAGCTCAGCGTCGTCGACAAGCTCGAGTCGATCTCGTCGATCCTCACCGATTCGACCTCGACCAACCGGCTCACGCTGGGGGCTTCGGTGATCGGCAAGCAGGTCACGTACCTCGGCACCGATGGGGCCACCGTGTCGGCGCTCATCACCGGGGTCGCGTTCGAAGGCGCCACCACCGTGCTGAAAGCGGGCACCACGGACATTCCCCTCGCATCGGTGAAGTCGATCACCGCAGCCACCGCCGCCACGGCCCCAGCCGCCTGACCAATATCGCCCATCACACCGCATTTCTCAACGGCCCACCAGCAAAGGAACTCCCATGATCCGCTCCATGTCCAGTGCCCTCTCCGGCATGCGTAACAGCCAGACCATGCTCGACGTCGTCGGCAACAACATCGCCAACGTCTCGACCGTCGGCTTCAAGAGCTCGACCGCCATCTTCTCCGACGTGCTCACCCAGACCCTGCAGGGTGCGAACGCACCGACCGACACGGCGGGCGGGTCGAGCGCAGCGCAGATCGGCCTCGGGGCGCGCCTGGCGGGCACGATGCAGTCGTTCACCCAGGGTGCCATCCAGTCGACCGGCCGCAACACCGACGTCGCGATCCAGGGTGACGGGTTCTTCGTCGTCAACGGTGCCGCCGGCCAGATGTTCACCCGCAGCGGCGCGCTGACGCTCGACGCGAACGGCAACCTCACCACGGTCGAGGGCAACCTCGTGCAGGGCTGGCAGGGCGACGTCAGCGGCAACGTGAACACCAACGCCGATCCGGGTCCGGTGGAGATCCGCGTGGGTGACCTGCTGAGCCCCAAGCAGACGTCGATGGTCGACCTCGGCGGCAACCTGTCGGCTGCGGCAGCGGTCGGCTACTCGACCACCCTCACGCTCACCGGTTACGACACCCAGGGCAACAGCATCCCGATCAACGTGCAGTTCACGAAGTCGGCAGCGAACTCGTGGACGGCGTCGGCGAGCTATGGCTCGCCGGGCACGGCCGTCACCCTCACCGATGCGGCGCTGACCTTCGACGCCAACGGCGAGCTCACCGCGCCGGTCGACCGCGACATCAACATCGCCGGTGGCCAGATCCCGGGCTTCACCGGTGCGATCAGTCTGGCGCTCGGTGGGGCCTCGTCGCCCGGGCGCCTGACCCAGTTCGCCGGCGCCACCACGGCGGGCATCAAGAACCAGGACGGCGGCTCCGCCGGCACCCTGCAGGCGTTCACGATCAACCAGCAGGGCGTCATCACCGGCAACTACTCCAACGGCCGCAGTCGCACGATCGGCCAGCTCGCCATCGCGGTGTTCACCAACCCCGTCGGCCTCGAGCGGGTCGGCGGCGCATGGGTGAAGAGCCCGAACTCGGGCGAGCCGGAGATCGGGACGCCGGGAGGCGGTGGGCGTGGCCTGCTCGCCTGGGGCACCCTCGAGGGTTCGAACGTCGACCTCGCCGAGGAGTTCACTCGGCTGATCATCGCCCAGCGCGGCTTCCAGGGGAACGCGCGGGTCATCACCACGGCCGACGAGGTGCTGCAGGAAGTCGTGAACCTGAAGCGCTGATCGAGTCCCACCCTCGCTGACCCGTCCACCACCCCCGATCCCGACCCCGATCCCGAGAGGCTTGCGCCATGGCAACCGATCAGAAGCTCCTCGACCAGCGCGGCCGCGGCAGCCGCGGCAACCCCAAGGTCTACGACTTCCGCCAGCAGAACACGCTGTCACGAGAGCACGTCCGCACGATGCAGATCGTGCAGGAGACGTTCGCCCGCAACTTCTCGACGATGCTCGCGTCGCAGCTCCGGAGCGTCACCCAGGTCTCCATCCAATCGATCGAGCAGCACTCGTACGACGAGTACGTGCGCGACCTCGCGAACCCGAACCTGCTGACGCTGCTGAGCCTGGCGCCACTGTCCGGTGCCGCCATCTTCCAGCTGCCACTCGAGATTGCGTTCTGCGCTGCCGAGCTGCTGATGGGCGGAGCCGGCCGTGGCGATCATCCCTCGCGACCCCTCACCGATCTCGAGCTCCAGCTCGTCCGCAACATCATCGAGCGGGCGCTGCCGGAGTTGCGGTATGCGTTCGAGCCGGTGGTGGTGACCGAACCGAAGATCATGAGTCAGGAGTCGAACCCGCAGTACGCGCAGGTGGCGGCGCCGACCGACATGGTCATCGTCGTGACCTACGAGATCCGCATCGAGAGCGTGTCCGGCTACGCGACGCTGTGCATCCCGTTCTCGAGCCTGCAACCGCACCTCGAGGCGCTGTCGGCCACCTCGCTCTACGGCAGCCAGAACATGGCGAACGTGGCCGAGTCGAGGGTGCGGCTCAACGATCACGTGAACGAGACGCCGGTGACGGTGTCGGCGCAGTTCCGCCAGCTCGAGATGACGGCCAACGACATCGTGCACCTGCGGGTCGGCGACGTCGTCCCGCTGAGCCACCCGCTCGAGGAACCGTTGATGCTCATGGTCGGCGACACCGCGACGCACCGCGCCCGGATCGGCCGTCGACACCGGCGCCTCGCCGTCGTCATCGACAGCCAGGCCGACCCCGGCGAGTACCGCCAGCCGACGAAGATCTCGCTGAGCAGTCCACACGCGCGACCTGCCTGACAGATCGCGACGAAGCGGCACTGTCTGCGTCACCCCATCCGGGCCTCACGGCGAAACAGGAGTTGACGTGACGGAGACATCCATCCCGAAAGCGACGTTGACGGCAGCGGTCGAGGCAGCAGCCTTGGTCCTGGCGGAGCAACTCGGCCTCGGTAGCGAGGCCAGGAGCAACGACGACTGGCCCATCGACGAAGGCGATCAGGTCCTGCGCATGGTCTTCACCGGCGGCGAGGTCGGCATGCTCGTCCTCGCGGTGAACGACGACGTCGCCGACCGGTTGCAGTCGAACCAGACACTCCTCGACCGAGCCTTCACGGATGCGATCGCATCGATCGCATCGATCGTCGGCCTCGAGCTGACCGGCGACGTCGTGCGACGCGAGACCATCCCGCCGCCGGCCACGACCGCGATGATCCTCGATGAGGGCTCGCTCACGGCACTTGCTGCGATCGTGATCGGTGCTGACGTGTCGGCGGCGTCGACCCCCGGTGCCAACGCACCCGTCGCCGAGGCCATCGCCCCCGTGTACGAGCCGGAGTCGGTCGATGCTGTTGCCGGCTTCTCGATGCCTGGCTCGAGTTCGGCGATGTCGGTCCTCCACGATGTTCAGCTGTTGGTGACCGCCGAGCTCGGACGGACCACGATGCCCGTGCGCGATGTGCTCGCGCTCGCTCCCGGCATGGTGGTCGAGATCGACCGCATCGCCGGTTCCCCGATCGACCTGCTCGTCAACGGGCGTCGCATCGCAGCGGGCGAGGTGGTGGTGATCGACGAGGAGTTCGGCATCCGCATCACCGAGATCATCGCCGCCGGCGATCAGCGATGACCGAGGTCGGCTTCGGGGAGCTCGTTGTCCGCATGGTGATCTCGCTCGCAGTGGTGCTCGGTCTGATGTTCGGCGGCTACCTGATCATGCGCCGCAAGCAGGGCTACGGCGGCTCGTCCGCCACGCGTGCGCCACGGCGCTCGAGCGGCGGTTCGTCGCGCCGGTCACAGTCGGCCGGGAACACGTCGACCAAGGGAGCGAACGGCAACAGGCGCGGGCTGCGCATCGTCGGCCGACTCGGCATCGGCCGCACCTCGCAGGTCATCGCCGTCCAGTTCGCCGAGAAGGTCTTCCTCGTCGGCGCCTGCGACGCCACGGCACCGCAGGTGCTCGCCGAAATGGACCTCGCCGCCTGGCTGCTCCACGTCGAGGCCGACGATGAGGCGACCGTCGTGCGCGAGGCCATCGTGCCGGGCGCCCCGGCCCGCCCAGCGTCGCTCATCGACTCGCTCCGCGAAGCGACTGCCCGGCGTGCCTGACCACGACATCACCGTCGATCGCGGTCATCGCGGTCGTCGCCTCGCACGCATCGCTGTGGGTGCTGGCATCGTGCTGCTGGTGCTCGGCCTCGGCGGGCGCACCGTCGAGGCGGCGCCCACGCCCCCGACCCCACCCGCCATTCCGGTGTTCGGCTCCGACACCGGCTCGTCGTTGTCGAACGACCTCGGGCCGAGCATCGACCGGGCCACGACGCCCGTCGACCGGATCGACGACATCACCTCCCGCACCCCGAACGCGATCGACGACGGCGACTCCGACAGCACGACCGACGCCAGCATCGACGTGTCGTTCCCCGACATCACCACGGACTCGTCGAACTCCGTCGTCATCATCCTGATCCTGACGGTCCTGTCGGTGGCCACCAGCCTGCTCGTGCTGTGCACCTCGTTCACCCGCATCGTCATCGTGCTCTCACTGACCCGCAACGCCCTCGGCCTTCCCACTGTGCCGCCCCAGCAGGTCGTGGTCGGCCTGAGCGTCTTCCTGACGCTGTTCGTCATGGGGCCCACCCTGGGCCAGATGAAGACCGACGCACTCGACCCGCTGCTCGCCGGCGAGATCACCACCTCGCAAGCTCTCGAGGAGGCTCAGGGCCCGCTGCGCGACTTCCTGCTCGCCCACACACGCGAGGGTGAGCTGTCGATGTTCCTCGATGCGTCGAACACGCCGCAGCCGGTGGCTCGCGACGCTGTTCCGCTGACGGCGCTCGTGCCGGCGTTCGTGCTGTCGGAGCTGAAGAGCGGCTTCATCATCGGCTTCGTGATCTTCGTACCGTTCCTGATCATCGACCTCGTGGTCTCGGCCGTGCTGATGGGACTGGGGATGATGATGCTCCCTCCATCGTTCGTGTCGTTGCCGTTCAAGCTCTTGCTCTTCGTGATGCTCGACGGTTGGATGCTCGTCGTCGGCACGCTGCTCAACTCCTACCAATGACGAGGACCGCGTGACCAGTCAACAAGTGATCGACATCGGCACGCGGGCGCTGCTGGTGACCGCCAAACTCGCCGGTCCGTTCCTCATCGTGGTCCTCGCCGTCGGCGTCGTCATCGGACTCCTGCAGTCGGTGACGCAGTTGCAGGAGCAGACGCTCACCTTCGTGCCGAAGCTCATCGGTGCCGCCATCGTCATTGCGGTGAGCGGCAACTGGATGCTGGCGTCGCTGGTCTCGTTCAGCCGTGACCTCATGAACAGCGTCCCCGCGCTGCTGAACGGCTGACCTGGTGCAGATCCTCGTCGACCCCGCGGCACTGGTGGGCTTCAGCCTCGTGCTCGTGCGGGCCGGCGCATGGGTGATGGTGTGCCCGCCGTTCAACTCGCCGGCGATCCCGCGGCGCGTGCGCGCCGGCATGGCCGTGGCGATGTCGTTCCTGCTGGCCGGTCGTGTCGGCGCCGCCGTCGGCGACCTGTCGACCGTGGCGCTGATCGGTGCGATGTTCGCCCAGCTGTTGGCGGGCTTCGTGCTCGGCCTGTTCGTGCTGGTCATCTTCTCGGCGATCGAATCGGCCGGACAGCTGATCGACCTCCAGGTGGGGTTCAGCCTCGGCGGCATCATCGACCCCCTGTCGGGGAACATGTCGACCCCAATCGGTCGGCTGCACCAGGTTCTCGGTGTGGCAGTGCTCTTCGCGATCAACGGCCACGTCATGGTGGTGCGGGCCTTCATCCGCTCGGTCGATGCTGCGCCGATGGGCCAGATCGACACCGGCCAGGTCGTTGGTTCACTGGTCGAGCTGATCGGCATCCACCTCGCAGCAGCCATCGAGATCGCCCTGCCGGTGCTGACGGCACTGTTCTGCGCCGAGGTCGCGCTCGGCTTCCTCGGCAAGGCGGCGCCACAGCTCAACATCCTCGTCATCGGCTTCGCCGTGAAGACGATGCTCGCCTTCGCCCTGCTGGCCGGCACCCTGATGCTGCTCCCCGAGTCGGTCGACTCGCTGCTGAGCCGCAGCATCCGTGCCGTTTCCGGTGTGTTCACGGGCTGAGCCATGGGAAAACGCGAGGGGAAGACAGAGGCGCCCAGCGAACGCAAGAAGCAGGACGCCAAGAAGAAGGGAACGGTCTCGAAGTCCCAGGACCTCGGCCCGTGGATCACGGTGCTCGTCGCCACGTACATCATTCCGATGCTCGTCAGGAGCATGTCCGACGCGGTCACGAGCGGGTTCATGGCGACGCAGGCCGTGGCCGAGCAGCCGAGCGCGACGGCCGCCGTGCGGTTCCTCGGTCAGTCGTTGCAGGCCGGGCTGTTCGCCGTGTTGCCGTTCCTCGTGATCTGTGCGGGCGTCGCCATCGTCAGCCAGCTCGCCCAGACCGGATTGGTGCTGTCGCTGCACCCGCTGAAGCCCGACTTCCGCCGCCTCGACCCGGTCCAGGGCGTCAAGAAGCTGTTCTCGGCAAACTCGCTCTGGGAGACGGTGAAGCAGGTTGCCAAGGCCGGGGTCATCGCCTGGCTGTGCTGGCCGTACATCAACCGGATCGCGGTCCAGCTGTCTGAGCACGGGCGCGTCCCGCTGATGGAGGGCATGTCGATGTCGGCGAGGAGCCTGACGGGCATGACCCGCTCCGTCTGCTTCGCGATCATCATCATCTCGCTCTTCGACTTCATGTACCAGCGACGCAACAAGCTCCTCGATCTGAAGATGACGAAGCAGGAAGTCCGCGACGAATCGCGCTCGACCGAAGGTGACCCTCTCGTCAAGCAGCGCATCAGGGCGATGCAGATGGCGATGTCGCGGAACCGGATGATGAGCGCGATCCCGAATGCCTCGGTGGTGGTCACCAACCCGACGCACGTCGCGATCGCGCTGCAGTACGACCCGCTCAACGGCGGTGCACCACGGGTCGTGGCCGCCGGCATCGGTTCGGTTGCGGCCCGGATCAGGGAGAAGGCCATCGCGTCGGGCGTCCCCATCGTCGAGGCCAAGCCGCTCGCGCGGGCCCTCTGGCGCTCGTGCGAGGTCGGCGACGAGATCCCCATCGCCCTGTACGAAGCAGTCGCCAAGGTGCTCGCCTTCGTGCGCCGCCTGCGTGGCGGTCTCCCCGGCGCCACGGCCCTGCCGCTCCCGTCCGCATACCACGTCGATCAGGCGTCCCTCGAAGCCATCAGCGGCTCCCGCCACAAACGCCCCCTCCCCGCCGCCTGACCCCGCCGCCCAGACCCCGCCCCCCAGGGTTCTGGTCGCGATGTCGTGCGGATTCCGTGCGAGATCGCGACCAGAAGCGCGCCAGGTTCCGGTTTGAGGGATGCCGATGCCTGTCATCGGGGCATGGAACTCAGACGGTTGGAGCGTTTTGGCGCGGTGCACCACGGGTTGGCCACGGTCGACGCGGCACGCCAGTTGGGGATCAGCGAGGCTGCTTGGCACCGCGCTGTGCGCGCTGGCACGCTCGACCTGCTGCACCCGGGTGTCGCCCGGATCGCCGGCTCTCCGCGGACGCCCGAACAACGGATCGCCGCTGCCGTGCTGGCGGGGGGTTCCGGTGCTGCGGCGTCGCACGCGTCGAGCGCGCGGCTGTGGGGCGTGGCTCGCCGTGACGCCGACCCGGTCGACATCATCGTCGATCGACGAACCACGAGTGCGCGCCTGCACGGTGTACGCGTCCATCACCCGCGTGATCTCGAGGAGGTGCGCGCCGTGCCGAGGTCGGGGATTCCGACGACGAATCCGTTGCGGATGCTGCTCGACCTGGGGGCAGTCGACCCACGTGGCGTTGCCGCTGCCCTCGACCACGTCATCACCCGGCGGATCGCGTCACCCGCCAGCGTCCGTGCCTTCTTGGCAAGGCACCGTCGTCAGGGCCGCCATGGTGTGGGTGCCCTCGAGCGCGCGCTTCGCCCATGGCGGATCGGCAACGACGACGCCGACAGCCGCCTCGAGACAAGGATGGATGCGCTCGTGCGCCGCCAGCGGTTGCCCCCCATGGTCTTCCACCCGGTGATCGAGGGGCACGAGGTCGACTTCCTCGTCGTCGGCACCACCGTCGTCATCGAGTGCGATGGCCACGAGTTCCACGGCCTCGATCGTCATCAATTCGAGTACGACCGGATCCGTGATGCCGATCTCATTGCTGCCGGCTACACCGTCGTTCGGATCACGTGGACCGAGGTCACCGATCACCCCGGACGCGTGGCCGCCCGGATCCGGGCCGTGCTGCAGCGCTGGGCCCCCCACGTCCTCGTCGCCTGAGACGCGCTTCTGGTCGCGATGTCGTGCGGATTCCGCACGACATCG
>JBBDMO010000046.1:0-6673 GCA_040878255.1 Ilumatobacteraceae bacterium
GGGGTGCAGTTCGGCGAGCGCATCGACACCCAGCGCCTCGACCCAGTCGGCGAAGCGTGCCAGCAGCGGCGTCACCCGCGCCCCCTGGACCTCGAGCTCGGACAGCAGGGCCTGCGCGCGCTCGTGGCGGGTGTCGGTGGCGACGGTGGCGTAGACGTACGCGCGCAGGGTGCCGAGGCGCTGTGCCGTGTCGTTATAGGCGTCGACGACAGCAGCGCAGTCATCGGCATCGCGTTGCAACGGCGGCCGAGGTGCAACGGCGCGGATGCCTCGGTCGTCGAACAGCGCCTCCAGCCGCGCGACGTCGCTGGCAGTGCGTTCCATGTTGTCGACGAAGCTGCGCGCCTCGAACGACTCGTGGACATCGGCGACGCTCCAGGTGGGGAGGTCCTCGGTGGTGCTCATGCGGCCTCGATCTGCCCGCTGTAGGCGTGGTCGGTGCGGTGGACGGTGAACCCGAGCGATCGGTACAGGTCGACCGCCGTGGTGTTGTGCTGATCGACGAACAGCATGCCGGTGGTGATGCCCCGTGCGGCGATGGATGCGAGGCCCGCACGGGTGAGCGCGCGGCCGAGGCCATGTCCGTGGAAATCGGGATGGACGGCGATCACGTAGATCTCGCCCATGACCGGTGTGGTGTCGTGGTGGATCTTGGTCCAGCAGAACGCAGCCAGTCGGCCGTCGCGTTCGTGGAGCAGGAATCCCTCAGGGTCGAACCAGTCCTCGAGCTCGCGCTGGCGCAGTGCGGCGAGGTCCCAGCCGCCCTGTTCGGCATGGCCGGCGAACGCAGCGTTGTTCACCTCGAGCCACGCTTCCTCGTCGCGGCCGACGTCGAAGCTGCGAAGCAGGAGCTGCGGTTCGGGCCCGGTGAGGGGCAGGGTGACGCGCATCTGGAACAGGCTGCGCCCGTGGCCGAGGCCGACATCGGTGGCGATCGTGGCTGCCTCGGGGCCCGGGTCGTACACCCACCAGTGCATGGACCCGCCACCGCGCGAGGCGATGACCTCGCGAGCGCGTGACAGCAGGGCCGTGCCCAGTTCGACGATTTGATCCTGATGTTCGAGCGTGAGCGCCACCGTCCAGCCGTCGGCACCCTGGCCGATCTGGCAGTACCCCACGACGTCCGGATCGAGCGCCACGATGGCGGTGAATCCGGGCCGGCCGCCGTGCATGAGATCGAGCCACAGTTGGTCGGGCAGTGGGCGGTGCCCAGTGCGGTCCTGCGAGCGGGCGATGAGCTGCATGATGCCCGGACGGACCTCGGGTGTGAGTTGCGAGCACACCACAAGACGGCACATGCGGGCGAGACTAACCGCCGTAACCTCGAGCCGATGGGGACGCCGCGCACACCGAAGGGCCGCACCAGGGTGGTGCTCGAACGCCTGGTGGTGGCGTACCCCGAGGCGATCTGTGAGCTCGACCACCACAACCCGTTTGAGTTGCTGACGGCCACCATCCTGTCGGCGCAGACCACTGACGCCCGTGTGAACATGGTGACCCCGCAGCTGTTTGCTCGGTTCCCCGATCCGGTGTCGCTCGGGTCGGCCGATCCTGCCGTCGTCGAGGAGATCGTTCGTTCCACCGGGTTCTTCCAGACCAAAGCCCGCAACATCATCGGGATGGCTCATGCGCTGGTCGAGCGCTTCGGCGGCGAGGTTCCGACCGAGCTCGATGACCTGGTGTCGTTGCCCGGCGTCGGGCGCAAGACGGCCAACGTCGTCCGCAGCGTCGCGTTCGGGCTGCCCGGCCTTGCCGTCGACACGCACGTCGGCCGGCTCAGCCGCCGCCTCGGCCTCACGGTCGAGGACGACCCGGTGAAGGTCGAGCTCGAGCTGAACGCGATGGTGGCTCCGCTCGAGCGTGGTCCGTTCAGCCTGCGGCTGATCCTCCACGGGCGACGCGTCTGCGATGCCAAGGCGCCGAAGTGCGACGGGTGCGTGCTCGAGGACGTGTGTCCGTCGTCGCGACTGCGAAGCGTGCCTGCCACGAAGCACGCGTGACGCGCTAGGGGCCGAGGAGTCGGTTTGCCCGTTCGAGCGCGCGATGCGCGCTGCGCAGAGACCGTTCGGCCTCGTAGATGGCCGCGATCGCGTCGTCGTGTTCGCCTGCGCCGCGCAGCGACGGCACGAGGCCGACGACGCGTTCGCGGTAGCGCTCGAGATGGTCGGCGATGACCGACAGTTCTGCCTCGGCGGAAGAGCTCATGCCCGCGAGTCTGGCGGCGTCCGGTGCCAAACGGTCCTCGTCGTTGCACGGTCCGTCGATAGCGTGGCCATCCGTGAACCCGGTTCCTGTCCGCGACGACCTGCGTGCCCTCGAGGGCTATCACTCTCCGCAGGTCGACGTCCGGGTGCGGTTGAACACCAACGAATCCCCGGTCGAACCGCCCGCAGCGTGGCGCGACGCCTTCGCCGACGAGGTGTCGCGCATCGAGTGGCACCGGTACCCGGATCGTGCTACGACGGCACTGCGGGCGGCCATCGCCGATCTCCACGGAGTCGATCCGGCCCAGGTGTTCGCCGCGAACGGCTCGAACGAGGTGTTGCAGACGCTGCTACTCACCTATGCCGGCCCCGGCCGGACGGTGGCCACCTTCGAGCCGACGTATCAGCTGCACGCTCACATCGCCCGCCTCACCGGGGCAACCGTCATCGAGTCGGACCGCTCTGCGTCGTTCGGGCTCGACCTCGCCGCAGCGCTCGCCACCATCGAGGCCGAGCAGCCCACGGTGACGTTCCTGTGCTCGCCGAACAACCCCACCGGCATGGTCGAGCCGCCCGAGCACGTGCGCGCCGTGCTGGCCGCCGTGCGGGCGCTGCCGTCGCCCGGACTGCTGGTCATCGACGAGGCGTACGCGCAGTTCGCACCATGGTCGGCCCTCGAACTCGTCGATGACGACACGCCGCTGGTCGTCACGCGCACGTTCTCGAAGACCTGGTCGATGGCAGCGGCTCGCCTCGGTTATCTGATCGGGCCTCGCTGGCTCGTCGCCGATCTCGACAAGGTGACGCTGCCGTACCACCTCGACACGGCGAAGCAGATCGCCGGCCGGCTTGCCCTGCAGTACCTCGGCGACATGGAGCAGCGGGTGGCCGACATCGTGTCCGAACGAGAGCGCATCGTCGCCGCCATGGGCGCCATGCCGATCGACGTGTTCCCGAGCGGCGCCAACTTCGTGCTGTTCCGGCCGCGCACCATGGCGGGACGCGCGGTCTGGCAGGGCCTGCTCGACCGCAGCGTGCTCGTGCGCGACTGCTCGAGCTGGCCGCGCCTCGACGACTGCCTTCGCGTCACCATCGGCACGCCTGCCGAGGACGATGCGTTCCTCACCGCACTCCAGGAGGTGCTCGCATGAGCCGCACTGCCACCCGTCGGCGAGTCACGAAAGAGACGTCGATCGAGCTGTCGATCGACCTCGACGGCACCGGTGAGGCGTCGGCCTCGACCGGGCTGCCCTTCTACGACCACATGCTCGAACAGGTCGGCAAGCACGGTGGCTTCGACCTGCGCATCGAGGCGACGGGTGACCTGCACATCGACAGCCACCACACGGTCGAAGATGTCGCGATCGCGTTGGGCGAGGCGTTCCGCGAGGCCATCGGCGACAAGGTCGGCGTGCGCCGGTTCGCGAGTGGTCGCTACCCGCTCGACGAGGCGCTCGTCGACGTCGCGATCGACCTGTCAGGCCGGCCGTTCGTGGTGTGGGAGGTCGACATGCCCGAGTGCATCCCGCTCGGCAGCCCGCCGTTCGATCCGCAACTCGCAGAGCATGCGATCGCCTCGTTCGCGACGGCCGCCGGCATCACGCTCCACGTCTCGCTCGTGCGTGGCCGCAACGTCCACCACATCATCGAGGCGTGCTTCAAGGGCCTCGGGCGCTGCCTGCGCGACGCTGTCCGTGTCGAGGGCACGTCGCTGCCGTCGACCAAGGGGATGCTCTGACGTGAGCCCCGTCATCGCCGTGCTCGACTACGGCATCGGCAACCTGCGCTCGGCGCAGAAGGCGCTCGAGCACGTGGGTGCCGACGCCCGCCTCACCGACGACCCCGATGTCATCGCCGCGGCGGACGCCGTGGTGCTCCCTGGTGTCGGGGCGTTCGGCGCATGTATGGACGCGCTGCGCGCAGCCGGGCTCGACGGGCCGGCGCTCGACGCAGTGGCGTCGGGTCGTCCGTTCCTGGGCATCTGCGTCGGGATGCAGATGCTGTTCGACGCCAGTGACGAAGACGAGCACGCACGCGGGCTCGGTGTCATCGCCGGCACGGTGCAGTGGCTGCCCACCGACCTGCCGCGCCCGCAGATGCAGTGGAACCGCCTCGATGTCGTGCCCGGTCACGCGGGCGATCCGATGTTCGCGGGCCTCGGTGACGAGCCGTGGGTGTACTTCGTCCACTCGCTGCACGGTGTGCCCGACGACCCGGGCATCATCGCCGCAACGTGCGAGTACGGCATCGAGGTGAATGCCGCGTTCCGCCAGCGGAATGTGTTCGCCACCCAGTTCCATCCCGAGAAGTCCGGGGCTTCCGGGCTGACACTGCTGGCCGACTTCGTCCGGGTGGCGGCGTCATGACCGAGCTGTACCCCGCGATCGACGTCCGCGGCGGGCGGGTGGTTCGGCTGCTGCAGGGCGACTACGACCAGGAGACCGCCTACGGCGACGACCCGGTGGCCGTCGCGGTCGACTTCGCCGCACAGGGGGCGCGCTGGATCCACGTCGTCGACCTCGATGCCGCTCGCAGCGGCTCGCCGGAGAACCGCCACGTCGTCGCGGCCATCGCCCGCGCCGTGCAGGGCGGGGCCTTCGTGCAGACCGGTGGTGGCGTGCGCAGTGTGGCCGATGCCGAGGCGCTGGCCGATGCCGGCGTCGCTCGGGTGGTGATGGGGTCTGCAGCCGTGCGCGATCCGCAGTTGGTCCACGATGCCTCGCAGATCGTGGCGGTGGCCGTCGGGCTCGACCATCGTGGCGGCGAGCTGGCCGTGCACGGCTGGACCGCTGCCAGCGGGGTCATGCTCGACGAGGCGTTGCACTGGTTCCCCACTGCGTCGGCGTTCGTGATCACCGACATCGGTCGCGATGGCATGCTCGAAGGCCCCGACATCGTCGGGCTTGCTGCGGCCGCCGCGGCCACGAGTGTGCCGGTCATCGCCAGCGGTGGGGTAGCCACACTCGACGACGTGGTGGCGCTCGCCATGGTGCCCGGCATCAGCGGCGTCATCACCGGCAAGGCGCTCTACGAGGGCCGGTTCACGGTGGCGCAGGGCGTCGCCGCGCTCGCGTCGGGCAGGGTCCCGTGAGGGCCGCTCGTGTCATCCCGTGCCTCGACGTCACGAACGGGCGGGTGGTCAAGGGGGTCAACTTCGTCGACCTGCGCGACGCCGGCGACCCCGTCGAGCTCGCCCAGAAGTACGACCGCGAGGGTGCCGACGAGCTCGTGTTCCTCGATATCACGGCGTCGTCCGATGGGCGTGAGACGATGATCGACGTCGTACGGCGCACGGCCGAGCAGGTGTTCATCCCGTTCACCGTGGGCGGCGGCATTCGATCGGTCGACGACGCTCGGGCCATGCTGCGTGCCGGCGCCGACAAGGTGAGCGTGAACACCGCCGCCGTCATGCGGCCCGATCTCATCACCGAGATCGCCCGCGAGTTCGGTGCCCAGTGCGTGGTGTGCGCGATCGATGCGAAGGCCGTGGGTGCCGGCTTCGAGGTGTACCTCCACGGTGGCCGCACACCCACCGGTATCGACGCGATCGACTGGGCGCGGCGGGCGGTCGAGCTCGGAGCGGGTGAGATCCTGCTCACCTCGATGGACCGCGATGGCACGAAGGAGGGCTTCGACATCGCCCTCACGCGGGCGGTGTCCCACGCCGTCACGGTGCCGGTCATCGCGAGTGGCGGTGTCGGCACGCTCGAGCATCTGGCCCACGGCGTCATCGAAGGTGGTGCCACCGGCGTGCTCGCGGCCAGCATCTTCCACTTCGGTCAGCACACCATCGCCGAGGCGAAGGCAGCGATGCAGGCGGCCGGCGTCACGGTGCGGCCGGCGTGACGTTCACCGTCGTCGACGGCGGGCTGTCGACAGCGCTCGAATCGCTCGGCCACCACCCCGCAGGACTGCTGTGGACCGCGCAGCTCGTCATCGAGCAGCCTGAGGTGGTCGTGGCGGCGCACCGCCTGTTCGTCGACGCCGGTGCCGAGGTGATCATCACGAGCAGCTACCAGGCCAGCGTCGCCGGGTTCGAGAACGCAGGTGTGTCGCGCTCCGAAGCCGTGCGCGCCCTGGCGTCGACCACCGAGCTGGCCCGCCGGTCGGGTGCTGCCACGGTGGCTGCGTCGGTGGGACCCTACGGGGCCACGCTCGGTGACGGCAGCGAGTACCACGGCCGCTACGACGCGTCGTGGGACGACGTCCGCGCCTTCCACCACGATCGCATCGCCGTCCTGGTCGACAGCGGGCCGGACCTGATGGCCGTCGAGACCATCCCTGGTCTGATCGAGGCCGAGATCGTGCTTGACGAGCTGCAGCGCGCTGGCGCGCCGATGGCGTGGCTCACGATGTCGTGCGTCGACGGGGTGCACACGTGCGCGGGTGACGTGTTCGCCGACGTCGTGGCGGCGTTGGCTCCGGGCGTGTTCGCCGTGGGCGTGAACTGCACGGCACCGCCGCTGGTG
>JBBDMO010000047.1:0-34860 GCA_040878255.1 Ilumatobacteraceae bacterium
GGACCACGCTGGCCGCGTCGCTCGGGTGCATGTCGCGGAGCCGGGCGGCTTCGGCAGCCATCTCGCTGCCGGCCACGACCGGGAACAGTTCGGGCACCTCGTCCCAGTCGAGCAGGCGGTAGCTCGGGCGTCGGCGCAGGGCGGTACGGCGCGCGAGGCGCACCTTCGAGATCTCCCACCACGTCTGGCGTCCGTCGCCGCCGGGACGAAGGGCGAGGTCGCTGACGGTCTCGTCGCCGATGCGGCTGTCGATGAGATCGCGGCCGATGAGCAGTTCGCCGGTGCGTGGCTTGAACGGGTTGAGGTCGACGTCCCAGCTGCGGAGGCGGGCACCGTCGCTGTCGAGGCTGCCGATGCGCCCGACGTTCACGAAGATGCGACGACGCTGGCTGGTGGCGACGAACCCGAGCACGCGGGGCGCCATGTCGGACTGACCGGGGACGAGCACGATGTCATCGAGCTTGCCGATGGGCGCACCACCAGCGTCGAGTAGCGGCAGGCGCATCACCCTGAATGCGTAGATGATGTCGCCTGCCATGCGGGTCAGGCTACCCCTCAGGCCCAAAGGCGAAGTGAGCGCTCAGGCCGGCGGAGCGGGTTCGATCGCGACGAGTGTGTCGCTGTACGCGACGCCGCCACCCCAGTCGGTCAGGCTGTCGTTGGTGAGCACGTTCGCGTTCCCGCCACCCGGGTGCTGCGCCGACCACCACCCGTAGGGGATCGCCGCGAGGCCCGTCCGCAACCGCTCGGTCACCTTCACCGGCACGTGCACGTCGCCGCGGTCGTTCCACACTCGGGCGAGCTGACCGTCGACGAGGCCGAGGGACCGTGCGTCCGCCTCGACGAGCTCGACGTACGGGCCGCCTTCGAGTGGACCGTGCTTGGGCAGGTGCGAGTAGCTCGAGTTGAGGAAGCGGGTGTGCTGCTTGGGGGTGAGGAGCGCGAACGGGAACCGGGCGGCGAGGTCGCGGTCGCCTGCGTGGGATTCGCGGGCCGGAGTGAACGTCGGCAGCGTCGGTTGGCCGAGGCCGACAAGGGCGTCGCTGACCAGTTCGATCCTGCCGGTCTTCGTGGGGAACACGCCGTCGCCGAACGGAAGGCCGTCGAGCGGGTACGGCACGCGCACCCAGCCCTCCGTGCGGAGCCGGTCGATGTCGACGCCGGGCATGATCTGGGCGATCACGGTGAGGTCGTCGTCGAGCAGCGGCTGGTCGGTGAAGCCCATCGCTCGGGCGAGGCGACGATGCAGCTCGCTGTTGCTGACCGACTCACCGACCGGTGCGATGGCAGGCTCGTTCCAGCCGATGTACAGATGGCCCCACGCCGGCACGATGTCGACCGCCTCGATCTGGGTGGTGGCCGGCAGGACGATGTCGGCGTAGCGGGCGGTGTCGGTGATGAACTGGTCGTGCACCACCGTGAAGAGGTCGTCGCGCTCGAGACCGCGGCACACGAGGTCGCTGTTCGGCACGACGACGACCGGGTTGGCGCCGTACACGACCAGGGCGTGCACCGTCGGCTGGAGAGTGGTGTCGTTGAGGAAGCCCCCGAGGCGGACCATCGGGAGCGACCGTGGCCGCCGGGTGGGCATCAGGTCGGGCCGGGTGAGTGCGTCGAAGTCGACCAGTGCGTCGCCCCACACGCCGACGCTGCGCGAGTAGCCGCCGCCACGGTGCTGCCAGTCCCCGACCAGGGCGGGCAGGCACGCCATGGTGCGGAAGAACATCGCGCCGTGCTCGTGGTGCTCGGCACCGATGAGGGTGCGGATGCCCGTGGGCCGGATGGTGCCGTACAGGTGGGCCAGCGTCTCGATGTCGTTCGCGTCGAGACCGCAGATCGTGGCGACACGCTCGGGTGTCCACTCGGCGACGTGCGCAACGAGCTCGTCGTAGCCGTATGTATGGGCGGCGACGTAGGCGGCATCGGTGAGGCCGTCGCGGATCAGGACGTGCATCATCGCCAACATCAGCGCGACGTCGGTGCCGGGCAGTGGTTGCAGGAACCAGTCGGCCGACTCGGCGGTGATCGTGCGGATCGGATCGATCACGATCACCTGTGCGCCGTCGGCGCGAGCCGCTTCGATGACCGGCCACAGGTGACGGTTGGTGAGGCGGGTGTTGGTGCCCCACAGCAGGATGAGCTTCGAGTGGCGCAGCTCGGATGGGTCGAGTGCCTTCCCGGTGCCGTTGGTGATGGCCGCGCCGGCGCCGGCGGTGAGGCCGCACAGCGCGCCGGACAGGGTGGATGCGCCGAGGCGGTGCCAGAAACGATCGCCGAAGAACAACGACAGCGAGCTCTGGTTGCCGGCGCTGGCGTACGGCACGATCGCCTCGGCGCCGTAGGTGGCGATGATGGCGTGGAACCGCTCGGCGATCTCGGTGAGCGCTTCGTCCCAGCTGATCGGCTCGAACCGACCCTCGCCCTTGGCCCCCACCCGTCGCAGGGGTGTGGTGACGCGGTCGGGCGAGTACACCCGGTCGAGGAAGCGGTTCACCTTCGGGCAGAGCTCGCCCTTGCTGTACGGGTGCGCCGGGTTGCCACGCAACTGGACGGCCACGCCGCCGGTGACGGTGACATGCCAGCCACAGCTGTCGGGGCAGTCGTGGTGGCAGGTGCCGCGCACGATGTGGGTGTCGTCGTCGACCGCTGTCATGTCCACCACGCTAGGACCCTGCGGTGAGCGGTGAGGGCTTCCGGGCCGCTCACCACTCACCGCATCGGTGGGTGGGGTTCGTCAGGGGCGCAGGAGGGGGCGGAGGATCTCGCCGGCGAGCTCGACCTGTTCGACGTCGTGGGCGTCGGGCATGTTGAACACGATGCCGTCGAGGCCGGCATCGAGGAGTTCCTGCACCTGCTCGCCGATGGCCGACGCGTCACCGATGACGAACATGCCCTTCAGGCGGGCCTGGGCGTCGGCGGGCAGGTCGTCGAGGCTCGAGACGCCGAACCTGCTGGCGATCTTGCCCTGCGCCTCTTCCATCGTGCGGCCGACGACGAGCGTGCCGAGGCGCGTGCGGCAGACGGTGCCGGGGTCGCGCCCCATGGTCTCGCAATGGCCGTCGAGCACGCCCATGAGGTGGCGGACCTGCGTGGCGTCACCGAAGACGTTGCAGGCATCGGCGTACTGGGCGACCATGCGCAACGTCTTCTTCTCGCCGCTGCCGCCGATGAGGATCGGGGGACCGCCGGCCTGGACCGGCTTCGGCACGTTCAGCGCGTCGGTGGTGTTGAACCACTTGCCGGCGAACGTGGTCGTGTCGTTCACGAACATGCTCTTCGCGATCTGCAACCCCTCTTCGAGCTTCTCGAAGCGGTCGGTGAAGGTGCCGAACTCGAAGTCGTACTGCTGGTGCTCGAGCTCGAACCAGCCGGCGCCGATGCCCCAGATGGCCCGGCCCTTCGAGATGACGTCGAGATTCGTGACCGTCTTCGCGAGGAACGCCGGGTTGCGGTAGGTCATGCCGCCGACCATGGCGCCGAGACGGACCGTCGATGTGCGGGCCGCGAGTGCGCTGAGCAGCGTGTACGCCTCGAACATCGGCTCGCTCGGCTTGCCGAGGCCGGGCAGTTGGTAGAAGTGGTCCATCACCCAGACGCTGTCGAAGCCGCTCTGCTCGGCCGTGGTGGCGATGAGGGCGATGCGTTCGAAGAGGTCGGCCGTGTCGACGTCCGGGTAGGAGAAGAGCGGGATCTGGAGTCCCATGCGGATGAGGTCGTTGCGTGCCATGTGTTGACCCTAGGTCAGGCCTTGCCGGGTCACGCGGGCCGCGGGCCGTAGTCGACGTCGATCTGTCCGGCGCCCACCGAGAGGTCGAGCACGATCGTGCCCATCGTCGGAGACGTCACCGCGGCGACGGTCTGCTCGATGGTGGTGCGCATGCCGCTCGCGATCTCGCGGTGGTCGACCAGGATCACACCAGCGTTGACCGAGGAGCGAATCTCGAGCTGCGCGTCGTCGGGCACGAGGATCCGAAGGTGGCCCACGCCGAGCTCCGCCGTCACCGGCATCCAGTCGCCAGCCGTCAGCGGCACGTCGCGCAGGTCGATGACGAGGTCGCCGACGCCGAGCCGTTCGACCACAGCACTGGTGGTGACCGGGCGCACGGTGCGGGTGCCGGCACCGTGGTCGAGGTTCGGCTGGGCCACCAGGAGCATCGAGGCGACGAGGCCGGCGATGACGGCGATGGGCACCAGCCACCACCTCCGGTTCACGATGGCACTGACCGCAGCGGCGGTGGCGAGCGCCACGGCCGAGAGCACAAGCGCGCCGAACACGCTGGTGTCCCACCAATCGAGCGCGTCACCGATCGAGGCGATCGCCACACCGACGAACAGGGCGACGAGTGTGACCGCCACGATCGGGATGCGCCGCCGCCGGTCTCGTCCATGAGCGGTCTCCCCGACAGGCATGGCCATGGTGGGGTCGTCCATCAGCTGGGCAGAGGCGTGCGGCCCCCGCGCCTGATCGACGGGCAACACGACCGGCGACACGACCGGCGACACGGCAGTGACCGGTGGGACCGGCACGACCGTCGACACCGGAGCGGCTGGCACCGCGGCGTCCCGGCTTCGCCGGAGGTTCGGTGCCGCCCACAGCAGGACGCCGATGGCGATGAGCCCGATGCCCCAGGGGAAGCTGCCGAACACGAACCACGAACCGATCGAGCCGAGGCCGGCGGCCACCAGCACGATCGCCAGAGCGACGTAGAGCGGGAACCGCCGGCGGTCGCGCACGATCGCATCGAGCGGCTGGGCGGTGGCGGGTGTGTCGGGCAACAGCACCCAGGCGATGATGTAGATCAGGGCGATCACCGGCAGCACGAGCGTCGCGATCGCCACTGCGATGCGCGTCGTGCGCACGTCGAAGCCGTAGGCGCGGCTCACGCCGCTGACGACACCGCCGAGCACGCTGTTGTCGCGATCGCGGGCCACCGCGACCCGGTACCACGGCGAGTGCGCCGCGGCACCGGTGGGCGGCGGGAGCGACGACGTCTGGTCGTCGGCCTGGTCGTCCGGCTCCGGTGCGGTGTCCATGAGTGCAGTCTGTTCATCCATGCCGCCATGGTGCGCCATGCCGTTGCCGCGCCACATCGGGGATCACCCTCCGCCGACCCTGATCGACCCCTGAGCCCGAGCGCCGAAGGTCAGGGTCGGTCCCCGATGTGACCCCGGCCCGTCGCGTGCGACAATCGACCCGTGCCCCACGCCGGACCGCTCTCGTTCGCCAAGCGCGACCACGACCGCGTGGTCGACGGTGTGGCCGGCGGCTTCGCCGATCAGCACGGGCTCGACGTGATCGTCGTGCGCGCCGCGCTGGTGGTGCTCGCCTGCGCCGGCGGCCTCGGCATCGCCCTCTACGCGCTGGGCACCCTGGTCGCCTCGCCGCCGGGGGCGACCGTGCCCCCGCCGCACCCGCACGACCAGCGGCGCAACCTGTCGGTCGGTCTCGTCACCATCGGCGTGGTGCTGGTCATGCGATCGACGGGCCTCTGGCTCGGAGATGGGGTGATGGCGCCGCTGGTCGTGATCGCCGTGGGCCTGGTGCTCATCGCCGTCGTGCGCCCGCATGCGGCCCCGGTGGCCGATCTCCAGACCGGCCGTCATGCTCGTGAGCGCCTCATCGCCGGTGCGGTGTTCGTGGCCGCCGGGGTGGCCCTGGTGGGTTCGACCGCCTCGCTGCCGAACAACGTGAGAGCCGGATCGTTTGCAGCGTCGCTCACCATCATCGGCATCGCGATCGTGCTGGGGCCGTGGCTCACATCGCTGGCACAGCAGGCGGCGGCCGAGCGGCGTGAGCGCATCAGAGCGAACGAGCGCGAGGCTGTGGCCGCCCACCTGCACGACTCGGTGCTGCAGACCCTGGCCCTCATCCAGCGCAACGCCGACGACCCGCGTCGGACGGTCACGTTGGCGCGTCAACAAGAGCGCGAGCTGCGCGAGTGGCTCTACGGCACGCACGATGAGAGCGCGTCGACGCTCGAGGGTGCCGTGCGCGCCATGGCCGACGACGTCGAGGTCGCCTACGACGTTCGCCTCGACGTGGTGGTGGTCGGCGACCGGCAGATCGACGACCACCTGTCGGCCCTGGTGGCTGCGCTGCGCGAAGCCTGCGTGAACGCCGCCAAACACAGCGGCACGACCGAGATCTCGGTGTTCGTCGAGGTGGGCCACGACGCGATCGAGGCGTTCGTGCGCGACCGGGGCTGTGGGTTCGATCGTGCCGACACGAGCCCCGACCGACACGGGATCGCGAGCTCGATCGAGGCGCGCATGGAACGCATCGGGGGCAGTTCGGTGATCGAGACCGTGGTGGGTGAGGGTACTGAGGTGCAGCTCGTGCTGCCCGTCCTCACTGCCACCCCCACCGATGCCGGATCGGCGCTGCGTTGATGCGGGTGTTCCTGGTCGACGATCACGCGCTGTTCCGTGCCGGCGTGCGTGCCGAGATCGGACGATCGCTCGACGTGGTGGGCGAGGCCGGCACGGTCGACGAGGCCGTGGCAGGTGTGCTCGCCTCGCAGCCCGACGTGGTGGTGGTCGACGTGCACATGCCCGGTGGCGGAGGCCGGTCGATCATCGAGCGGGTGCTGGCCGAATGGCCCGACGCGGTGTTCCTCGCGCTGTCGGTGTCGGACTCGGCCGAGGACGTCGTTGCGGTCATCCGCGCCGGTGCTCGCGGCTATGTGACGAAGACGATCGACGCCGACGCGCTGGTCGACGCGATCCGCCGCGTGTTCGACGGTGACGCTGTATTCTCGCCACGGCTGGCAGGGTTCGTGCTCGACGCGTTCTCGGGGCATCTTCCCGCCCCCACCGATCCCGAGCTCGACCTCCTCACGGCGCGTGAGCAGGAGGTGATGCGGCTCATCGCCCGCGGGTACACCTACCGCGAGGTTGCGGCATCGCTGCACCTGTCGGTGAAGACGATCGAGACGCATGTGTCGGCGGTGCTCCGCAAGCTCCAACTGTCGAACCGCCACGAGCTGACCGCCTGGGCGGCAGACCGCCGCCTGCTCTGATGGAGAGTCGAGACATTCGGATGACCGACATGAGTTACACCGACTACCTGCACCTCGACGAGGTGCTGTCGGCGCAGCATCCGCTCTCGCCGGATCACAACGAGTTGCTGTTCATCGTGCAGCACCAGACGAGTGAGTTGTGGATGAAACTCATGCGCCACGAGCTCTCGGCTGCCATTGCTGCGGTGGCGGCCGACGACCTGCAGCCCGCGTTCAAGATGCTGTCCAGGGTGAGCAAGATCATGGAGCAGCTCGTCCACGCGTGGGATGTGCTGGCGACGATGACGCCGTCCGAGTACTCCGCCATCCGGCCGTATCTCGGTGGCAGCAGTGGGTTCCAGAGCTGGCAGTACCGCTGCATCGAGTTCGCTGTCGGTAACAAGAACGCCCGCATGCTCGAGCCGCACGCCCACCGGCCCGACCTGCAGGCAGAGGTCGAACGGGCGCTGCACGAGCCGTCGCTGTACGACGAGGCACTGCGTCTGATGGCGCGACGTGGTCTCGCGGTACCGGCCGATCACCTCGATCGCGCGTGGTCCGAGCCGTACGCGGCCGACCCTGCCGTCGAGGCGGCGTGGCTTGAGGTGTACCGGAACCCGCGGGACCACTGGGACCTGTTTCAACTCGGCGAGGAGCTCGCCGACTTCGAGGACGCGTTCCGGCTGTGGCGCTTCCGCCACGTCACCACGGTCGAGCGTGTGATCGGGTTCAAACGTGGCACCGGCGGTACGCCAGGCGTGGCGTACCTGCGGTCGATGCTCGAGGTGGTGCTGTTCCCCGAGATCTGGTCGCTCCGCTCGAGCCTCTGACCCGGGTTCGCACGTTCGGCTCGTTCGCTGCTCGTGCACGGCGTCGCGTCGACAACACTGCAGAGATGTCGGTCGTCCTCGTCCATGGCAACCCGGAGACCCCGGTGGTGTGGGACCCACTCGTGGCCGCACTCGCCGAGCTGGCACCCGACACGGTGGTGCACCGGCCCCAGCTGCCCGGCTTCGGGTGCCCCTCACCGGCCGGGTTCGGGGCGACGAAGGAGGAGTACGTCGACTGGTTCGTCGCCGAGCTCGACGCCGTCGTGGCAACCGATGGGCCGGTCGACCTCGTCGGGCACGACTGGGGTGGCGCCATCGCGATGCGTGCCGTTGCGTTACGGCCGGACCTCGTCCGCACCTGGGCGTGCGACGTGCTCGGCCTGTTCCACCCCGACTACGTGTGGCACGACTTTGCCCAGATTTGGCAGCGTCCCGGCGAGGGAGAGGCGTACTTCGAGCAGTCGCTCGCCACCCCCGCCGCCGACCGGGTCGCGATGCTCGAGGCGATCGGCATCCCGAGCGTCACCGGCGAGCAGCTCGTGGCTGCAGCCGACGACGAGATGAGCCGGTGCATCTTGGCGCTCTATCGGTCTGCGGCACAGCCCGCCATGGTTGCCTGGGGTGCCGAGCTCGCAGCTGCGGCGTCACGGCCCGGACTCGCGATCGTCGCCCCGGACGACCCGTTCGTGCGCGGCCTCGACCTTGCGCCGCAGGTCGCTGCGCAGCTCGGTGCCGAGGTCGTCGAGATGGCCGGCCAGGGTCACTGGTGGATGCTCGGTGCGCCCGAGGCTGCGGCGCGTACGCTCGTCGCGTACTGGTCGTCGCACTGACGGACCGGGTCACCGACCGAGGGGACAGCGCATGTCGATCGACACCGACACGAGCATCGAGCAGGGATTCGAGTGCCCCAGATGCCATGCGTCCGTGACGGAGCCGTTCTACGGGCCGTGCACCGGCTGCCGCACCCAGCTGCGCGCGAAGTACCTGGGTGAGGGTCGTGAGATCGAGGTGGCCGAGTACGTGCCGAAGATGAACGTCACACCCAACGCTGTGGCGCTGAAGGACGACTGACGTCGACGACGCTCAGGCGATGGGGAGGTCGACGATGCGTGCGGCCCCGAGCGCCAGCAGCAGCGTGGCGGCCATCAGCAGCATGATCCGGGCGGTGGGTGCCCGGAACGACGACACGACACCGGCGAAGAACAGCGCACTGGCCATGAACAGTGTGGTGAGCAGGTAGTCCTGGCCGTTGCTGCTTGCCTCGTCGGCGTTGCCGGAGGCCTCGGTCACCTGTGCGTCGACCTCGTTGGCGTTACCGAACAGCCCTGTGAGGTAGTCCTCGTCCTCGAACAGGCTGGTGGTGGCGACTGATGAGGAGCCGTCGCCCGCCTGGGCTTCCCAACGCTCGATGACCGGCATGAAACCGGGGCGGATGAGGCTCTGACGGAAGAACTCCTGCAGCTGTTCGTTCTTGTCGGCGAGTGCCGACGCGTAGCCCGCGGCGATGGTGGAGTCGTAGGCGACGGTCTGCGTGGCCTGGGCGTAGAGGCGGCTCTGCTCGACGCGCAGGTCGGTGGCGTCGCGGGCGAACGACGTCTCGGTGTCGTTCCAGCGCGACGACTGGAAGGCACACCAGGCCGAGGCCACGGTGGCGACGCCCAAGATGGCGACGGTGACGATCTCCATGAGCCGGTTCCGGTCGTCGAGCGGCTCGGCTGAACGACTCACAGTGCGGGACCGTCGGCGGAGGATGCCTCGGCCGACGGCCGTGCTGTAGCCGCGCCGGGGATCCCGATGCGGCCGTCCCACCGGCTGATGAGGCTCCGCCACGCCTCGATCTGCTGGTAGCGAAGAGCCTTCTCGCTGACGCCTTCGATGAGTGCCGACACTTCGACGTCATGCTCGGCGCGGGCCCGGCGAGCGTTGGCTGCCACCATCTCCTGCTCGCTGATGGCGACCGAGCGGGCGGTGGCCTGGATCGCCTCGCCGATCTCGCCGAGGTCGACTTCGCGGAGGCCGAACGAGCTGACGAGGAAGCCGTGCTCGGCGAGCCCCTCGGTGATGGCGGTGGTGAGATCTGCCTGCAGGACGGCGCGTGCTTCACCGAACAGGTGCTCGTACGACACGCCGTCGCGACCCATCCGGTCGGCCACCACCTGCTCGCTGACGTCGCGCACGATCGAGTAGATGCCGTCGGGTCCGAAGCGACGATGCACGTCGTTCAGCAGTGCCGGGTCGAGGGTGAAGCGCACGGTGAAACACACGCTGGCGTGGCTCCGGTCGCCGAGTACCACGCCGACCGCCGGGTCGTTGGCCCGGTTGGTGTCGTCCTCGGATGCCGCATCGCGAGTGGTGCGATACACCAACTCGCGCGATGGGTAGCTCTGGATGACCATGCGCCCGAACGGGTTCACGAAGTGCGTGCCCGGCAACAGGGTGCGGTCGGTGGGGCGGCCCCGCCGGATGACGAGGCCGAGATCACCGGTGTCGATGCGGACGAGGGCGTCCTGCAGCAACAGGTAGAGACCGAAGCCGATCGCCGGAACGGCGAAGATGACGAAGACGATGACTGCGCCGGTGCTCATCGGAGAGCCGTCAGGCCAGGATCTTGGCCTTCAGTGCGGCGTAGTCGTCGGCCGTGATGGCCCCGCTGTCGAGCAGCACCTTGGCCTTCTCGAGCTCCGACGCCACACCGCCGGCCGGCGTGGCGACGCTGCGGATGTAGGCGTCGGTGTCGTCCTTGGCGGCCTTCGCCGCCGCCTGGCTGCGCTCGCCCATGCCGGCGCCACGGACGATGAGGTACGCCAGCATCGACACGATGGGGAAGAAGAGCAGGGCGAAGGCCCACAGCGCCTTCTTGCCACCGGACAGGTCCTGGCTGCGGAACACGTCGAAGACCACGGTGAACACGATCACGAAGTACATGACCATGAGGTAGATCACGAGGAGGCTCCAGAGCAGCTCTCCCAATCCGATGTTCGCCAGCATGTCGTGCCTCCTGAGGCTTGGAACGATTCGGTGCGACGGTACTGCTCGCTCGGATGGGTGTGCAACCATTCGCTCGGATGGTAGGAAAGGGGCCATGTCTGTTCGGGGTGAGCGTGCGCGAGTCGTGCGGCTGGGATTGATCGACCAGCTTCGACCGGTCTCGGCGGCGTGGTCCGTCAATGGCCGTGACGTGGTGTTCCTCGGAGGGTTCGACCTCGGTGCCGAGATCGGCGGGTTCTTGTCGCTGCACCTGCAGACCGGTGTCCGACTGCTCGTCCAGGTGCAGGCGCTGCGTCTTGCGGTGCGCGATGCCATCAGTGTCGATCTCGACACCGACCAGATGACCGGTGCCGACGAGATGGTGCGCAGCGCAAAGGTCGGCATGGCGGTCCGTTTCATCGAGGGTGAGGGGCAGGTGCGCGTCGCTGGTGGCGCACGAGGCCGAAGCGTTCGGTGAGGCGACCATCCATCCCGCAACCGATGTCGAGGTCGCCGCGCTCGTCGCCACGTCGCTCGGGTCGAGCGTCGGTCTGGCAGTGGGCCGACTCAGCCGCGCCGGCGTTGACGCCACGCTGAAGGCGTCGGGCTTCTCGCGACACACCTTCCTGTGCGGCCAGAGCGGGTCGGGCAAGACGTACTCGCTCGGAGCCCTGCTCGAGCGCATGTTGCTCGAGACCGACCTGCCCCTCGTCATCATCGATCCGAACTCGGACTACGTGGGGCTCGGGTCATTGCGCAGCCGGGCCGAGATCAACCGTGCGCGCCGCACGCCGCTCAGCGTCGCTGCGTACACCACCCTGAAGGCCGAGTACGAAGCACGTGCGGGTGTCGTCGTCGCCCGTGCCGACGGCGGCGACCTGCCCCTGCGCATCCATCTGTCCGACCTCACCCTTGCCGAGCAGGCGCTCACCCTCGACCTCGATCCGATGGTCAACGCCGACGAGTACGCGGCGTACGCCGAGGCCACGCAGGCACTGGCGCGCGACCGGTACTCGATCAGCGACGTCACCGAGGTCCTCGCTCGCCGCTTCGACGAGGCGAGCCGCCGGTTGGCCCAGCGGATCCACAACCTCCGCATCGGCAACTGGCGCGTGTGGGCCGGCGTCGACGAGCCATCGCTCGTCGACCTGGGTCTTGGGCGCCGATGCCTCATCCTCGACACCGGCTCGCTCAGCGACGCTCGTGAGCGCTCGGTCGTGGCCCTGGCACTCCTCGGCCGCCTGCGCCGCCGGCCCACGCGCCAGCCGATCTCGGTCGTCATCGACGAAGCGCACAACGTGTGCTCACCCGACGCACACACAGGCCTCGAACGTGCGGTCGCCGACCACACGGTCTGGATCGCGGGCGAGGGCCGCAAGTTCGGCATCTATCTCGTGCTGTCGACGCAACGTCCGCAGAAGGTGCACCGCAACGTCATCTCCCAGTGCGACAACCTGCTGCTGATGCGCGTCAACTCGGTTGCCGATCTCGACGAGCTCGCATCGGTCTTTTCGCACGTGCCCCGGTCGATGGTGGCCGAGGCCCGGTCGTTCCAGCTCGGCGAGATGCTCGCCGCCGGCCCGATCGCCACCACTCCCATGCGGCTCCGCATGGGAGAACGATGGAGCCCCGAAGGGGGCGCCGACCTGCCCACCACATGGGCCGCACCGCATCAACCCGGAGGACCACGATGAACACCACCCGCACCCGCAGCCGCCGTCTCGGCAGGGGACGTTCCGTCGTCGCTGGGCTGCTGGCGGTGATCGCTGTCCTCGGCGTTCTCGCAAGCGTGATCGCCGTGTGGGCGCAGAACGTGCTGTTCGACGCCGACAGCATGGTCACGGCGGTGAACACCGCGCTCGACGAGCCCGAGGTCACCGATGCGATGGCGGTCTATGTCACCGATCAGATCTTCACCCTCGTCGATGTCGATGGCTTCGTGACGGGTGTGCTTCCCGAACAGCTTCAGCCGCTCGAGGGTGCGCTCGTCGGTGGCGCCCGCTCACTGGTGCAGGACCGCGTCGAGACGGTGCTCGTCGCCGACGGCACCCGTCAGCTGATCGACAAGGTCGTCGTCAAGGGCCATGCCGCGTTGATGAAGCTCCTCGAGGGCGATGGGCTGTCCGGCGGCATCACCGTTGTCGAGGGCAAGGTCACCGTCAACACGTTGCCGATCATCTCCCGTGGGCTGCTCGCGGTGCAGGACAAGGGACTGTTCACCAAGTTCGACGTCCCGGAGTTCACCGCCGATCAGGATGCGGCAGACCAGATCGCCGAACTCGAGGCGATGACCGGGCGCGACCTTCCTGACGACATCGGTCAGCTCGTCGTCTACGAGAGCGGTGCGTTGGCGCAGGGACAGACGACGCTGGCGAATGCGCAGCGTGCCGTCGTCCTCGTGAAGCGGTCGATCGTCGGCATCCTGATCCTCACCGTGGTGAGCATCGTGGGTGCGGTGCTCGTGGCGCAGCGCCGTCGTCGGATGGCGATCGGCCTCGGCCTCGCCGGTGTGATGATGCTGTTCGTGGCGCAGGCGGTCATCAACAAGGTGATCGATCAGGCCCCCACACTGGTCGTCCAGCCCGGTGCCCGCGCAGCGATCGGGTCGACGGTGCGCTCGCTCGCCAGCGGACTCCTGACGCTGGTGTACATCACGATCATCGTCGGGCTCGTCCTGGTGCTCGTCGCGTGGATCACGGGGGCGAGTGCCAGTGCCATGGCGATCCGCAACCGGGCCGGCTCGTCCGGTGGTTCGCTCTGGGCGTGGGTCGATACGCACCGTGACATCGTGGCGATCTTCGCTGGGGCGCTTGCGGTGCTGCTCATTGCCGTGGCCGGCATCAACACCGTCACGATCATCATCGGCATCGTGTTGGGCGTCGTTGCTGCTGCGGCCCTCGTGACGAGCGACCGCGGCGAGGCCTCCCTCGGCTCCGGCCCGACGGGGCCACCCGCCGCGACCTGATGGAGGCGGTGCCGCACGACCTCGACCTCGGCGAGCAGGGCCCGATGTCGGCGTATCTCACGTTGCTCGCGGCGGTCATCCTGCTGTTCGTGCTGCAGGCCTCGCTGGCCGACACGGCACTCGCCAGGGCGGTGCAGATGCTGGCCGCTGGTACGGCCCTCCTGCTCGCGGTTCGCCTTGCCGATGTCTCACGTCGATGGCGGCTCGCGGTCGTGAGCGTGGTGGCCCTGGGTGTGGTGGCGGTGATGGCCGACGTGCTGGCGCCCGAGAGTGACGCGAGCACCGGCATCCTGCTGCTCGTCAACGGACTGCTCGTCGCTGCCGGGCCACCAGCCATCTTTCGGGCCATCCGCCGCCATCGGGCGATCACAGCGCGAACGCTGGTCGGCGCGGTCACCATCTTCGTGCTCGTCGGATTGTTTTTCGCCTTCGTGTACCGCTCACTGCTCGTCTTCGACCCGACCTCGTTCCAGGCGTCGGTCGGCACCCTGCGCCCGCCGACGATGCAGTACTTGAGCTTCGTCACCATCACCACCGTCGGTTTCGGTGACGTGATCCCGGTGTCGGACCTCGCCCGCACCATTGTCGCCCTCGAGGCGCTGGTCGGCCAGGTCTACCTGGTCACCGTGGTGGCGCTGGTGGTCGGCAACCTCGGCCAGCAGCGGCTCCGCCGGGTGGGCCGACCCGATGCGGCGGGCTCAGCAGGATCCGAGTGACCGTTCACCCACATCGGGTGAGCTGTCGCGGGTTATCGTCGCTCGACCACCAATTCGGAGGAGTGCGATGCGCGCCCACAACCAGGCCCGGACTTCCGGCCGCCACCTGATCGTCAGCGGCCTCGTCGTCGCCGGGCTGATCGGTGCCGGCTGCTCCGGCGATGACGATGCCACCATCACCACCACGACCGTGGTCAGCACCACCGCAGCGCCGGTCGACACGGTGCCCGCCGGTCCCGGTTTCGTGTTTGGCTACCTCCGCCCGGCAACGGGCCTTCTCTCGCAGGTGGCACTCGCGCAGGAGGATGCGCTCCAGTTGGCGCTCGACGACATCAACGCCGCCGGTGGCGTGAACGGTGTCCCGGCCGAGATCGTCAGCGCCGACGAGCCGGCCGACGGCGATGTCGATGCCGCAGTCGATTCGCTGCTCGAGCAGGGTGCCAGCATCATCCTCGGGCCGACAGGATCGAGCGAGGCGTTGCAGGTGCTGCCCGTGCTCGCTGCCAAGAGCACCATCGCGTGTTCGGCGTCGGCCACGTCACCGGTGCTCTCCGGTCTCGATCCGGATGGCGCGTTCTACCGCACGGCGATGAACGACGCATACACCGTCACCTACGTCGCCGATCAGCTGACGGCCCTCGCCGCGGACCAGCCCGCCGGTGACCCGTTCACGGTTGCGATCCTCGCCCGGGCCGACGACTACGGCATCGGCGTCAGCGCCGGGCTGTCCTCGATGCTGCTCACCCGAGACATCCCGTCCGACATCATCGGCTACAACCCGCGGCGTGTCGTCTTCACCGAGGAGGCGAGCCGGATCGCTGCGCTCGACCCCGACGTGGTCGTGCTCGTCTCGTACGGCGAGGCCATCCGACAGATCGACTCGCTCGTCGCCGCCGGCGTCGCAGCCTCGACCATCCTGGGTCTCGACGGTCTCATGAACCCGCGCCTCGCCTCGCAGTCGTTCCCCGAGGACCCCACGCTCATCGACGGCCTCCGCGTCATCGGTGCCACCGGCGACCGGGCGTTCCTCGATCGGCTCGCCGACGTGAGCCCCCAGCCGCAGTTCGTGTTCGGTGCACAGATGTACGACTGCGCCGTCACGGCGGCCCTCGCCGCTTCCGCCGCGGTCTCGTTCGATCCTGTCGGGTATGGGCCGCAGCTCGCCGCTGTCACCTCGGAGGGTCGCGTCTGTTCGACCTACGCCGACTGCATCGACAAGCTCGGTGCCGGTGAGGACATCGACTACAACGGTGTCAGCGGCGGCATCGGCTTCGACGAGAACGGCGACGCCTCGGAGGTGCGCTTCACGACGGCCGGCTTCGACCAGGGTGAGCTCACGGAGATCTCGTCGACCGACTTCAGCGTCGACGATCTGAAGCAGCAGGAGGCGATCGCCGGAGCGATCTTCGTGGCCCGCCTGCAGCAGCTGCTGACGGCGCTCGGTTACTACAGCGGCCCGATCGACGGCCAGTACTCCAGCGACGTCGTTGCTGCTGTCGGGGCTTTGCAGTCCGACCTCGGTGTGCCGGTCACCGGATTCTGGGACGCAGAGACCGATACCGCTGCCCGCGCCAAGTACGACGATTTCCTCGGTTCGCTCGGGCAGTCGGTCGTCAGCATCCAACTGCTGCTCACCGACCTCGGTTACTACAGCGGCCCGATCGATGGGGTGTACTCGCCGGCCACGGTGGCGGCGGTCAAGGCGCTCCAACGCGATCTCGGCGTCCCCGAGACCGGGCTGATCGACGCAGCCACCATGAAGGCTGCCTACGAGCAGGGTGTCATCGCCGGCACACCGACCACCACCACCGCCCCGCCGGAGACCACGGTGCCGCCGGAGACCACGGTTGCGCCGACCACCACCCTGCCGCCGGAGACCACGCTGCCCCCGGCGACGACGCTGCCCGTGGCGACCACGGTGCCGCCGGCACCGCCGACCACCCTCGCCCCGCCCGAGCCCGATGCGCCGACGATGCTCGATGCACTGCGAGCCGACGACCGGTTCACGACGCTGGTCGAGGTCCTGACGGCGGCCGGGTACATCGATGATGTCGCCGTCATCGGACCGCTCACGTTCTTCGCTCCGACGAACGAGGCGTTCGAGGGCATCCCCGCCGCCGATCTCCAGGCGATCGTCGACAACCCGCCGCTGCTCCAGGCGATCCTTGCCTTCCACCTGGTCGAGGGGAGGGCGACGCTGGCCGCCCTTGCAACGCTCAGTGAGGTCGAGACGGTGTTCGGCGAGCCGATCGACGTCACGCTCGATCCAGACGGCACCGTCCTGCTGAACGGAACCCGCACGATCGCCCCCGAGATCGACGCCCGCAACGGCGTCATCATCCCGATCGAGTCGGTCCTGCAGCCCAAGGCGAACCCGCTGCTGCGGTGACAACCGACAGCGGCCGTGGGCGGCCGACACTCACACGCGTCGGTGTCGCGAGCTGGAGCGTCATCGGCGCGCTCGTCCTCGCGTCGATGGTGGTCGGCGTGCTGGCGGCGATCAGTGAGCTGGTGCTGCCGCTGATCTTCGCCGTCATGATCGGCGCCACGGCGTATCCCTTGGCGGTGCGGCTGCAGCGCCGGGTGAAGCCGTCGGTTGCGGCCCTCGTGGTGGTCGTCGGCGCAATCGGCGTGGTGGTCGGCGTGGTGCTCATCACGATCTCGGCGATCGTGAACGAGATGGGCACCCTGTCCGGTCATGTCGACGACGCGATGGTCGAGCTCGGCTCGACCACCGACAGCGTGGGGCTCGATGCCGCCGAGCTCGATGCGATCAGGGACGCAGTCCAGTCCGTTGCAGCCATCATCGGGCGAGGGGTGATGACGCTGCTGGTCGGTGGCCTGGGTGCCCTCGTCGCGTTCATCGGTGGCGGCATCCTGGGGATGCTGATCATGTACTACGTGCTGAAGGACGGGCCGCAGATCAGGAACTGGGTCGTGGCGCAGGCCCCCGAGCACCTGCGGGCCGAGGCGACGTCGTTCGTGTCGGACGCGGTACGCACGGTGCGGGCCTACTGGGCCGGACGCACCGTGCTCTCGGCGATCATCACGACCGTCATCGTGTTGGTGAGCCTGATCCTGGGGCTGCCGATGATCGGTGCGATCGCGGTCGCGAACTTCGTCGGCGGGTACGTGCCGTACATCGGGGCGTTCATCGGGGGCGGCCTGGCCGTGCTGATGGCGCTGGCCGACGGCGGGATGGGTGAGGCGCTGCTGGTGCTGGCCATCGTGCTGGCGTGCAACCTGCTGCTCGAGAACGTGATGGAGCCGAAGGTGATGAGTGGGCGGCTGAGTGTGCACCCCTTGGCCGTCCTGCTGGCCACCACGACCGGTGGGGTCGTGGGCGGCATCATCGGCCTGGTGCTGGCGGTGCCGGTGATGGTGGTGAGCGTCGACCTGGTGCGGCGCCTCCGCTCGCACGGCGTGGTGAACGCAGCGAGAGCGAAGGCGACGACCCTGGTGACCGACCGGTCGTAGCGACCGGGTGGCTCGTCAGTCCTTGACGATGAAGGCCGGGCCGCTGACGCCGCCGAGCAGTGCCGAGACGAGGACGCCCATCGGCAGGGTGCCCCAGTAGCCCACGGCGCCGGGGCCGGTGATGTTGCCGATGAAGAGCATCAGCAGCCACGTCGCCGGGAAGGTGGCGATGAGCAGCACGACGATGGCTCCGATGAGTGCCTTGATCATGTGATTCCTCCTGTCCCGTTCGGTGAGCCGAACGGTCGGCCATGGACCGTAATTCAGGCGGTGAGCTGGGGTAGGGATCGCACAAGTGCGGCGTGGTCGAGCTCGGTCTGGTCGGCGTACGCCTCGGCGAAGTCGGCGATCGCTTCGGCGAAACGGGCCGAGCTGCCGATGTAGCCGCTGATCGCCACCGAGTCGCTGCTGCGCGCGTGTCCGCGAGCGAGTGCCCAGCCGCAGAACGTGCTGTAGACCGTGAACATGTTCGGGCGCATCCCGGCGATGTCGACAGAGCCCTTCGCGTCCCAGAGCTGGCGGACGTAGTAGTCGATGCCGAGGTGTCCGTCGGTGGCCCATCCGAGCATGATGTCGCTCGTGGCCTGCAGCAGCCGTTGGCCATCGACCACGCGTCGGCCTTCGTGCTGGGCGGCGGGGCGCCCGAGCGCGACGTCTGACGCGGCGGGGCGTGCCTCTTTCACCTGGAGGAACAGTGGCCCACCGTTGGGCCCCTGGAACAGGCCGATCCAGCACCTCGTGCCGACGCTGCCGACACCCACGACCTTGCGCGCGAAGTCGACGAAGCGATAGCGGTCGAACAGGGTCTGGCGGTCGCACGACAGAGAGTCGCGGTACTGGGAGAGCACGCTGATGAGCCGCTCCTGGGTGTGTTCGGTGGCGATGTGCTCGACGATCGGCGGGTCGTCGACGATCCGCCGCCGGCCATCGATGACGGTGGTGAGCTTCGACAGTGCCTTGAGGTGGTTCTTGTTCGCTGCGCGATCGAGCTGGAGCATCGTCGCTCGCCGGCGCGACGGGCCGAGGAGCTCGATCAGTTCGGACGCGTCGAGCTTGGCGTACCAGACCTCGAGGTGGGTCATCGCCGAGTACCGCTCCATCCAGTCGCGGTAGCTGCCGACGCACTCGAGCACCGCCCGGCGTGCGCCGACACGGTCGAGACCGTTCTCGCGGGCGGCGACGGCGATGCTGGCCGCGAGCCGCTTCACGTCCCATTCGAACGGGCCCGGGGCGGTCTCGTCGAAGTCGTTGAGGTCGAACACCATGCGTCGCTCGGGGCTCGCGAAGACGCCGAAGTTGGCGAGGTGTGCGTCACCGCAGAGTTGCACTTCGATGCCTGACGAGGGCGAGTTGGCGAGGTCGTGGGCCATGACGAGAGCCGATCCGCGCAGGAACGCGAACGGCGAGGCGGCCATGCGCTCCCATCGCAGCGGGACCAGCGTCTGCTCGCGCGTGCGGCTCGACTCGACGAGCACCTCGACCGGGTCGGCCCGGTCCGCGGCCGGCTCCCACGCGGCGTGTGCCGAGCGAGGCGACGTCGTGCGGCGGATTCGACCCGCCTCGCGACGTTCGGCGGGGGGCATGACCGGGTCGTCGAAGGCGGCCAGGCCTGCGGGGAGCGGCTTCGTCTTCTTGCGTGCGGGCATGGGCGACATTCTCGCAGCTCACCCAGCCGGGTATCGTCGTCGGGTGGGTTTTCGCGATCGTGCCGAGGAGTTGCGAACTCGCCCGCTCGTCGAGGTGGGCACCTCGCTCTACCTCCGTGATCGCGATGCGTTCGCGTCGGTACTCGGCAGTGCGATCGCCCTTCGCCTGTTCTTGTTCGTGGTACCGGCCAACATCGCACTCATCTCGTTGGTGCACCTCCTGCATCTCACGTCGGTGTTCCAGAGTTCGCTGGAATCGTCGGTCACCACCGGCGAGCTCGCCTCGACTTTCAGCGAGGTGACGTTCTGGTCGCAGCTGTGGACCTTCGTCAGCTCGGGTGTGCTCACCGTGTGGGCCGGTCGCTCGCTCGCCCGGGTGCTCGCCACCGGCTCGACGTCGGCGTGGCAGATGCCGGCGCACACGGCCAAGGTCGGGGTGCGGGGTGTGGTCGGCCTGTCGTCGGTGCTGTTCGGCATCCTCTTGATGGCGGCGGTTCTCGACCGAGTGCGCGACGTGGGCGGAGTGGCCATCTCGATGCTGGGGTGGGTCGGCGTGTTCGCGATGGTGACCGCAGGCTGGTTCGTGCTGTCGCTCACGCTGCCGCGGCCGTCGAGCGACCCTGGCTCGCTGATCCCCGGCGTGCTGGTCGTGGGCCTCGGCTTCACGGTGCTGCAGTGGTTCATGCAGTTCTACCTGCCGCGCAAGATCGCCGAGAGCAGCGACCGCCTCGGCGATCTGTCGGCCACCGTGGCGGCGCTGTCGTACTTCTTTTTCATCGGCCGGATCATCGCCGGCGCGTTCGTGCTGAGCGCCGTGACGTACGAGCGGTTCGGCAGCATCAGCACACAGCTCTTCGAGCTGCGCGGCATCCGCACGATGTCGGCTCGGTGGCCGCGGCTGCGCCGCTACTTCGATCAGCCGACCTGACCCGTCAGGCGTCGTGTGCTTCGGCGAGGCCGGCGCCGGGCCGGAACTCGGTGTCGCGGTTGGTTCCGGTCTCGCGTTGCTTGGCCATGTTCGCCATCGTGGTGGCCATCGCCTGCGCCGCGCCCTGGTGACCCATGATCTTGCTCATGACCGCTTTCGACGCGCCCGCCATCAGTTCGGCCTTGTTGGCGGTGAGGTGGTCGGCCGACGCCTGGAGCGGACGGACGAAGCCGTTCAGGGCGGGCACGACGTAGCGGGCGACGAGGTCCCACGACCGGGCGGTGGCTTCGTGGTTGGCCCAGTCGTGGGCGAAGCCGAGCACCACGCCGAAGCCACCGGTGAGTTGCTGGAGGTTCTGGATCGCGGCGACCAGGTCGTCCGGTGTGCCGATGACCGATGTGCCGCCGGCGGCCGCACCGGTGCCTGCGATCTGGTCGAGCAGCTGCCACTTGTCGTCGACGCGTACCGCCCCGGGCCGGCCGAGCACATGCACGTTGTACTCGTTGTGCCAGCGCTGCAACCCGTCGACGGCCTCGTTGCGGGCCTGCTCGCGAGATTCAGCGATGTGCCAACTCATCATGACGCGCCAGTCGCTGCGGTCGACCGTCGAGCCGTGCTGCGTGGCAGCCTCCTCGGCGAAGCCCCACTGGGTGGGCAGTGCGGCGATCCCTTCACTCGACGTGGATGCGATCGAGAGTGCACCGATGCCGTACTTGCCCGCCAACTGCATGCCCGACGGCGAGATGCTCGACGCCACGGTCATCGGCATGTCCTCCTGCACCGGCAACAGCTGCAGTGCTGCGTCGTTCAGGGTGAACCACTCGCTCTCGTGGGTGAAGCGGTCCTCGCCGCGCAGCAGTCGGCGGATCACGCCGATCGCCTCGTCCTGGCGGTCGCGCTGCACCATCGGGTCGATGCCCAGGGTGCGGGCGTCGCTGGGCAGCGCGCCCGGTCCGCTGCCGAACATCGCCCGGCCGCGGGTCATGTGGTCGAGCTGCACCATGCGCTGGGCGACGTTGAACGGGTGGTGGTACGGCAGGGACACGACGCCGGTGCCGAGGCGGATGTGGTGCGTGCGCTGGCCGGCGGCGGCGAGGAACATCTCGGGCGAGGCGATGGTCTCCCAGCCCGACGAGTGGTGCTCGCCGCACCAGAACTCGTCGAACCCGAGCCGGTCGAGGTGGGCGGCGAAGTCGAGGTCGCGCTGGAACATCAGCGTCGGGTGCTCGCCGAGCGGGTGGTGGGGGGCGAGGAAGGTGCCGAACTGGAGCCGAGCCATGGTCGGCACCCTACGCAAACTGTGCGGTCGTTCTGGTCAGCGAAGGGGTATCTTGGTGGCCGCTTCGGGGACGTAGCTCAGTTGGCAGAGCGCTACCTTTGCAAGGTAGATGTCAGGGGTTCGATTCCCCTCGTCTCCACGAATCGAAAGTCCAGTTCACAGGCATCGAGGCCCCGCTCCGGCGGGCCGGCGCGCTCGTCACCGGCAGTGTCGGAGCATCGTGCAGGAAGGTGTCGCACCAGCCCCACTGCGTCACAGCGGTCGACGTCGACCGAGCATGGTCGCCTCTGTCGACGCCGGTCGAGTGAGCGCCGAGGCGATCCGGGCGCGGTTGTAACGCAGGACAGCCAGGAAGGGTGCGTTGCCGGCTGCATTGGCGACGGTGAGCGCCATGGCATCCGATGGGCTGTTCCACGCCAGGAACGCCGGACCGGTCACTGGTCGTCGAAGCGTTCGATCAGGGTGCGGCGGTACCACCAGCCGGCGCCGAAGGCGACGACGAGCCACACCGTCGCATCGATGCCGACCCAGGCCATCACGTCTGTCACGAGCGAACACGAGGCCTGGTCGACGTGTGGGGGAGGTTGACGTCCCGTCCAATTGTACGTATATTCGGACTTATGACGTGGCTCCGACACATCCTGCCGATCCTGTCGTGGGGTCCCCGCTACGAACGTCGCAACTTCCGCAGCGACCTCGCGGCCGGTCTCACGGTCGGCGCCATGCTCGTGCCTCAGGCGATGGCATACGCATTGCTCGCAGGCCTGCCGCCCGAGGTGGGGCTCTATGCCGCCACGGTGCCGGTCGTCATCTACGCCTTGTTCGGCACCTCGCGCCAGCTCGCCGTCGGGCCCGTGGCGATCGTGTCGCTGCTCACGGCGTCGGCGTTGGCGCCACTCGTCGAGGAGGGCACGGCCGGGTACCTCAGCGCTGCGGCGCTGCTGGCGCTGATGGTCGGCGTGATCCACATCGTGCTGGGGGTCGGACGCCTCGGATTCCTCGTGAACTTCTTGTCGCACTCGGTGCTGGTCGGCTTCACCGCTGCCGCTGCGATCATCATCGGCTTCTCGCAGGTGAAGCACGTCTTCGGCATCTCGACGGCGCGCACCGAGCAGTTCCACGAGACGGTTCTCGAAGTCGGCCGCAACATCGGTGACACCAACGGCGCCACGTTGACGCTCGGGTTGCTCGCCTTCGCCACGTTGTTCCTGCTGAAGAAGTTCGTCCCGCGGTTCCCGGCAGCACTGCTTGTCGTCATCGGATCGATCCTCGCCGTCGAGCTGCTCGACCTCGAATCACGAGGGGTGGCCGTGGTCGGCGACATCCCCGACGCGCTGCCGGCGTTCGGTCTGCCCGACTTCGACGGCTCGTTGATCGGCAGCCTCCTCGGGACGGCGTTCGTCATCACGATCATCGGTTTCATGGAGTCGGTGGCCGTGGCCAAGGTGTACGCACGTCGCAACCGTTACGAGCTCGTCCCGAACAGCGAGCTGATCGGGCTCGGCGCCGCCAACGTCGCATCCGGCCTCTTCGGTGGATACCCGGTCACCGGAGGCTTCTCTCGCACCGCCGTCAACGCGACCGCCGGCGCCCGCACGCCGCTGGCGTCGATCATCACCGCCGGCCTCGTGTTGGTGACCATCGCGTTCTTCACGCCGCTGTTCTCGTCGCTGCCCAACGCAGCGCTCGGAGCGATCATCATCATGGCGGTCATCGGCCTGGTCGACGTGCGCGAGATGCGCCACATCGCCCGGGTCAAGAAGAGCGACCTGATCGCGCTCGGCGTCGCCTTCGTCGCCACGCTGGCCGTGGGCATCGAGCTCGGCATCCTCATCGCGATCGTGGCCTCGATGCTCGTCGTCTTCGCTCGTCTCTCCATGCCGCACTCCGCGGTGCTCGGTCATGTCGACGGCACCACCAGCTACCGCAACGTCGACCGGTTCCCCGAAGCCCGGACCGTCGACGGGATCCGCATCGTCCGCATCGACGCCGCCCTGTCGTTCGTCAACGCGACCAACATCAAGCAGCTGGTCATCCAGCACGCCGAGGCGCTCACCGACGAGCCTCGTGCGCTCGTCCTCGATGCCTCCGGCATCAACGATCTCGACGCCACGGGTGCGGAGATGCTCCATGATCTCCAGGTCGAGCTGGCCGATCGCGACGTCGCACTCCACTTCGCCGACGTGAAGGGGCCCGTCCGCGACGTGATGCGCAACGCCGGCATCTGGCAGCAGCTGGGCGACCGCGTGCACACCTCCACCCCTGACGCCGTGGCGGCGATCATGCAGCGCATCCCTGCACCGAGCGACCAGCGGCGCCATGGCATCGACGAGCGCCCGAGCGTCGACACCGCATCGGACCGGGAAGGAACGGCCACCCATGTCTGAGTCGTCGTGGACCGCTCTGGTCGATGGTCATCAACGGGCCAGGGACACCGTCGCCGCCCTCGCGCACGGGGGCGACGGCCCGCCGCGTCATGAGCCACGTGTGGCGATCCTGGCGTGTTCCGATGCTCGGGTGCCACCCTCGGTGGTCTTCGATCAACCCGCCGGCAACCTGTTCGTGATCCGGATCGCAGGGAACACGATCGGACCAGCCGCCCTGGCGAGTCTCGACTTCGCGGTCGCAGAGCTCGGGATCGACCTCATCGTCGTGCTCGGCCACACGAGCTGCGGCGCGGTCACCGCAGCGGCCTCGGGCACGTGCGGGGGGTACCTCGCTCCGATCGTGGCCCCGATCTGTGAGATCGCCCGACGTCACCCCGGGATGTCGGTCGACGAGTTGGCCGTGCGCAACGTCGCCAACACGGTGGAACAGTTGGCGGCGCACGATGGACCGGTCGGCCGAGGCGCCGCAGCTGGCCGGGTCGAGATCCGAGGCGCGATCCACGATCTGACCACCGGTCGGCTCGAGCCTGTGACGAGCGAGCCTGGCGCGAATTAGGCGATCATTCGCGAGCCGTGGCGACGAGCGCTGGCGCGCTGCCCGCCTCGAACTGCGAAACGAACCGATATCGGTCACCCCGGACCGTGGTGGTGCGCCACTCGATCCGTTGATCGCCGGCGGTGCTCAGCCGCTCGATGAAGAAGGCCGCCTGTCCGCGCTGGAGTTGGAGCGTCTCCCGTTCGGTCGGCGAGGGCACGAGTGGGGCGATCCGCTCCCAACCGGCGTTCGGCCGCACGCCGCACAGGCGCTCCATCTCGTCGTAGAGCGCAGTGTGTTCGAAGTTGCTGTTCAACAACGGTGCGCCGATCGACATGGGCAGCCACGTCCGATCGATCGCCAGGGGCGCACCGTCGGCGCACCGGATCCGCTCGAGGAACACCAGCGGTGCGTCCGGTGCGAGACCGAGATGATCGGCTGCGGTCCGATCGGTCTCCTCGCGCAGGGCGAGCACCACGCTGCGCTGTTCGACGCCGGAGGATTCGATCGACTGGAACAAGCTGTAGAGCGCGCCCAGGGGCTGTTCGAATTCGGCGCGGTTCACCACGGTGCCCCGGCCACGCTCGCGTCGCAGGATCCCCGTTCGGTTGAGGTGGCGGATGGCTTCTCGGACGGTGTGTCGACTCACCTGGTACTCGTTGACGAGTTCGGTGTCGGTGGGGAACCGGGCGTGGAACTCCCCGGCCTCGAATCGTTGCCGGAGCTGTGCTTCGAGCTGTGCCCACAGTGGCATCGGGCTCGACCTGTCGACTGTCATGGCTGCTCCTCGGCGATCTCGACACCGTCATCATCAGTACATCCGTACAAACAGACTCTACGCACAAGATCAACCTGATTCGCGTGCCGAGTTGATACGGGGTGGGGTATATTACGGTCACGCTTTGTACGGACGTACGTGCAAATCGTCGAGCCGTACGGCCGACCGATCACCAAGAGCACCAGACATCACGGAGACCGACATGACCAACGCAATGCTTCCCGGCACCGACACCATCGACACACAGCAGCTGCGCGAACTGATGCGCATCGATCCGACCATTCGCATCCTCGATGTGCGAACCGGCGGCGAGTTCGACACCGTGCACATCCCCGGCGCCTACAACGTCCCGCTCAACACGCTCGCCGAGCACGTCAACGATCTCGCGACCGTCCACCAGCCCGTCGTGCTGGTCTGCAAGTCCGGTGCGCGCGCCGGCCAGGCCCACACGAAGCTCATCGATGCCGGCAAGCAGCACCTGCACCTCCTCGAGGGTGGCATGGACGCGTGGGAGGCCCAGGGCGGCGACGTCGTGCGTGGCGGTGGCACGAAGTGGGCGCTCGATCGCCAGGTCCGCTTGGTCGCAGGGACGATCGCCCTCATCGGGATCCTCACCAGCATCTTCGTGCCGAAGGCGAAGTGGCTTGCCGGGGGCGTGGCGGCGGGCCTCACCTTCTCGGCAGTGAGCAACACCTGCGCGATGGGCAACGCCCTGTCGCGGCTTCCGTACAACCGGTCGAACAACTGCGACATCGACGGCGTGCTCGACAGCATGCGCAAGGTGTCGTGACGTTGCGGTGCCGCAGCGGCAACCGCAGCGGACAGGCGGCCGAGTACTTGTTCGGCGTCGGCTTCGCTGACGTCGTCATCCTCGACGACTGCGTGCTCGCCCCCCAACCAGTGGTTGATCACTGATACCCCCCGGGGTATAGTGATCGTACGTTCCTGACGCCAAACCCGAAGAGGACCTCCCGTGAAGTTCACCCAGTACTACCTCGACTGTCTCTCCCAGGCCTCCTATCTGATCGGTGACCCGACCACCGGTCGCGCCGTGGTCGTCGATCCCCGTCGGGACGTCGACGAGTACGTGCGTGACGCCGCCGAGGCAGGCCTCACGATCGAGCTGGTCGTCGAGACCCACTTCCACGCCGACTTCCTGTCGGGCCACCTCGAACTCGCCGAGGCGACGGGCGCCGAGATCGGCTTCTCGTCGGTCGCCAGGCCCGAGTTCCCGACCCGCAAGCTCGAAGACGGCGAACGCCTCGAGCTGGGCGAGGTGGTGCTGCAGTTCCTCCACACGCCGGGCCACACGCCGGAGTCGCTCAGCATCGTCGTGTGGGAACATGCCGACGACGAGGCGCCGTACGCGGTGTTGACCGGTGACACGCTGTTCATCGGCGACGTCGGTCGCCCCGACCTGCTCGCATCGATCGGCGTCACGAAGGAAGAGCTCGCCAACCAGCTGTACGACAGCCTGCACGGCAAGCTGATGGTGCTGCCCGACAGCACGCGGGTGTACCCGGGCCACGGCGCCGGATCCGCGTGCGGCAAGAACCTGTCGACCGAGACGTGGTCGACCATCGGCGCGCAGCGCGAGACGAACTATGCGCTTCGCGCGGCGAGCAAGCAGGAGTTCTTCGACCTCGTCACCGAGGGTCAACCTCCGGCGCCGAGCTATTTCATCTTCGATGCGGTGCTCAACCGCAAGGATCGCGAACTGCTCGACGAGACGGCCATGCCGGCTGCGCTCGACCTCGCTGGGTTCGACCGGCTCGTCGAGGCGGGCGCGCTGGTGGTCGACGGTCGCGACCCGGAGGACTTCGCTCGTGGGCATCTCGTCGGGTCGATCAACGTCGGTCTCAACGGCCGGTATGCGGAGTTCGCCGGATCGATCGTGCCGAGCCATGTCGACATCGTGCTCGTGGCCGACGACGGCTTCGAGCTCGAAGCGAAGAACCGCCTTGCCCGCATCGGCTTCGACCGGGTGGTGGGTTACCTCGAGCACCCGCTCGCAGTGATGGCCGACCATCCCGACCGGGTTCGCCCGGCCTCGCGACTCACCGCGGCCGAGTTCGACAGCCGACGTAGCGACATCCACGGCCTGCAGCTCATCGATATCCGCAACCCCGGCGAAGTCGCGCTCGGAACGATCGAGGGGGCCACGGCGATCCCGGTCGGCCAACTCCCGAACCGACTCGGCGAACTCGACCCGACCGCGCCCACCGTCGTCTACTGCGCCGGTGGCTATCGCTCGTCGGTGGCGGCCAGCCTGCTCCGCCAGGCCGGCTTTCAGGACGTGTCCGACATCCTCGGTGGCTTCGGCGCCTGGGTCGCCGCCCGGAACGCAAAGGTCTGAGCGTCTCATGGCCTACTCCGAGACATTCCAACGCCTCGCCGATGCAGCGCGCGCACAGGTGCGCGGCGTACCGGCCGACGAGGTCGACCGCCTGGTCGCGCAGGGCGCGGTGGTGCTCGACATCCGCGACCCCGATGAGCATGCAGCCGGCCACCTCGAGGGATCGACGAACCTCAGCCGCGGCAAGCTCGAGATGCTGGTCGAGGGCATCATCCCCGATCTCGGGACCACGGTGCTCTGCTACTGCAACGCCGTGAATCGCGGGGCGCTCTCCGCTGCGTCGTTGCAGGCGATGGGCTATGTGAACGCCGCGTACATCGACGGTGGCCTCAACGCCTACCGCGCCCTCACCACGACGTAGGCCACCGGGCCACCGGGCCGATCCTGCGGGCCACGCATGCTTCGATCGCGTCGACTCAGGAACGTTGACCTCGACGTCGATCGACCCGGAGTGCCTGCGAGTGTTCACCGACGCCGGTTATGACCTCGCGGCCGGGCGGTTCCCCGCAACAGGTCGTCAGTCCTCGTGACGTCAACCCCCTGACGGCAGGCTGCCGCTGCTGCTCAGCGGGCGTAGTCGTAGAAGCCGCGGCCGGCCTTGCGGCCGAGCAGGCCGGCTTCCACCATGCGCGACAGCAGCGGCGGCGAGGCGTAGAGCGGCTCCTTGAACTCGGCGTAGAGGCTGTCGGCCACGGCGAGCGTGGTGTCGAGGCCGATCAGGTCGGCCAGGTGCAGCGGCCCCATGGGGTGGTTGCAGCCCTCGACCATGCCGGTGTCGATGTCGGCGGCGGTGGCGAACCCGGACTCCATCATCCGGATGGCCGACAGGATGTACGGGATGAGCAGGGCGTTCACCACGAACCCGGCGCGGTCCTTGCTGCGGATGACCTTCTTGTGGAGCACGTCGGTGGCGAATGCCTCGGCGCGGGTGGCGGTCTCTGGCGCCGTGAGCAGGCTGGTGACCAGCTCGACCAGGCGCAGCACGGGCACTGGGTTGAAGAAGTGGACGCCGAGCACGTGCTCGGGGCGCTGGGTGGCGATGCCGAGCTTCATGACGGGGATCGAGCTCGTGTTCGAGGCCAGGATCGCGGCCGGGTCGGTGACGACCTTGTCGAGGATGGTGAACACCTCGGTCTTCAGGGCCTCGTCTTCGATGACGGCCTCGATGACCAGTTGCCGGTCGGCCATGTCGCCGAGGTCGGTGGTGAAGGTGAGGCGGGCGAGCGCAGCGTCGCGCTCTTCCTCGGTGAGCTTGCCCGAGCGGACTCCGCGGTCGAGTGATCCGGTGAGGCGCTTCTGCCCTGCCTCGGCAGCGGCGGCGTCGATCTCGCGGACGACGACGTCGAGCCCGGCACGGCTGCACACCTCGGCGATGCCCGACCCCATCAGGCCGCAGCCCACCACTCCGACTCGTTGGATGTCAGTGCTCATGACGTCGATGATTGCACGATGGCCAGCGCAGCGGCCAACGCATGCCCGACGTTGAGCGAATCGACGTCGGCGCGCATGGGGATGCGGACGTTCGTGTGCGCTGCCAGGACGCGGTCGCTGAGGCCGGGGCCTTCGGCACCCACGACCAGCGCGACGCGCGCAGGAACGTGCAGCGACGAGATGCTGGGGGCATCCCGTCTCGGGGTGAGCGCCCAGATCTCCCAGCCTGCCGCAGCGAGCTGTTCGAGCGCGTCGGTGAGCTCGACCCGGGCGATCGGCAGGTGGAGCATCTCGCCCATCGACACGCGAACGCTGCGGCGGTAGTACGGGTCGGCGCAGGTGGCGTCGAGTAGCAACCCGTCGGCACCGAGTCCTCGCGCCGATCGGGCGATCGCACCGAGGTTCTCGGCGTCGTTCAGGCCTTCGAGCACGACGAGGCGGGTCGCGTCACGAATGACGTCGTCGACATGCGCGAGCGGCGGCCGCGGCGCGACCGCAACGATGCCGCGCTGCAACACGAAGCCCAGGACCTCGGTGATGACGTCGGGCGGCACCACGAGCACCGGCGCCTCGGTGCGCTCGACGAGGTACATCAGTCGATCGACCGCCTTGGTCGACACCAGGAGCGAGGTGACGGGGAGGCCCGAGTCGAGCAACCGTTCGACCACGGTGATGCCCTCGGCCCACAGGACATCGCGGCTCTCCTTGCCGCGCAGGCCCCGATAGTCGTCGAGACGCGGGTCGGACGGGTCGCTGATCTCGATCACCGGTCGAGTCTGCCAGCGACCGTGCCCGGGACCCGCCCGTCAGGTGCGCCAGACTGATGGCCCGCCATGAGTGACGACCGGCCCACAGCGTTCGAGTACCAACCCGCGCTCGATGGTGTGAGGGCTGTGTCGGTGATGCTCGTGCTGCTCTTCCACGCCGGCTTCCCGTGGCTGTCAGGCGGGTACCTGGGTGTGTCGGTGTTTTTCACGCTGTCCGGTTTCCTGATCACGTCGCTGTTGTTGGTCGAGCAGCGGACGACGGGTCGAGTCGCGCTGGGGGCGTTCTATGCGCGGCGTGCCCGCCGCCTGCTGCCGGCGAGCATCGTCTGCGTCGTCCTCGTGGTCGTGGCACACGCCGCCGGAGCCTTCCGGCGGGTCGAGGGTCTCCGCGGCGACGTGGTCGCTGCCGTGTTGCAGGTCTTCAACTGGGCGACGCTGCGCACCGGGTCGAGTTACGGCGACCTGTTCCAGGGTGGGACGTCGCCGCTCGAGCACTACTGGTCGCTGGCGATCGAGGAACAGTTCTACTGGGTGTGGCCCGTCGCCCTGATCGGCCTGATCGCTGCGGTGGGCCGTCGGCGGCTGCCCGCTGCGGTGGTCGCGCTATTCGTGGTGGCGTCGTTGGCCGCGCCGGTGATCGCGCAGGTGTGGGGACCGGACGCTGCGTACTGGGCCACGCCCGCTCGGCTCGCCGAGATCCTGGCCGGTGCGGTGCTCGCGGTTCTGCTGGCCGCTGGCGTGCAGGTGCCCGCCCGGGCGCGTCATGCAGCGGTGCCTGCGCTCGCGCTGATCGTCGGCCTGTGCCTCGTGCTCCCGTCGGGCTCCGGCCTGGCATACCGGGGGGCCCTGCCGTTGTTCGCCGTGATGAGCACCGTGCTCGTCGCCTCCCTGCAGGTGCCCGGCCCGTTGCGGACAGCGCTCGGTTGGCGCCCGTTCGTCGCGATGGGCCGCGTCAGCTACGGGCTGTATCTGTTCCACTGGCCGGTGTTCGTGTTGTTGCGCGAGCGTGGCCACGACCTCACCCGCCCCGCCGATCTGGCGTTGGCCCTGGCGATCACCACGTGCGTGACCCTTGCGTCGTACCGCCTGGTCGAGATGCCGGTCCGCCGGGCTCGTTGGGTGCCGCTCAGCACCTTGCGCCTCGCCGTTGCGGCCAGCGTTCCGGTCGTGGTGGCCGCAGCGCTGATGGCACCTGCCGTCGCACCGGTGGTGGCCGTGAGCGGGTTCGCCGACGAGGTGGCGCTCGTCCCGGTCGAGTCGCTCGCCCCGCTGGTGACGTCGTCGACAGCGCCCGGATCGTCGGTCGTGCAGTCAGCGACGACATCAGTTGCCGACGGGCCCGAAACGGTGGTGACGCTCGGGCCACCACTCACCCGACCCGTGCGCACGCTGCTGATCGGCGACTCGACCTCGCAGGCGATCACGGTGGGCCTGCAGGCGTGGGCAGCGGCGAATCCCGGCACGATGGTGGTCGACGGCCGCTGGTCGCCCGGCTTCACCTTCCTCGACGCCGACGCGATCGTCGACGACGGGTTGCGTGAGTTCGCTGCCGATTCGGCGGAGCGGCTCGACGCAGCCGTCACCGAGGCGGTGCCGACGTTGCGTCCTGACGTGGTGGTGCTGATGGACACCCTGGTCGATGTGGCCGACCGCCGCTGGCCGGACGGCGTGCTCGCACCCACGGACCCGGCGTTCCAGGAGCGCCTCGCCGACGCGTACGGCCGGGTGACCGACGACGTGTTGGCCGCCGGTGTGTCGCACGTGGTGTGGGTCGTCCCACCCGTGCCGGTGCCACCAGGGCGCGACGGCGCCGAGCCGACCGATCGGTTCATCGCCCAGCACCGGGTGCTCGGCGATGTCGTCGCGGCGCGGGCCGGGCGCGGCGTTGCCCTCGTCGACCTCGATGCATGGCTGAACGCCACGGGCCACACGGGCAACGACTGGCGGCCGGACGGCGTTCACATCGTCGAGGCAGCGTCGACGGAGTTGGCGACGCAGTACCTGGGCCCGTGGCTCGTACGCCGCGCCACCACGCCCTGATCGGCCGAACCGCCGCCCGTGCTGCGTGACGTCCGCGTCGATCATGTTCCGCCACCATCTCTACGACGAGGACGGTGAGACGCTGCGCGAGACTCGCGCCTGATGTCCGACACCTCTCGTTACTCCTTCGTCCCCGGCGGCCCTGACTACCCCACGATCGTGGGCGGTCAGGGCTGTCACCTGCTCACGGCCGACGGCCGCCGCATCCTCGACGGTGCGGGCGGCGCGATCGTCGGCAACATCGGCTGGGGTCGCGCCGAGGTGGCAGATGCCGCACGTGACGCGATGGCGGTGGGTGGCTACGTCGTGCCGCTGTGGCCCACCCCGTGGCGGCTCGAGCTGATCGACCGGCTGGTCACGCGTTGGCTGCCGGAGGGTTTCACCAACGTGTTCTTCACCAGTGGCGGCAGCGAGAGCACCGATTCGGCGCTGCGCCTCAGCCGCGCCTACCAGGTGGCGAAGGGTCGGCCGGATCGGTGGAAGATCATCGGCCGCCACCCGAGCTACCACGGTATGACGCTCGGGACGATGTCGGCAGGGAGCCACAGCGGCCGCTCCGCCGGGTACGAGCCGATGCTCACCCCGTTCCCGAAGGTGCCCTGGGACGACGTCGACCAGCTCGTGCAGGTGATCGAGCACGAGGGCCCCGACACGATCGCCGGGTTCATCGCCGAGCCGATCACCGGTGCCGCGGGTGCCTGTCTCACGGCGAGCGACGCGTACTGGCGCACGGTCACCGAACTGTGCCACGAGCATGACATCCTGCTGATTGCCGACGAGGTCATGACCGGCTACGGCCGCACCGGTCTCACCTTCGGCCACCAGCACTTCCCGTTCGAGCCCGACGTGATCGTGGGTGGTAAGGGCCTCGGCGGCGGCTACGTGCCGCTGGGTGCGGTGGCCACACGTGGTCATGTCGCCGAGGTGCTGCAAGGGTCGGGCTTCATGTTCTTCACCTTCACCGGCAACGACGCGGCATGCGCTGCGTCGCTGGCCGTGCTCGACATCCTCGAGCGTGAGCAGCTCGTCGACCGGTCGCGGGTGATGGGCGAGGTGCTCGGTGCGGCGCTCCGTGCATCGTTGGCCGATCACCCGGCCGTGCTCGACATCCGCGGCCGTGGGCTGTTCTACGGCATCGAGCTCGGGGTCAGCAGGGACGCCGTGGTCATGGAGGCGCTGGCGCGTGACCTGTGGGTCTACCCGGCCGGTTCGGGGCCGGTGGCCGATGCGGTCATGGTGGCGCCGCCGTTCGTCGTGACGGAGGCCGAGATCGACACCATCGTGGGCACCCTGCGCGAGGTGCTCGACGTGGTGGCGCCGGGCTGATGCCCGCCTTCGACCACATCACCCTGGACGAGCTCGACACGGCGCACCACCGTGTGCTCGCCGAGATGCGGGCGGTGTCGCCGGTGCTGTGGCTGAGCGCTGTCGACGGCTGGGTGGTCACGGGCCGCGATGTCGCCGTGGCGGTGATGCGCGACGCCGTCACCTTCACGGTCGATGACCCTCGCTTTTCGACCGCGCAGGTGATCGGGCCCAGCATGCTGTCACTCGACGGCACCGAGCACGCCCGCCATCGCGACCCGTTCGTGGCCGCGTTCCGGCCGGCCGAGATGTCGCGCCGGTACGCCGACTCCGTGCCGTCGTTGGCGCGCGAGCTGGTCGCCGGTCTGGTGCCGTTCGGTTCGGCCGAGCTGCGTCGGCAGCTCGCCGGTCCGTTGGCGGTCGGTGTGGTGGCGCAGTCGCTCGGCATCGACGACCTCGAGCCCGGGCAGTTGCTCGGCTGGTACGACGCCATCGTCGAGGCCGTCGGCGTCGTGTCGACCGGTGCGCCGGTGCCCGACAGCGGCCACGAGGCGTTCGCCCACCTGGCGGCTGCGCTGCGTTCGGCATCACGCCGCGACGACTCGGTGCTGCACGACGTGACCGCCACCCTCAGCGACGCCGAGGTCGTGTCGAACGCGGCGGTCTTCCTCTTCGGCGGCATCGAGACGAGCGAGGGGATGACGACGTCGCTGCTGTGGCACCTGCTCGCGCATCCCGACCAGCTGGCCATGGTGCGCGCCGACCGGCAGCTCGCCGACGCCGCGGTGGAGGAGTCGCTGCGCCTCGAGCCCGCGGCCGCGCGAGTCGACCGCTACGCCACGCGCGACGTCGAGCTGGCGAGCGCGCACATCCGGCGGGGCGACCTCGTGGTGGTGTCGCTGTCGGGGGCGAACCGCGACCCGGCGGTGTACGACCGGCCCGACCATCTCGACATCACGCGCGCCAACGCGCGCACGCACCTGGCATTCGCGCAGGGGCCGCACGCCTGCATCGGCGCGCAGCTGGCGCGCATCGAGGCGCGGGCTGCGCTCGATGCGGTGCTCGACCTGCTGCCGGGCGTCGAGCTTGCCGAGGCGGCCGAGGCCGGTGGCGTCATCTTCCGCAAGCCGCCGACCTTGCACGCACGGTGGCCCGTCGCGTCAGACTGACGCCATGCTCGCCGACCTGATCGCCCGCTTCGACGTCACCGATCCGGTGTTCGTGCAGTGGCCGTATCCGGTGCTCGACGAGCTGCGCGAGGCCACGCCCATCTTCTACGACGAGCGGTCGAACCAGTTCGTCCTCACCCGGTACGCCGAGGTGCACGAGACGCTGCGCGACCGGCGGCTCGGCCGTGGGTACACGCACCGGTACACACACGCTGAGCTCGACCGGCCCGAACCCGACCCGCGTTGGAGCCGCTTCCATCAGCACGAGCGCTGGTCACTGCTGTCG
>JBBDMO010000048.1:0-6654 GCA_040878255.1 Ilumatobacteraceae bacterium
GCCGCATGTCGAGGATCTTGTCGAGGATCTCGATGTTGACCGGGCAGATCTCGTCACAGGCCTTGCAGCTCGTGCACGCCCAGATCTCTTCAGCGGTGATGCGCTCGAACACCGAGTTCGACGAGATCGTGATCTCCTGCACCACGCCGAGCGGCGGGCTGACATGTGCGTGCTTGGCCGATGCGGCCATGACCTCGCCGGTCTTGAGCACGATCTCGCGCGGGTCGAGCGGCTTGCCGGTGGCGTGGGCAGGGCACACGCTGGTGCAGCGGCCGCACATGGTGCAGGCGTCGGTGTCGAGCAGCTGCTTCCACGTGAAGTCCTCGATGACACTGGCACCGAAGGTCTCGAGCGACGTCTCGGTGAGGTTCGGCATCGCCTTCATGGCGCCCTTGGGGCGCTCGCGGTCCTTGAGGTACATGTTCAGCGGTGACGTGAACATGTGACGCAGCATCGTGATCGGCAAGATGGCCAGAAACACGATGAAGCTGAGCACGTGTGTGCCCCAGGCGAGCTGGTGGGCGAGCTCGAGCGAGCCGGTGCTCATGCCGTCGACCAGTGTGGCCATGGGGTAGCCGATGAAGCTCCACTTCTCGAAGCTCGGCATGCCGGACTCGGCGATACGGAAGGCCTCGGCGACGTAGCCGCTGAGGCCGAGCACGAAGAAGACGCCGAGGATGAGGGCGTGCTCGGGCTTGGACTTGATGCGAATGCGGTACGGGCGCTGGATGTAGCGGCGGGCGACCGCCCACACGATGCCGACCATGAACACCGCGCCGAACAGGTCGCCGATGAACGAGTACGCCATGTACGTGCGGCCGTGGAGGAACTTGAGGGCCTCTGGGAGCTGGTGGTCGAGCTCGAGCACCGTGGTGACGCCCAGCAGGCCGAGGAAGCCGAAGTAGATCATCGAGTGCATGAGCCCTGCGGCCGAGTCGCGTAGCAGGGTCTTCATGTAGACGCCGGCGCGGAAGTCGGCGAGGCGGCGCTTCACGTTCTTCGGCGTGGTGCGGCGGCGGTCGGGTGCGCCACGCTCCCAGTTCTTGACCCGGTCGGCGAACGCGAAGGCACCCCACACGAGGAGCACCGGCACGACGGTGTAGAACGCAGCAACGATGGGCCCGGGGATGCCCTCGAACACCTCGCGGGTGATCTCGCTGTCGCTGTGCCACCCGGTGATCAGTGGGACGATGCCCGATACCAGGGTGAACAGGCCCATGGCACAACCGATGCCGATGACCAGTTGGTGCGGCTTGAGCCTCTTCGGGCCGGTGGGCTCGGTCGTTGCAGGGGTCGCGTGCGTACTCATGACGTGGCGAACTGTACTTGTCGCGGCGCTACCGCGACTCCTCCGCCGGGTGTGACCCCGGGAGGTTGTCAGCCGAAGTACTGGCGGTCGAGCTCGCGAATCTTGCTCGCGAGCGACGCGAGGAGCTTGTGGCCGATGGCCGGCACGTCGTCGATGACGCCGAGGAACCGGCGCTGGTCGAGCAGGAGGAAGGTGCAGTCGGTGTCGCAGATGACCGTGGCGGTGCGTGGACCGTGGTCGAGCAGCGAGAGCTCACCCACGATGTTGCCCGGACCGACCGACGAGATCTTCTTGCCGTTGCGTCTCACCGTGACCGAGCCGGCGAGGATGACGAACGCCTCGCGACCTGTCTGACCCTGGTCGACGATGAGCGACCCAGCCGGCATGGTGACTTCGTCGCCGGCCCTGGCGATCTTCTCGAGATCTTTCTGCGAACAGCTCTGGAAGAGCGGAACGTTGCGAAGGTGCTCGATGTGGGCCCTCTTGCTTGCCATGTCGGCGAGCATAGACCGCTCGTGAACTCGTGCGTGACCGCCGGAGGGTCGCGGGAGGCCTCGTAGACTCCGCGACGATGACGCCCGCTTCCCGGCTCTCGCTCGATCGTTTCGCCCCCTTCGCAGGACGCCCCGGACCGTTGCTGCTCGTGATCGCCGATGGGGTCGGCATCGCACCACCGGGACCATCGAACGCGGTCACCGAGGCCGACACCCCCACGCTCGACGCGATGCTCGCGTCGCCGTTGTCGACGTCGCTGCTGGCGCATGGCGCAGCCGTTGGCCTGCCGTCCGACGACGACATGGGCAACAGTGAGGTCGGCCACAACGCGCTCGGCGCTGGCCGGGTCTTCGCGCAGGGCGCGAAGCTCGTGAACAAGGCGATCGCCGACGGCAGCCTGTGGGCCACCGAGGTGTGGCAGAGCGTCGTCGAGCATGGCCGCGGGCACACCATGCACTGCATCGGTCTGCATTCCGACGGCAACGTGCACGCCAACCTCGACCAGTTGTACGCGCTGCTCCGTCGCGCCGCCGACGAGGGTGTGCGCTGCGCCAGGGTCCACATCCTCCTCGACGGGCGCGACGTCGCACCTCGGTCGGCGCTCGTCTACATCGCCCGCACCGAGGCGGTGCTCGCCGAGATCAACACGCAGCACGGGGCCGACTTCCGCATCGGGTCCGGTGGCGGGCGGATGAGCATCACCATGGATCGTTACGGCGCCGACTGGGCCATGGTCGAGCGTGGCTACCGGTGCCATACCTACGGCGACGCGCGTCCCTTCGGTTCCGCCACCGAGGCCGTCGAGACGATGTACGCCGAGTCCGACCTCGGCGATCAGTACCTGCCGTGCTTCAGCGTCGTCGATGCGTCGGGCACCCCGGTCGGGCGTATGGCCGATGGTGACGCTGTCGTGCTCGTCAACTTCCGCGGCGACCGCGCGATCGAGATCTCGCAGGCCTACGAGGACGAGGGGTTCACGCACTTCGACCGTGGCGCCGGCCGGCCCCGTGTGTTCTTCTGCGGCATGTTGCAGTACGACGGCGACGCACTCGTGCCGAAGCACTATTTGGTGAACCCGCCCACCATCGAGCGCACGGTCAGCGAGTACCTCTGCGCCGAGGGCGTGACGAGCTTCGCGATCAGTGAGACGCAGAAGTTCGGCCACGTCACCTACTTCTGGAACGGCAACCGCTCGGGCTACATCGACGAGTCGCTCGAGACCTATGTCGAGATTCCGTCCGACAACGTCGCGTTCGACACCACGCCCGCCATGAAGGTGCGCGAGATCACCGCCCGCACCATCGAACTGCTGCGCACCGGCCGCTACCGCTTCGGTCGACTCAACTTCCCCTCGGGCGACATGGTCGGCCACACCGGCCACCTCCACGCCACGATCGAGGCGATGGAGGTGATCGACGAGTGCATGGCGCAACTGCTCGCCGTCATCGACGAGCTGGGCGGGGTGCTGGTGTACACCGCCGATCACGGCAACGCCGACATCATGTTCACCGAGGCGAACGGGGTGCGGTCGCCGAAGACCTCGCACACCCTGAGCCCGGTGCCGTTCGTCATCCACGACCCCGCATGGCACGGCGAGTACCACATCGCCCGCCCCGACAGCGCGGGCCTGGCGAACGTCGCCGCCACTCTGCTCGAGCTGATGGGCTTCGCCCCGCCGGCCGACTACGAACCCGCCCTCATCGCGTTCTGACCGAACCCCCCGAGGGTTTCGGCCCCGATCGAGGGTCTCGGTCCCAGCCGAGGCTTTCGGTGCACCCGTCGTGTGCGCAAACCCTCGGTAGCGTCGGGCGGATGACGTACGGCTTCGACCGCTTTCTCCGTTACGACGAGCTCACCCAGTGGCTGCAGGCCACGGCGGCGGCCCACCCTGGGCTGATGACGGTCGAGTCGTACGGTCGCTCGCACGAGGGCCGCGACCTGTGGATCGCGACCATCACCGATTCGTCCACTGGTGCGCACGACACGAAGCCGGCCCACTGGGTCGATGCGAACATCCACTCCGTCGAGGTCACCGCCGGCGTCGCCGCACTGCGCATCATCGACCACCTCGTGACCGGATTCGGCACCGACCCGCTCGTCACCCGCGCGCTCGGTTCGCGCACGTTCTACATCGTGCCGCGCGTGAACCCCGACGGTGTCGAGTGGGCGCTCGCCGACTCGCCGCAGTACCGCCGCAGCAGCGTGCGGGCATGGCCGTGGCGCGACGCCCATCGTTCGCCCGGCCTGCACGAGCGCGACGTCGACGGTGACGGCCGCATCCTCAGCATGCGCATCGCCGACCCGAACGGCGCCTGGATACCGAGCGCGAAGGACCCGCGGGTGATGGCACCGGTGCCCTTCGACGGCACCGACGGTTCCGTCCAGCGCTACCGGCTGCTCGCCGAAGGCGAGCTCGTCGATCATGACGGCTTCACGATCCCAACCCCGCGCCCGCCCGAGGGTCTCGACATGAACCGCAACTTCCCTGCGGGTTGGGGAACCGGCGTGCGCGGCAGCGGCGATCACCCGCTCAGCGAGCCCGAGATCGATGCGCTGGTTCGGGCCATCGTCGCCCGTCCCAACGTGTGCGGCTACAACGCGTTCCACACCAGCGGCGGCGTGCTGCTGCGGCCGTCGAGCACGCAGTCCGACAAGGCGCTGCCGCCCGGCGACGTGTGGACGTGGAAGCAGCTCGGCGAGCGGGGTGCGGCGCTCACCGGGTACACCGTCCACTCCGTCTTCGAGGACTTCACCTGGGACACGAAGGACACGATGAGCGGTGCTGCCGACGACTGGGTCTACGAGCACCTCGGCATCTTCGGATGGACGACCGAGTTCTGGGACGTCGTCCACACCGTCACCGGCGTGAAGCAGTCGACGCACTTCTGGTACACCGGACCCACCGAGGACGAAGAGGTCGCCGTTGCGGTGTGGGCCGACGAGCACCACCCCGAGATGATCGTCGCGTGGTACCCGTTCGACCATCCGCAGCTCGGCCCGGTCGAGCTCGGTGGATGGGACGAGATGTGCACGTGGACCAACCCGCCGCTCGGTCGACTGGCGAACGAGGTCGAGGGCCACGCCGAGTTCGCCATCGCGCAGGCGCTGGCAGCACCCGAGCTCGAGATCGTGCACACGGCGGTCACGGCACTCGGGGGCGACACCTGGCGCATCGAGGTCGGCATCGCGAACACCGGCTACCTGCCCACCGACATCAGTGAGAAGGCGCGTGCCGAACACCTGGTCCTGCCGATCGCAGCACGCATCGACGGTGCCGAGGTGCTCGGCGGTCCGGCCCGTATCGAGCTCGGCCAGCTCGAAGGACGGTCACACGCACGCTTCAGCTACCGCAACGACGGCACGCCCGATCGGACCGTGGCTCGCTGGGTCGTCCGTGGTGCTGCCGGAGCGTCGGTCACCGTGGTCGCCGAGCACCAACGGGCAGGCTCGGCCACGGTGGACGTGACGCTCGGGTGACGCGCCGCGTCAGCCGACGCTGAGGTTCAGCGTCGCGACCAGTCCGCCGCCGTCACGGCGCGAGAGCGACACCGACCCGCCGCCGGCGCGGGCCAGATGGTCGACGATCGCGAGGCCGAGGCCTGAGCCCGCGTGCGGCGCATCGGACGCCCGCCAGAATCGGTCGAAGGCGTGTGCCAGTTGCTCGTCGGTCATGCCTGGCCCGCGGTCGGCGACGGTGACGACGCAGCCGAACGGGCTCGATGAGATCGGCCCGACCACGGCAACGTCGATCGTGCTGTTGTCGGGCACGACGCTGATGGCGTTGTCGAGCAGGTTGTCGATGATTTGCTCGAGCGCGTCGGGCACGGCCAGCGCGTGCACGCCGGGCTGCACTGCGCAGCGGATGGCGATGCCACGCTCGTCGGCGAGCGGTGCCCACGTCTCGACCCGCTCGGTGACCGTGGCACTCACGTCCACCGACGCGGCAACGACGTTCGAGCGCTCACTGCGCGCCAGCAGCAGCAGGCCCTCGACCAGACGCTGCAGCCGCTCGGTCTCCTCGCCCGCCGCCTCGATGCGGGCACGGGCCGCCTCGACATCGCGGTCGAGCAGCTCGCCGGCACGTTCGAGTTGCAGGCGGAGACCCGTGAGCGGTGTGCGCAGCTGGTGGGATGCGTCGCCGGCGAAGGATCGTTGCTGTTGCAACAACTCGTCGACCTGGGTCGTCATCGTGTTGAACGAGCGGGCGAGGCGGCGCACCTCGGGTGGCCCGTCGTGCTCGTCGGCGCGCGTGGTCAGGTCGCCGGCAGCGACGGTGTCGGTGCTGCGCTCGAGTCTCGACAGTGGCCCGGTCACGGTGCTCGCGACGAACACGGCGGCCACGGCGGCGCCGATCAGCGAGATGATCGCCACGGTCACCAGGCCGCGGACCTTGTCGCCTGCCCGGTCGTCGATGACCGCCGCCGGGTAGCTCACTCGCACCACACCGACCACATCGACGCCCGATCGTGCCGGTACGGCGACGTACACGAGCGAACCATCGAGTGTGGCGGAGTACCGCTCGCCGCTGGTGGGCGCGCCGGTGGCAGCGGTGGCGATCTCGGGCCGATTCGCATAGCTGGTGCCCACCCGGTCCGGCGCGCCCGTGACGGCGATGGCCGTGCCGGCGGTGTCGGTGACGACCACTTCGGCACCGGTGCGAGCGGCGTACACGTCGATCGTGGTCTGCAGGTCCTCGACGGCCGACTCACCGGTGAGCACCTGTTCGGCCGAGCTGCCGAGAAGGAACGCATCACGCTCGAGGCCGGCGACGACGCGTTCACGTTCGACGGTGCGCAGGTACGAGGCCAATGGGATGTCGTGCGCGGCCAGGATCACCTCTGTCACGCCAA
>JBBDMO010000049.1:0-6637 GCA_040878255.1 Ilumatobacteraceae bacterium
GAGGGTGCTGGGTGCTGCGGTGCAGGGCGGTGCCGACTTCGCGGAGGTCTTTGCCGAGGACAAGCGGTCCACCTCCGCAGGCCTCGACGACGGCCGCATCGAGCAGGTCACCAGCGGCCGTGACCGAGGTGCCGGCATCCGCGTCGTCAAGGGTGACACCACCGGCTTCGCCCACACCGCCGACCTCAGCGAGGCCGGTCTGCTGGCTGCAGCACAGTCGGCCGCAGCGGCGGCCAGCCAGGGTGGTGGCGGGGTGCGAACCATCGCTCTCACCCGTGTCGAGCCGACGCAGGTGAACACGATCGAGCGCTACCCCGACGACGTGCCGAAGTCCGCCAAGGTCGAGCTGCTTCGCCGGATCGACGAGGCCGCTCGCAGCGCCGGTGCCAGCATCGTCCAGGTGTCGGCCGGGTACGGCGACAGCCGCAGGCGCATCCTGGTTGCCAACACCGACGGCGTCCTCGCCGAGGACGAGCAGGTGCGTGGCCTCATCCGCCTCAGCGTGGTCGCCAACGGCGATGCCGGCATGCAGACCGGCTTCCAGAGCGCCGGCCAGACCGTCGGCTTCGAGATGTTCGACACGGTCGACGTGGAAGCGCTCGCCCGTGACGCTGCCCGGCAGGCGATCACCAAGCTCAGTGCCCGGCCCGCCCCCAGCGGCGCCCTCCCGGTCGTCATCAAGCGCGGCAGCGGCGGTGTGCTGTTCCACGAAGCATGCGGCCATGGGCTCGAGGCCGACCTCGTCGGCAAGGGCGCCAGCGTGTACCGCGGCAAGACCGGCGAGCTCGTCGCCAGCCCGCTCGTCACCCTGGTCGACGACGGCACGATGAGCACCGAGTGGGGTGCCATCGGCATCGACGACGAGGGCCACCCGAGCCAGTACAACGTGCTCATCCAGGACGGTGTCCTCACCGACTACATGTGGGACTACCTCCGGGCCCGCAAGGAGGGCCACAGCCAGACCGGCAACGGCCGCCGACAGAGCTACATGCACCTGCCGATGGTCCGCATGACCAACACCTATGTCCTCAACGGCACGGAGGAGCCCGACGACATCGTGCGGGCCACCGAGAACGGCGTCTACATCGCCCAGCTCGGCGGCGGCAGCGTCAACACCGCCACCGGCGACTTCGTCTTCGGCATGACCGAGGCGTACCTCATCGAGGATGGCGAGATCACCGAGCCGTTGCGCGAGGGCAACCTGGTGGGCAACGGCCCGCAGGTGCTGCGCGACATCGACATGCTCGGCAACGACTTCGGGATGGGCAACCCCGGCACGTGCGGCAAGGACGGCCAGGGCGTGCCCGTGGGTGACGGCCAGCCGACGCTGCGAGTGAAGACGATGACGATCGGTGGCACGGCGGCATGAGCGTCGAGCTGCAGGCGATCGCCGACGCCGTCATCGCACAGGCGCGTCCCGGCGAGCAGGTCGAGGCGTTCGTGTCACGAGGTGGCGAGACCGACATCCGCATCTACGAGGGCCAGATCGAGCACTTCGTCAGTGCCCAGGCCGAGGGGATCGGCATCCGCATCATCAGCGAGGGCCGCACCGGCTTCGCCTATGCCGGCACGCTCGACCAGCGTGCTGTCGCCGAGGTGCTCGCAGAAGCTCGCGACAACGTCGAGTTCGGCACCCCCGACGAGTGGGCCGGCGTCGCTGAGCCCGACGGCGTCGACGTCGTCCGCCAAGAGCTGTGGAGCGAGACGCTGGCCGGATACAGCACCGACCGCAAGATCGAGCTGACCAAGGAGCTCGAACGCCTGACGCTCGCGTCCGACAGCCGCATCCGCATCGACGACGCGAACTACAGCGACGTCGCCGGCGAGTCAGCGGTCGCCACCACCACCGGCATCCGCCGGTCGGGGCGCGAGAACGGCTGCTACGTCAGCGTCAGCACCCTTGCCGACGACGGCGATGAGACGCAGACCGGTTTCGGCTTCAGCGTCGGCCGGTCACCCGACGACTTCGACCTCGCCAAGGCCGCCAAGGAGGCCGCCGAGCGCGCCACCCGGCTGCTCGGTGCGGTGAAGCCGCCGAGTCGCCGCCTCACCGTGGTGCTCGACCCGTTCGTCACCGCCCAGTTCCTCGGCATCATCAGCAGCACGCTCAACGGCGAAGCCGTCATCAAGGGCCGCAGCCTGTTCAAGGACCGCATCGGCGAGCAGGTGGCCAGCCCGCTGTTCCGCCTCGTCGACGACCCCACCAACCCGCTCGCCTACACCGCCACCGAGCTCGACGGCGAGGGGCTCGCTGCTCGCCGCAACCTGCTCATCGACGGCGGTGTCCTGCAGCAGTTCGTCCACAACAGCTACAGCGCCCGGCGCGCCGGCACCGTCAGCACGGGCAACGCGGTGCGCGGCGGTTTCAAGGGCACACCAGGCGTTGGCGCACTCGCGCTGCAGGTGCAGCCCGGCACGCGCTCGCAGTCCGAGCTCATCAGCGACATCACCGACGGCGTGCTCGTGCAGTCGGTGTCGGGCATGCACAGCGGCGTCAACCCGATCAGCGGCGATTTCAGCACCGGGGCCTCGGGCCTGCTCATCAGCAACGGTCAGCTCGGTGGTCCGGTTCGGGAGTTCACGATCGCATCCACGCTGCAGCGCATGCTGCTCGACGTGCTCGAGGTGGGCGGCGACATCGACTGGCTGCCGATGCGAGCTGCGGGCGTCAGCCTCGTCATCGCCGACATGACCATGAGCGGCGCCTGACCCCCACGAAATTCGGCACCCCACAGGGCCTCAGGCCCGCTGTGGTGCCGAAGTTCGTGGGGGTCGAATCGAACGCTGGTGCCCGCGAGTCCCAACGTCGCCTGGGTCAGGTGGGTGGGCGGAGGACGTCGTGGGGGGAGCGGGGGGTCAGGCCGAACGACGCGGCGAGCGTGCTGTCGAGCACCACCGTGCCCGGCCGCATCTGGCCCGACGCGGCGATGGTCGACACCGGCACGCGGGCCGGATCGAGGTGCAGCGACATCGCCACGACGCGCGCCAGGTCGGCCCGACTCATCGGCGTCGGCCCGGCCAGGTGCAACAACCCTGCCTCCGTGCGGGCGGCCAGTGCGACGAGGCCATCGGCAAGGTCGTCTCCGGCGATCGGGCAGCGGATCTCGTCGGTGAAGAACGCCGTCGAGGTCCTGCCGGCCACTGCGGCTTCGACGTCGCGCTCGACCGCCCCGGGATACCGGGTGCTGTAGACGAGCGAGGTCCGCACGACCAGCGCGCCGGGGTGCGCACGAGCCGCCTCGTGCTCGGCCCGCAGCTTCGCGACGCCGTACTCGATCACCGGGTCAGGCACGTCGGCCTCGGTGTAAGGCACCGGTCGCCCGCCGAACACCACGTCGGTCGACACGTGCACCAGTCGTGCCCCGACAGCAGCAGCCGCCCGGGCGACGTTGGCGCTGCCGGCGACGATCGAACGGTCGTCCCCCTTGCGGTACGCGAGATGGATCACGGCGTCGGGGGTCCACGCCCGCATCTCGTCGAGCACCTGATCGGCCGATGTGATGTCGAGCGAGCGAGACGGCGGAGCGATGATCTGCCAGCCGGCGTCACCGGCGGCGCGCACGACGTGACGCCCGACGAACCCCGTGCTGCCGGTCACGAACAGCGTGCCCGGTCGATGCCGTCGTCTCATGCGTGGGCACAGTACCGCCGGCCCCGCCTACGATCGAAGGGTGCCCCGACCCAGTGCAGCCGCCGTCGAGCGTCACCCCCACCTTGCTGCACCGCTGCGGGCCGGATGGGTCCGTGTCGACATGCACACCCACACGATGTGGAGCGGTGACAGCACCACCACCCCCGACGAGGTCGAGGAAGCGGTCGTCGCCTCGGGTCTCGACGTGCTCTGCATCACCGACCACAACGCGATCGGCGGTGCCGTCGACCTCGCCGCCCGGCTGCCCTGCCGGGTGATCGTCGGCGAGGAACTGCGCACCCACGCGGGCGAGATCATCGGGCTGTTCCTCACCGAGCGCGTCCCCTTCGGAGTCCCGCCGGCCGAGGCGGCGCGGACCATCCGCGACCAGGGCGGCATCGTGTACGTGCCGCACCCCTTCGACCCGATGCGCCGCAACCTGGCCGAGCCGGCCCTCGACGCGCTCGTGGCCGACGGCCTCGTCGACGCGATTGAGGTGATCAACGCGAAGACGTCGCTGCCGAGCCTCAACCGCCGTGCCGCCGACCATGCCGAGGCGTATGACCTGGCACCCGGTGCAGGCAGCGATGCGCACGTGCCCGATGCTCTCGGCGCGGCCTACGTCGAGATGCCCGACTTCGACGGCCCTGCCGACTTCCTGGCCAAGTTGCGGCTCGGCCGGGTGGTCGGTCACCACTGGGACCGGGCTCGGCCCTGGAGCGCTCGTGTGGTGCCGAGCATCCCGCAGCACTAGACAGTCGCCATGCCCCTCTTTCACGCGATCGTGCTCGGCCTGGTGCAGGGCCTGTCGGAGTTCCTGCCGATCTCGTCGAGTGGCCACCTGATCCTCGTTCCGTGGCTCTTCGGGTGGGACGACTTCGGTGACGCCAGCGTCGCGAGGGCGTTCGACGTGGCGCTCCACATCGGCACGCTCGTGGCCGTCATCGGCTACTTCCGCAAGGACCTCGTGGTGTACGTGCGCGACGGTGTCCTGCTCGTCGTCAAGCGCCAGCGTCCGACCACCGGCGAAGGACGTCTGGCCTGGCTGCTCGTCCTGTCGGCCGTCCCGGCAGCCATCGTCGGTGCGCTGTTCGACGACTTCATCACCGACACGCTCGGCACGCCCGCGATCATCGCCGTGTCGCTCATCGTGTTCGCGCTGGTCCTCGCGTGGGCCGACCGCAGCACCGGCACCCGCACCATCGACGACTTCACGACCCGCGACGCCCTGCAGGTCGGTGCCGCCCAGGTCCTCTCGCTGAACCCCGGCACGTCACGCTCGGGCATCACCATCAGCGCCGGTCGGTTCTCCCGGTTCAACCGCGACGCCGCCGCACGCATCAGCTTCCTCATGAGCATCCCGGTCACCGCCGGTGCCGTGGTGCTCAAGGTCGGCAAGCTCGTCTCGGATGGCATCCCCGACGGGCTGCTGGCGCCGATGATCGTGGGCATCATCACGTCGGGCCTGGCCGGCTGGTTCGCGGTGTGGGGCACGATCCGGTTGGTCCGCACCCGCTCGTTCATGCCCTTCGTGATCTACCGCTGCGTGCTGGGTGTGGTCGTGCTGGCCCTGCTCGCCACGAATTGGCGCTGACTACCCGCCGCCCTCGTCGGTGCCTCGGCCGATCAGCACGGCTCGCTCATCGAGTGCGGCGGCCGCCACCACGGCAGCGACGTCGGCGGGCACGGCCACCGCAACCGCGGCATCGCCTACCGAGACCACCCGACCGTCGGCCGCCAGCACCACACCATCGGCGGCGATGTCGACCCGGTCACCAACCGCGACAGCGAGGGATCGCTCGTCGACGGCGATGGCCACCGATCGCCAGCCGCTGGGGACGAGGTCGCCCGGGCCGCCGGCGACGTCCACCGTGGTGACGATCTCGCCTGCCGTCACCTGCTGCGCGGCGATCGCACCGGGTGGCGGTGCAGCCGCCAGGGCATCGGCCGGCACCACGGCCCTGGGCACGGTGACGGCCCGCAGCGCGAGCGGTTCGCCGGGGCCGACACCGAGGTCGGCGACCCACACCACGGTGCTCGCCCCCCACGATGCCCGGGCACGTTCGAGTTGCTGCCCCTGCTGGAGGACGAGGGTGCCGGCGGCGATGGCCAACAGCGCCACCAGGCACCAGTGCACCCGTCGATGACGGGCGAGGTACGAGCGGATGTGGACGGCGAGCACGGCGGACCCCCGGGGCGACGGCGCGCCGAGGCACGCACTGGCTCTGGCATTCGGGGGAAGCGGTAGGGGAGGACCGGCCGACGCCGGCAGGGCGTCAGTCGGCTGACGAGGATGACGAGGACGACGAGGACGACGTTGCAGCGGCTGCGGCAGGTGCCGCCGGCGCAGCGGTCGTCGACGACGACGACGAGTCACCCGACGACGCAGGCGTCGCCGTGGCCGCAGCCGAGGTGCTGGGGGTGGTGCTGCTCTTGCCGCCGCGGCTGTCGGTCTTGTAGAAACCGCCACCCTTGAAGGTGACCCCGACCGGCGTGAAGACCTTCTTGACAGCCATCGTGGCACCCGTGGCAGGGTGCACCGCTTCGGTGAGCGAGGGGTCCGTGAAGGCCTGCTGGACCTCGATGGTCTCGCCGGTGTCGATGAACTTGTAGACGTACGTGGGCATCGTCGCTCCGGAGGAAACGCGCCACCTGACAGGTGGGTGATCGGTTAGCAGTCGAACTGCACGAGTGCCAAATGTACCCGGTCTGCGTCGAGGCCCGACACTTCGTAGGCTCGTTCTCATGCATGTCCACACCGCTGTCGTCCCCGCCGCCGGTATGGGGACCCGTTTCCTGCCCGCCACGAAGGCGGTGCCGAAGGAGTTGCTACCGATCATCGACACCCCGGCGCTGCAGCTCATCATCGACGAGGCCGTCGGGGCGGGGGTCGATCACCTCGTCATCGTCACCAGCCATGCGAAGCCGGCGATCGAGGCGTACTTCCGCCCGCAGCCCGAGGTCATCGCCAAGCTCCGCTCGTCCGGTCGCGACTCGATGGCCGAC
>JBBDMO010000050.1:0-6627 GCA_040878255.1 Ilumatobacteraceae bacterium
CGCCGTCGGACGACGGAGAGACGGCTGCGGCGACCGGTGCCTCACCGGCCTGGACGAGCTCGATCTCCCAGTCGGCGAGCGGCTCGCCGTCGGCGCCGAGCACCACGGCCGCCTCGGCGGGCACGGCCGCCTCGGCGGGCTGGGCGGTCTCGGCAGGCCGCTCGGCCGGGCCACTCGAGCTCGACGGCGTGCCGCCGGTCGACTCGAGGATCTTCGTGATGAGCGTCGCCTTGGCGGCGCGCGCCGTCGTCTTGATGCCCAGTGCCTGGGCGATGGCGAGGAGCTGGTCCTTGTCCTTGGCTTCCAGCATCGACTGTTCGAGAGCTTCCGCGGCCACCGGCCACCTGCCTTCTGAAGAGGGCGTGAGACTCGGCGTGCGTCGTGGAATTCGACACCGCCGGCGGCCCCACCGCCTGAGAACGACCTCGCAACCTCGTCGAGCACAGCAGTGGCCAGAGACGGAAACGGGGGCGGTTCGGGAACCCGAACGTTTCGCACTGTACCCACAACATGCCGCTGTCACAACGCATGCCGGCGGACGCGGCAATCGAGTGGCGTCAGCGGACGAAGGTGGTGGACACGTACCGCTGCACGGTGGCGAGATCGTTGGGCAGCTCGTCGAAGCGCTCCGGCAGCTCGAACAGGTCGGCCAGATGGGGCGGCAGCGCTGGTTCGATGCCGGTGGCCCGGTGCACCGCAGCCGGGAACTTGGCCGGGTGCGCGGTGGCCAGGGTGACGATCGGGTGATCGCCGCGCAGCATGCGCGCCGCCGCTGTGCCCGTGGCCGTGTGCGGGTCGAGGAGCATCCCGGTGTCGCGGTACACGCGACCGATCTCGGCGAGTGTCTCGTCGTCGTCGAAACGGGCGGCGCGGAACGAACCGTCGAGGAACTCGAGTCGCTGGGCGACCTCGACGTCGAGGCGTCCGGTGGTGCGGAACCGGCCGAGTTGCTCGGCGGTGACGGCACCGTTGCGGCCGTTCATCTCGAAGAGGAGGCGTTCGAAGTTCGACGACACCAGGATGTCCATGCTGGGGCTGAGGGTGGGCACCACGTCGCGAGCGGTCATGTCGCTGTCGTTGATGAACCGGGTGAGAATGTCGTTGCTGTTCGAGGCCACCACGAAGTCGGCGATGTCGGCGCCCATGCGGCGAGCGATCCAACCCGACAGCACATTGCCGAAGTTGCCGGTGGGCACGCTGAACGTGACCGGGCCGCGCAGCGCCTCGGACGCCGTCACGTAGTAGACGACCTGCGCCATGACCCGGGCCCAGTTGATCGAGTTCACGGCCGACAGGTGCATCCGCTCGCGGAACTCGACGTCGGCGAACATCGCCTTCACCATGTCCTGGCAATCGTCGAAGGTGCCGTCGATGGCCACCACGCGAACGTTCGGCGAATCGACGGTGGTCATCTGCTTGCGTTGCACGTCACTGGTGCGCCCGTTGGGGTACAGGATGACAATGTCGACGTTGGCGCAGTCCTTCACGCCGTCGATCGCCGCGGAGCCGGTGTCGCCGCTGGTCGCCCCGACGATGGTGACGCGCTGGTTCCGCTGGGCGAGCACGTGGTCGAAGAGGCGGCCGACGAGCTGCAGCGCGACGTCTTTGAACGCGAGCGTTGGCCCGTGGAACAGCTCCTGCACCCACTGGTGGTGGCCGATCTGGACCAGGGGCACGGTGGCCTCGTGGCGGAACGTGGCGTACGCCTCGGCGCACAGCCGGTCGAGCGTGGCGCGGTCGATGTCGGGCTCGACGAACGGTGCCATCACCTGCGCCGCACGCTCGGCGTAGGTAGCCGCGGCCGGCGATCCAACGGCGAGCGACGGCCACTCGACGGGGACGTACAGACCGCCGTCGTCGGCGAGTCCGGCGAGCAGCACGTCGGCGAAACCGAGCTCGGGCGCGTTGCCACGCGTCGAGGTGTACCGCATGCTCACTGCCCGATCACCCGCAGGAAGCTGCCAAGGGTGCTGACGACATCGAGCTCGCGCAGCTCGCGCATGGTGGCCTGCACATCGGCCTCCTTGGCCTCGTGGGTGATGAACACGAGCCGGGCGTCGGATGCCATGCCTTCCTGCTCGGCGGCGCGGATACTGACGCCGTGCCGGGCGAACACGCCGGTGACGGCGTGGAGCACGCCGGGCTTGTCGGCCACCGACATGCTGAGCAGGTACTGCGCCGACGTCTGGTCGATGGGCAGGGTGACGGCCTTGCCGAAGGTGCCGAGCGCCCCGTGGGTGCCCTTGCTGAGGTTGACCGCTGCATCGATGACGTCGCCGAGCACCGCGCTGGCCGTGGGGAACCCGCCGGCACCACGGCCGTAGAACATCAGCGAGCCGACGGCCCGGCCCTCGACGAACACGGCGTTGTAGCTCTCGCGCACGCTGGCGAGCGGGTGGTTCACGGGCACCATGGTGGGGTGCACGCGCACGGCGACCTCGCCGCCGGGATACTGCTCGGCGATGCCGAGCAGCTTCACGACGTAGCCCAACCGCTTGGCGACGGCGATGTCGTGGGCGCTGATCCGGCTGATGCCCTCGTGGTACACGTCGCCCGCAACGATCTTCACGCCGAACGCGATGGTGGCGATGATGGCCGCCTTCGCCCCGGCATCGAAGCCCTCGACGTCGGCGGTGGGGTCACGCTCGGCAAAGCCCAGCGCCTGGGCCTCGGCGAGGGCAACGCCATAGTCGGCACCCTCCTCGGTCATCTTCGTCAGGATGAAGTTGGTCGTGCCGTTGACGATGCCCATGACTCGCCAGATGGGCTCGCCGCGCAGGCTTTCGCGCAGCGCACGGATGAGCGGGATGCCACCGGCGACCGCCGCCTCGAACAGCAGGTCGACCTCGGCGCCATCGGCCGCTGCGTAGAGCTCACTGCCGACGTTGGCGAGCAGTTCCTTGTTGGCGGTGATGACCGGCTTGCCGTTGGTCAACGCCGTGGTGATGAGCTCGCGTGCCGGCTCGATGCCGCCGATGACCTCGACCACGAGGTCGACATCGGGGTCGGCGACCACCGTGTGGGCGTCGTGGGTGAGTACCCCGTCGGGCAGGTCGACCGACCGCTCACGGCTGACGTTGCGCACGGCGACCTTGGTCACCTGGAGGCGCAGACCCGTCCGGGCCTCGATCGCACCTGCCTGCTCGTCGATCAGTTGGATGAACGCGGCCCCCACGTTGCCGCACCCGAGCACACCGATCCGCACCACGTTTCCCTCAAGAGCCACGGCGTCGCAGGCTAGGCGACGCACTGCAGGGACGGGACACTTTCAGGCATGCGCACAACCGGGTCAGAGTCGGCGCAGGCCCTCGATCACGGCGTCGAAGCGCTGGCGCGGCAGCACCGCTCCCTCGCGACGGACCTGCGCCGGGTCGATGTCGATGATGCGCTCGAGCCTGGCGTAGCTCGGCCTGCCACTGCGGTCCCACGAGCCGGTGCCCACCGCCACCTGCGGCTCGTTGTCGTGCTGTTTCGACGTGAGCGCCACGCCCACGAGCCGCGCGCCGCGCCTGCCGATCACGATGACGGGCCGGTCCTTGCCCTTCGTCGGGTCCTCCTCGAAAGGGACCCATGTCCACACGACCTCGCCCGGGTCGGGGTCACCATCGATGCACGGCGTGTACTCGATGCGCACGCCGTCGAGCTCGGCATCGACCGCTGGCCGGGCCGCCCGCCGCAGGACGGCGCCGACGCGACGGACGAGATCGCTCAGCCCACGTCGCATGCGAGCAGGTCGTCATAGGTCTCGCGGCGCACCACGAGCCGGGCGTCACCGTCGCGCACGAACACGATCGGGGGCCGCGGGAGCTTGTTGTAGTTGCTGGCCATCGAGTGGCCGTACGCACCGGTGACGGGCGTGGCGAGCAGATGACCGGCGGCGAGGTCGGCGGGGAGCGCCGCGTCGAACACCAGCACGTCACCGCTCTCGCAGTGCTTGCCCACCAGGCGCGCCCGGTCGGGACGATCGGACGTGACGCGCATGGGGTCGAACGCCTCGTATCCCGAGCCGTAGAGGACGGGTCGCGGGTTGTCGCTCATCCCGCCGTCGACCGAGACGTAGGTGCGAACACCGGGGATGTGTTTCACCGCGCCCACCGTGTAGACGGTGATCGCTGCTGCCGCGACGATCGACCGGCCGGGCTCGACGCTGACTCGTGCCTCGACGCCGGCGGCGCTGCACGCACCGAGTACGACCCGGCCCCACTCGGTGATGGTGGGCGCCTCTTCCCCACCGACGTAGGGCACGCCCAGGCCACCGCCCAGCACGAGCTCGGGGAGGCCGAACGGCTTCGCGAAGTCCGCCATCACCTCGGCGGCACGACCGAAGCTCTCGACGGCGAACACGTTCGACCCGATGTGGCAGTGCAGGCCCACCAGCTCGACGGCAGCGGACGACCTGGCGCGCTCGACGGCGGCGGCGGCGCGACCGTTGCCGAGGTTGAAGCCGAACTTCGAGTCGTCCTGGCCGGTGGCGATGTACTCGTGGGTGTGCGCGTGCACGCCGGGCGTGATGCGCAGCACGACGCGGGGTCGTGGCAACCCGTCGGCCACCAGTGCCTCGATGCGGTCGAGCTCTTCGTCGCAGTCGACGACGACGTACCGGATGCCGGCCTCGAGCGCCATGCGCAGCTCGGCCATGCTCTTGTTGTTGCCGTGCATGGTGAGCGCGTCGGCCGGCACACCTGCGGCGAACGCGACGTGCATCTCACCACCACTGGCGACGTCGAGGAGCATGCCCTCTTCGTAGGCGAGGCGGGCCATGGCCGTGCACAGGAATGCCTTGGTGGCGTACACGGCCTGCTGATGACCGAACGCGTCGACGGCTTCGCGGCAGCGGTTGCGCAGGTGCGCCTCGTCATAGACGAACAGCGGCGTGCCGTACGTGGCGGCCAACTCGTCGATGGCGACGCCGCCGATGGTGAGCGCACCACGGTCGTCGACGCGGGCGGTCTGCGGCAGGAGGTGCAGCGGCAGGGAACTCATGACGGGGACCGGCCGACTACATCTGCTCAGGGGCGTCGATGCCCAGCAGCGAGAGGCCCTGGGCGAGCACACGGGCGGTGAGGTCGGCCAACGCGAGGCGGCTGCGCTTGAGGTCGTCGGTCTCGGCCTTGAGTACCGGGCACGCCTCGTAGAAGCCGCTGAAGTCCTGGGCGAGATCGAACAGGTAGGTGCAGAGGCGGTGCGGGGTGAAGCGCTCGGCCGTCTCCTGCACGGCACCGTCGAACGACAGCAGCCGCAGGGCGAGCTGACGCTCCTCGGGCGACGCCAGGCTGGGCGCCACCTCGCGCACCGAAGCCGGGTCGACAGCGGCGCGCCGGAAGATGCTGCGAATACGTGCGTGCGCGTACTGCAGGTAGGGCGCTGTGTTGCCCTCGAACGCGAGCATCCGGTCCCAGTCGAAGACGTAGTCCCTGATCCGGTCGGTGCTGAGATCGGCGTACTTCATCGCACCGATCCCGATCATGTGACCGACCCGGGCACGCTCGTCGAGCGGCAGGTCGGGGTTCTTCGCGGCCACGCTGGCGGTGCCCCGCTCGATCGCTTCGTTGATGAGCGCCTGGAGCTTCACCGACTCGCCGCTGCGCGTCTTGAACATCTTCCGGTCCGCACCGAGCATGTTGCCGAACGCCACGTGCACGGCGCGGGCCGGTGGCTGCAGCCACCCCGCCGCGGTGGCGACATCGAACACCATCGCGAGGTGCTGTGCCTGCGGTGCACCCACGACGTAGAGCAGCAAGGTGGCGTGCACACGCTCGACGCGATCGATGATGCAGGCGAGGTCGCTGGTGGCGTAGTTGAAACCGCCGTGGCCCTTCTGCACGATGAGCGGCAGCGGGTCGCCGTCGCGGTTGGTGTAGCCGGGAGGGAACACCACGTCGGCCCCGTCGCTCTGCTGCAGCATGCCGGCGGCGTCGAGCCGTTCGATCACCTGCGGCATCAGCGGCTGGTACGCGCTCTCGCCCATCAGGTCGTCGTCGGTCAGCAGCACGCCGAGCTGGCGGTACACGGTGTTGAAGTACTCGATGCTCGCGTCGACCAGCTGCTGCCACAGCGCGATCGTCTCGGGGTCGTAGCTCTGCAGCTTCACCACCCGGTGACGCGCCCGCTCCTTGAAGTCGTCATCGGCGTCGAACTTGGCCCGAGCCGCTTGGTAGAAGACGTTCGGGTCGTCGTTGACGATGACCGACGTCGCACCGGCGCCTTCGTCGACGAGGTGCTCGATGAGCATGCCGAACGGGGTGCCCCAGTCGCCGATGTGGTTCTCGCGGACGACACGGTGGCCGAGGAAGTCGAACAGCCGGGCGATCGAGTCACCGATGACGGTGGTGCGAAGGTGACCGACGTGCATCTCCTTGGCGACGTTCGGGTGCGAGTAGTCGACCACCACGGTCTCGGGCTGCCCGGTGCGCCTCACGCCGAGCATGGGGTCGGCAGCCACCTCGGCGAGCTGATCGGCCACGAAACCATCGGCGAAGGTGACGTTGATGAAGCCGGGGCCGGCGACGTCGAGCGTGGCGACGCCCGCCAGGTCCGATGCTGCCACGACGTCGGCGGCGACGTCGCAAGGGTTGCGGCCGAGTTCTTTCGCCAGCGCGAGGGCTCCGTTGGCCTGGGCGTCGGCCC
>JBBDMO010000051.1:0-4253 GCA_040878255.1 Ilumatobacteraceae bacterium
TTCCTGAATACGAGCGAGCCTGAATACGAGCGAGTCGGTCAGGCCGTCGGTCAGACGGAGATGTCGACCGATCAGACGGAGATGTCGACCCGGCGGCGCTTCAGGATGCGGCGGCGCTCGCGCTCGCTGCATCCGCCCCACACGCCGTGTTCGATGCGCTGCTCGAGTGCGTACTCGAGGCACTGGCCGAGCACGGGGCAATCGGCACAGATCTTCCTGGCTCGATCGACGCCGACACCGTCGCTCGGGAAGAAGACGGCCGGGGGATAGTTCCGACAGTTGCCGGCGCTCATCCAGGCCGACACCGAGTCGGCGTCGGCCGGCGCCGGGTTGGCGACGGCGGTGATCGTGAGGCCGGAGGTGGTCTCGTTCGGCTGCATGGCGTGGTCTCCTTCTGTGCCCGCGACCATGTCGCAGGGAGTTGTGCGCCCGCACGAGCCCCGAAGGGCATCGGCAACCATCACAACTCGACGTCGAAGTGTTCGACGCCGGTGGGGGACAGATGGTTCCCGACTTGGCACGAACGCTAGCACGGGGGTTGGCTCTGAGCCACGCTTCCAATCGGGCAGGTACACTGCCCGCCGCCACAGTGCCCGGCATCGAAATCGAGGAAACATGACCGACATCGCCAACGAGCCGCCGCGAGCTCACGCTCGCATCGTCTACCTCGGTCCGGTGTCACCTCACTGGGAGGTCTACGGCGACTACGGCGATCGCACCGTCGTCGACGAGTTCCGGTCCCGCGTGCTCGCCCGCCTCGTGCTCCTGCCCCGGGACGACCCGCAGTTCCGACGGAACCGTGAGCGCATCATCCGTGATGCCGAACGCGAGCGCATCGGCATCGAGTGGGACCTCGGCATCCCCGAATCCAACTGATCAGTTCGCCATGACCGGCCACCTGCTCAACCGCGAGCTCAGCTGGCTGCAGTTCAACGAGCGCGTCATCGCGCTGGCCGCCGAGCCGGGCATCCCGCTCCTCGAACGGGTCAAGTTCTGCGCGATCGCATCGAGCAACCTCGACGAGTTCTTCCAGGTGCGCGTGGCCGCGCTCAAGGACCAGGTGGCCGCCGGGGTCACCGCGCCCGCTCCCGATGGCCTCTCGCCCACCGAGCAGCTCACCGCGATCGGTGAGGCGGTCGGTGCGATGGTGGTCCGGCAGGAAAGCATGCTCCTCGGTGCGCTCATGCCCGAGATGGCGCGCAACGGCATCGAGGTCGTCGACTGGTCCGAGCTCGAGGTGTTCGAGCGCGTCGAGCTCACCGAGATCTTCGAGCGCCGGATCTTCCCGGTCCTCACCCCGCTCGCGGTCGACCCGGCGCACCCGTTCCCGTACATCTCGAACCTTGCGCTCAGCCTCGCGGCCATGATCACCGACCCCGACACCGGCGAGCGTCGCTTCGCCCGGGTGAAGGTGCCCAACGTCTTCCCGCGGCTCGTCGCCATCTCCGGCGGACGCCGGTTCGTACCCGTCGAGCAGATCATCGCCGCGCACATGCACCAGCTGTACTCGGGCATGGTGGTCGAGGAGTGCTACCCGTTCAGAGTGTCTCGTAATGCAGACCTCACGCTCGAGGACGAAGACGCCGACGACCTGCTGGCGGCGGTCGAGCTCGAGCTACGGCGGCGGCGGTTCGGGCGTGCGGTCCGGCTCGAGGCGCAGTCCGGCATGAGCGCCGAGATGGTCGAGCTGCTCGTCCGCGAGCTCGAGCTCGAGCCCGCCGACGTCTCGTACCACGCCACCATGCTCGACCTCACCTGCCTGTTCCAGCTCGCATCCCTGCCGCGTCCCGAACTGAAGGACACACCGTGGCCCCCCGTCACCGCGGGCCGCATCGTCACTGCCGACGAGGCCGATCGGAGCATCTTCTCGGTCATCCGCGAGCGGCCGCTGCTCGTGCACCACCCCTACGAGAGTTTCGCCAGCAGCGTCGAGAGCTTCATCGCCCAGGCGGCCGACGACCCCAAGGTCCAGTCGATCAAGATGACGCTCTATCGTGCCGGCGGCGACAGCCCCATCGCCCGCAGCCTGATGCTCGCCGCCGAGCGGGGTGTGCAGGTGGCCGTGCTGGTCGAGCTGAAGGCCCGCTTCGACGAGGCCACCAACGTCAGCTGGGCCAAGGCGCTCGAACGCTCCGGCGTCCATGTCGTCTACGGGCTCGTGGGCCTGAAGACCCATGCAAAGTGCGTGCTCGTGGTGCGCAACGACGACGACGGCCTGCGGCGGTACTGCCACATCGGCACGGGCAACTACAACTCCAAGACCGCGCGGCTGTACGAGGACGTCGGCTTCATCACCTGCGACCCGGACGTCGGTGCCGATGTCACGCAGCTCTTCAACCACCTCACGGGCTACAGCCGCACTCAGGACTACCGCACGCTGCTCGTCGCGCCGAAGGAGATGCGCAACCAGCTCACCGACCTCATCGACCACGAGGCCACCTACGGCTCCGATGGGCACATCAAGGTGAAGCTGAACTCGCTCGCCGACGAGGGTGTCGTACGGTCGCTGTACGCAGCGTCGCAGGCCGGTGTGCGCATCGACCTCGTGGTGCGTGGCGTCTGTTGCCTCGTTCCGGGCGTGCCGGGGGTCAGCGAGACGATCAGGGTGCGTTCGCAGCTCGGCCGATATCTCGAGCACTCGCGGCTCATCTGGTTCCGCCACGGCGACCAGCACGCCGACGGTGCCGATGACCAGCCGCTCTACCTCATCGGGTCGGCCGACTGGATGCCTCGCAACCTCGATCGTCGCGTCGAGGTGATGGTGCCGGTGACACATCCGAAGCACCAGTTCTGGCTCGACGAGGTGTTCGCGTTCCTGTTCTCCGACGACACCGTGCGTTGGGAGCTCGACGCTGTCGGCCAGTGGCATCGTCGGGGGCCGACGTGGTTCGCCGACGGTGATGCGCAGGACCGCTTCTACCACTGGGTGGCTGCCAAGCAGCGCCGCTGAGGTCCGCCGCTCAGTTGGCCGTTCCTTCCGTTCTCGTTCATCTTCCGTTCAATCAGTGTCGGGATTCGCGCCATCTGAGCTTCCTACGTTGCGTTCTGTTCGTACCCTGATGAACACAAGGAGACAGTCAACGTGAACACCTCCAAGCGGCGCCTGGCACTGGCCAGCGTCATCAGTCTCTCGTTGTTGGTCGCAGCATGCGGCGACGACGACGAGGCCGCTACCACCACCGCACCTGCGGCCGAGACCACCGCACCTGCGGCCGAGACCACCGCACCTGCGGCCGAGACCACCACCGCCCCAGCATCCGAGCTGTCGGGCAGCATCTTCGTGACCGGGTCATCGACGGTCGAGCCGATCTCGATCGCCGCAGGTGATGCGTTCGCCGATGCCAACCCGGGTGTGGCTGTGACCGTCCAGGGTCCGGGCACCGGTGACGGATTCGCCCAGTTCTGCGCAGGTGAGGCCGACATCAGCGATGCATCGCGACCGATCAAGGGGTCTGAGGTGGAGACCTGCGAGGCCAACGGTGTCGAGTTCATCGAGCTCGTCGTCGCCGTCGACGGTCTCTCGCCGATCACCTCGGTCGAGAACACCGCCATCGAGTGCCTGTCGTTCGTCGACCTCTACGCGCTCCTCGGCCCCGACGCGACAGGGATCAACAACTGGGCCGACGCCACGGAACTGGCCGACGGTTACGCCGCCACGGTCACCGATCTCGGTGCGGTCAACACGCCCTACCCGGATGCCTCGCTCACGGTCACCGCTCCCGGTGAGGAGTCGGGAACCTTCGACTCATTCGTCGAGCTCGTGATCGAAGAAGTCGGCGGAGCGCTCGGGGTGGAAGACGCCAACGTGCGTCCCGACTACACCGCCAGCCCCAACGACAACGTGATCATCGAGGGCATCGCCGCCAACCCGACCTCGCTCGGATGGGTCGGCTTCGCCTTCGTCGAGGAGAGTCTCGACACGATCAAGCCGCTCCAGATCGATGCCGGCAACGGCTGCATCGAGGCCACGCCCGAGACCATCGCCAGCGGTGAGTTCCCGATTGCCCGTCTGCTCTACATCTACGTGAGCGTTCCGGCCCTCGAGGCGAACCCGGCTCTCGAGGCGTTCGTCGACTTCTACGTCAATGAGGGCCTCGCCTCCCTCGTCGGTGCTGGCGAGGGCCAGGTGCCTTACGTCCCGCTGAACGACGAGCTCCTCGCAGCGACCCAGTCGGTGTGGGAGACCCGGGAGACCGGTACCCGCGACGGCGGCGAGTAAGAGACCCCTTGATGGTCGTGGGGGGGGGGGGGGG
>JBBDMO010000051.1:4263-6610 GCA_040878255.1 Ilumatobacteraceae bacterium
CCCCCCCCCCCCCCCCCCAACTACCATCTACCATGGTGACGACTCGACCCGGGAGCAGTACATGACCACCGCCCTCACCGGCGCTACCCCTACGCATGAACCGACTCCGATCTCGCTGCGCACCGATCCGAAGCGCCGGCGCAAGGACACAGCGGCACGATGGGTGTTCAAGGCAGCCGCAGCCACCACGTTCGCGGTGACCGTGCTGATCATCTTCACCCTCGTCGTCGACGCCTGGGGCTTCCTCAGCAACCTCAGCGACACCGATGACGGACTCGGGTCGTTGTTCGACATCGGATGGTTCCCCCGCCGCGGCATCTTCGACATCGGCACCCTGGTGGTGGGCACCTTCATCGTCACCGGCATCGCCATGATCGTGGCGGTCCCGTTGGGGCTCGGCACTGCGATATATCTCGCCGAGTACGCACGGCCGCGAATCCGCCGGACGATCAAGCCGATCATCGAGGTGCTCGCCGGCATCCCCAGCGTCGTGCTCGGGTACTTCGCCATCTCGTTCATCAACCCACAGATCATCGTCTCGCTGTTCGACTCGGCAGACAAGGCCTTCACACTCGCTGCGGCAGGTGTTGCCGTCGGCGTCCTCACCGTGCCGATCATCGCCTCGGTCGCCGAAGATGCGCTTCGCGCCGTGCCGATGTCGCTGCGGGAAGCGTCGTTCGGTCTCGGAGGGAAGCGGTCGCAGACCACGTTCAGAGTGGTGGTGCCCGCCGCCATCTCGGGCATCGTCGCTTCGCTCATTCTCGGCGTCTCCCGCGCTGTTGGCGAGACCATGGTGGTCGCCATCGCCGCTGGCGCCGTGGGCGGGGGTCTGTTCCGCCTGACCCCACTGCTGCCTGGCCAGACCATGACCGGGGCAATGGCTGCCCTGGGCTTCGGGAGCGACCAGGTGGCAGGCAACGATCTTGCCTTCCAGAGCCTGTACTTCATCGGGCTGCTGCTGTTCTTCATGACATTGGTGCTCAACTTCCTGAGTGACCGTCTCGTCGCTCGTGTCCGCGAGGTGTACTGATGGGTCTCACCACGCCGGCAGCCGTCGGTGGCCGTTCTGCCAGCAGCATCACCGCAGGGATCACCAAGAAAGGCACCGACGTCAAGGGCAAGCTGATCGAGTCGGCGCTCGTGGGTGCACTCGGGTTGTCCCTGCTCATCCTGCTGGTGCTGCTCGTCGACCTCGTCATGCGCAGTTGGCCGATCTGGACCGAGCGCCCCGGCGACTTCCTCACCGGTGGCCTGAACTCGGCCAACGCTGCCAACGCCGGCGTGTGGTCGGCCATGAAGGGCACGCTCGTGCTGTGCGGCGTGGTCGTGGTGGTGTCGTTCCCCCTCGGCATCGCCTGCGCCGTGTACCTCGAGGAGTACGCCGGCACATCGCGGTTCGCGAAGTGGACACGGATCAACGTCCGCAACCTTGCCGGTGTGCCTTCGATCGTCTACGGACTCCTCGGTCTGGCGATCTTCGTAGGCGCAATGGAAGGGATCACCGGTGGCCGCACCGTGTTCGCCGGCGGGTTGGCACTGTCTGCGCTGGTGCTGCCGATCGTGATCATCACCGCCTCCGAGGCGTTGCGCGCCGTGCCGCGGGGTATCCGCGAAGGCGCACTCGGAGTGGGTGCCACGCCGTGGGAGACCGTGCGCAGCCACGTCCTGCCGTCGGCCGCGCCGGGCATTCTCACCGGCACAGTGCTCTCACTCGCCCGTGCGGCTGGCGAGGCCGCACCCGTGTTGTTGGTCGGCGCTGCCACTGGTCTGCTGCGCACCGGCGACCAGAACTTCTTCGCACAACTGACCGGGCCGTTCACGGCGTTGCCGGTCGCCATCTTCTCCTACGCCCGCCAGCCCGGTGATGCGTTCCGCGAGGTCACAGCGGCCGCATCGGTGGTGCTCATGGTGTTGGTTCTGTTCATGAACGGTTTTGCCATCTGGCTCCGCAATCGATACGAGAGGAAGTGGTGAGAGTGGACGCAGTCGACTCGAAGCGTGGAGTGAGGTTGGCGATGACGCATGATGTTGCCATGACCTCGGACGCCGCTGACCCCCGCCCCGACGCACAACCTGTGTTCGAGGCCAAGGATCTCAACGTGTACTACGGCGCATACAAGGCCGTGCGAGATGTGAACCTGACCATTCGCGAGAATGAGATCACGGCGCTCATCGGTCCGTCCGGCTGCGGCAAGTCCACCGTGCTGCGTTGCTTCGACCGGATGAACGATCTGATCGAGTCGGCCCGGGTCGAGGGCACCATCCTCTATCACGGGATCGATCTGTACGGCCCCGACGTCGACGCCGTCGAGGTGCGGCGCCGAGTGGGCATGGTGTTTCAGAAGCC
>JBBDMO010000052.1:0-6528 GCA_040878255.1 Ilumatobacteraceae bacterium
TGTTCAAGAACAACACCGACTCGGCGGGCAACAGCTACGGCTGCCACGAGAACTACCTCACCAGCCGCAGCGACGATCTCGGTCACTACGCCGAGGTGCTCATCCCGTTCTTCGTGAGCCGGCAGATCTTCACCGGTGCGGGCAAGGTGCTCCAGACGGCCCGCGGCCCGCTGTTTTCGATGGCGCAGCGAGCCGAGCACATCTGGGAGGGCGTCAGCAGCGCCACCACCCGCAGCCGGCCGATCATCAACACACGCGACGAGCCCCACGCCGATGCCGAGAAGTACCGGCGTCTGCACGTGATCGTCGGCGACTCGAACATGTCCGAGTACACGACGTTCGTGAAGGTCGGGTCGGCCGCGTGCATGCTCCGGATGCTCGAGGACCCCAGTGTGGTGCTGCGCGACATGACGCTCGAGAACCCCATCCGGGCCATCCGCGACATCAGCCACGACGTCACATGCCGCCGCCGGGTACGGCTTGCCAACGGACGCGAGGTCAGTGCCCTCGACATCCAACGTGAGTACCTCGATCGTGCGCTCCGCTATGCCGAGACCAAGGGGTTCCCACCGCTCGAACAGAAGGCGCTCGACATGTGGGAGCACTGCATCACCACGATCGAGAACGACCCGCTGAAGCTCGACCGCGAGGTCGACTGGGTGATCAAGTACCGGCTCATCGAGGCGTTCCGGGCCAGACACGACCTGACGCTCGGCCATGCCCGCGTGCAGCTGCTCGACCTGCAGTACCACGACATCAGTCGCGACCGCAGCCCCTTCTACAAGCTGCAGGACCGTGGGCTCGTCGAGCGCATCTGCACCGACACCGACATCGAGACGGCGGTCGACGTGCCGCCACAGACCACGCGGGCACGCCTGCGTGGCGAGTTCATCAAGAAGGCCAAGGAGCGCAAGCGCGACTACACCGTCGACTGGGTGCACCTGAAGCTCAACGACCAGGCACAGCGCACGGTGCTCTGCAAGGACCCGCTCAAGAGCCGCGACGAGCGCGTCGAGAAGCTCATCGCGTCGCTCTGACGCCCCGTCACGCATGCCCACGTTCCGAACACTGCGCGTCGTTGAGATCCTCGCCGAGCGCACCGGTCTCCAACGGGTGCGACTCGACGACGGCAGCCGCGCCTACTCGCTCACCCAGCTCACCGGCACGGTGTCGGTCAGTGACGAGGTCGTCGTGAACACCACGGCCGTCGACCTCGGCCTCGGCACCGGCGGTTGGCACGTGGTGCACTGGAATCTCGCTCGTCGCGAGCTGTCGCAACCCGGCCCCGGCCACATCATGAAGGTGCGGTACACGAGCCTTCAGGCCGACACCGGCGCAGCCGAGGAGCTGCTGCCCACTGCATCGATGCGGCCCGACGCGGGCATGCCTCACCTCGGTGGGGTACCCATCCTGGTCGGCAGCCTGCACAGTCAGCTCGGCGTGGCGGCCGCCGTCATCGCACACCTCCGACCCGGCACGAGGGTCAGCTACGTCATGACCGATGGGGCGGCACTGCCGCTCGCGCTCAGCGACCTCGTCGCCGACCTGTGCGAACGAGGGTTGCTGTGCGGCACGATCACCGCAGGTCATGCCTTCGGCGGCGACCTCGAGGCGGTCAGCGTCCCGTCAGCGCTCCAGATCGCGGTCGAGCTCCAGCACGCCGAGCTCGTGGTCTGCGTCATGGGACCGGGGGTGGTGGGCACCGACACGACGCTTGGCACCACCTCGGTCGAGGTGGCCGCAGTGCTCGCCGCGGTCGATCGCCTCGGCGGCACGCCCGTGCCGATGGTCAGGGCCAGCAGCGCCGACGCCCGCGCCCGGCATCGAGGCATCAGCCACCACACCCGGTCGGCGCTCGCGCTGGTCGCCATGGCGCTCGACGTGCCCATACCCCCGGAACTCGCCGACCAGGTCGTCGACATCGGTCACCACCGGGCCGTCGTCATCGAACCGCCCGACGTGGCGACCGCACTCGAGGCGGTTCGCATGACCGTGACCACCATGGGCAGGGGGCCGACCGACGATCCGGGGTTCTTTCGGGCAGTGGGCGCAGCGGCGCAGCATGCTGTCGACTTGCTCGCCCCGCCAGGTACCGTTGCGCCCGCATGAGCGACCTGAAGAGCAGCGGCGACGCCTCGACGCCCCCGTCTGACCCGGCGAAGAAGAAGCTCAACCCGGTCGTCGAATGGATCATCGTCGTCGCTGTCGCCGTCACGTCGGCGTTCATCGTGCGGGCATTCGTGGTCCAGCAGTTCGCCGTCGAGGGCGAATCGATGTTGAGCACCCTGCACGACGGTGACCGGGTGCTTGTCAACCGGCTCAGCTACCGCCTCCACGACCCGCGCCGCGGCGATGTCGTGGTGCTGAAGCGCTTCGACAGCACGACCACCGAGCGAGACCTCATCAAGCGCGTCATCGGTCTGCCGGGCGAGCAGGTGCGGTTCGAGAGCTGCGTCGTCTACATCGACGACCAACCGCTCCAGGAGCCCTACATCGACCCCATCATCCAGCAGCGCGACGGCTGCGGCGCCGACCAGCCCGAGATCACGGTGCCCGCCGACACGGTGTTCGTGCTCGGCGACCATCGCGGCAAGTCGAGCGACAGTCGGGCGTTCGGCGCGGTGGCCGACGACCTGCTCATCGGGCGGGCGTTCGTCATCATCTGGCCGTCGAGCGACTGGTCCTGGCTCTAGTCGACGACAGGTGGCGGTGGCACCGGCGCCCCGATCTCGGCCCGATACGCGTCGATCATCCGGTCGACCCAATCGCTGTAGACGCCGTCAAGACCCATTCGCAGCGCCGGCCTGATGACGTCCTCGAACTGCATGTCCCACCCGAAGGTGATGCGCTCGAAGCGGTGGAACAGCGCCACCAGGCCACCGTTCCAGTCGGTGTGGTGCATGTTGACCGCATCGATGCCCTCGCTGGCCAGCGTCGCAGCCCGGCGCTCCGGACCCTCTTTGATGCGCGCGAGCCGTGTGGAGTCGACGAGTTTGGCCCCCTGGTCACGGAGGGGCAGCAGGCTCTGCCAGCTCGGTGAGCACAGCCACAGCCGCTCGACCATCGCCGGCGCCGACTCGCGGGTGACGTCGATGACCGCCTGACCGACCCGCGGATCCTTCAGGTCGAGCGACAGGGCATACGCCGTGCCGCACTGCTCGTACAGCTGGGCGAGGGTGGGGATGTGCGCAGGGAGCTGTGCACGAGAGAACTCACCGATCGGGCGTTTGCGCAGCCGCGACGTCACCACACCGTCGTGATCGAGCACCACCTCGCCGTCGGCGGTGAGCCACACGTCGCTCTCGAGGCCGGTCGCGCCGAGCTTCAGACCGAGCGCGAACGCCTCGAGCGTGTTCTCCGGCGCATGCGCGCGGGCACCCCGATGGGCGAAGGTGATCGGGTCATCGAGCATCGAAGGGAGGCGCTGCTGCACAACGGGCAGTTTGGCACGGGGGCTTCTAGACTTCCCACGTGTTCAACTTCAGCAGCAGCGAGATGGTGTTCCTGCTCCTGCTCGCCCTGATCATCCTCGGCCCGGAGAAGCTGCCGGACGCTGTGCGCAAGTTCGGACAGACCTACGGCGAGCTCAAGAAGGCCGCCACCGGCTTCCAGAGCGAGCTGAAATCGGCGCTCGACGAACCGATGAAGGAGATGCGGTCCACCGCCGACGAGCTGAAGAAGGCCGCCAGCTTCGACGTGATGAGTGGCTTCACCCCCGACCCCAAGCCGTCGGTCGCGCCGACGGAGCCGGCCGGCGATGCCCCGCCCACGCTCTCGCCATTCGAGTCGGCCGACGCCTCGTCGGCGGCGCCGCCGATTCGTCCGACGCCGCTGCTCCTCCCCGAGGCTCACGAGGTTCCCGAGGTCGTCGCGTCCGACGACCTCATGCCCGCCGTCACCCTGCCCGCCGTCACCGACGAGGTCACGCTGGCGGCTGCCGACACCGTCGTCCCCGAACCGTCCGAGCCGGCGATCCCCGAGCCCGTGATCCCCGAGCCCGTGATCCCCGAGCCCGTGATCCCCGAGCCCGTGATCCCTACGCCGATGATCCCTACGCCGATGCTGCCGCCGCTCAAGCGGGTGCTCGCCGCTCGGCCGCCAGCGGCGCGCTCGTCCCACCCCGCCGACATCGCTGCACCCGCCGCCGTTGTCCGCGATGCGCCAGCGTTCGCTGCTCCGGCGTGGCCGCAGCCGGTCGCCGATGCCACCGAGCCGGCGCCGGACCCCGAGGTCGTCGGTGACGAGGGGCCCTCGCCCGCATGAAGACGCCCTTCCGGAGCGCCGACCAGCCAACGGTCAGCACGCCCGACGATCGGATGACGCTCACCCAGCACCTGGCCGAGCTGCGCACGCGCATCATCCGCAGCCTGCTCGCCGTCCTGCTCGGCATCATCGTTATCCTTGCGGCCTACGACCAGGTGCTCGGGTTCCTCGTGCAGCCGTACAACGACCTGTGCGCCCGCCGACCCGACTTCTGCGCTGTCAGCGACGGCAACCTGTTCTCGCTCGCGCCGCTCGCCGGGTTCACCACCCGCCTGTCGATCGCCACGTACGGCGGCATCATCATCGCGTTGCCGGTCATCATGTGGCAGGTGTGGCGCTTCATCGTCCCGGCGCTCCACGCGAAAGAGAAGAAGTACGCGATCCCGTTCGTGTTGTCGTCGGTCGGGTTGTTCCTGCTCGGCGGCTACATCGCCTACTGGACCCTCGAGAGGGCGCTCGAGTTCCTGATCGCATGGTCGGGCGAAGGCGTGCAGGCGGCCTACGCCGTCAACGAGTACGTGCGCCTCGTCGGTCTCATGATCGCAGCGTTCGGCATCGCGTTCGAGTTTCCGGTCCTGCTCGTCGCCCTGCAGCTCGTGGGCGTGCTCACGCCGCAGACGTTGTTGAAGGGCTGGCGCTACGCCTTGCTGGCGTGCTTCGTGATCGCAGCCGTGATCACTCCCAGCGGTGATCCGTACAGCATGTTGGCGCTCGCGCTGCCGATGTCGTTCTTCTACCTCATCTCGGTCCTCATCGGATACCTCGTGCAACGCAGGCGACTGCGACGGGCACCCGTCGACTGACACGATGGACCCGTGCGCCCCGACCGGTCGGAGCTGATCCGCCAGTACGCCTTCCCGCTCGACGGGTTCCAGCTCCGGGCCTTCGACGCGCTCGACGACGGCCGGTCCGTGCTCGTCGCTGCGCCGACCGGCAGCGGCAAGACGGTGGTGGCCGAGTACGCGATCGAGGCAGCCCGGCTGGCCGGCAGACGGGCCTTCTACACCGCCCCGATCAAGGCGCTGTCGAACCAGAAGTACCACGATCTCGTCGACCGGTACGGCGCCGAGGGCGTCGGCCTGCTGACCGGTGACAACGCAATCAACGGCGACGCGCCGGTGGTGGTGATGACCACCGAGGTGCTGCGCAACATGATCTACGCGCGCAGTGCCGCGCTCGACCTCCTCGACGTCGTCGTGCTCGACGAGGTCCACTTCCTGCAGGACGCCTATCGGGGTCCGGTGTGGGAGGAGGTCATCATCCACCTGCCGACGTCGGTGACGCTCGTGTGCCTGTCGGCCACGGTCAGCAATGCCCACGAGCTCACGGACTGGATCTCGACCGTGCGCGGCCCCACGACGGCCATCGTCGAGGACCGCCGGCCGGTGCGCCTCGAGAACCTGTACCTCGCCGGCGACAAGACCCACGACCGGATGCACCTGCTGCCCGTCCTCGTGGCCGGGCGGCCCAACCAGCAGGCCCTGCGTCTCGACGGCGAGGCAGCGCGCGGCTCGTCGCGCGGCAAGGGCGTGAAAGGCACCCAGGGCCGGCGCCGGCTGTACACGCCGTCGCGCCTCGACGTGGTCGACGTCCTCGATCGTGGGCGCATGCTGCCGGCGATCTACTTCATCTTCAGCCGCAACCAGTGCGACGAGGCGGCGCGCTCGGTGCTCGCTGCCGGTGCGCAACTGACCGACCCCGACGAGCGAGCCCGCATCCGCACCATCGTCGAGACCCGCCTCGCCGGCATGGACCCGGCCGACCTCGAGGTGCTGCGGTACCCGCAGTTCCTGGCCCAGCTCGAGGCAGGCGTGGCGGCCCACCACGCCGGCATGGTGCCGCCGTTCAAGGAGGTCGTCGAGGCGTGCTTCGTCGAGGGTCTGGTGAAGGTGGTCTTCGCCACCGAGACGTTGGCCGTCGGCATCAACATGCCGGCCAAGTGCGTCGTCATCGAGAAGCTCACGAAGTTCACGGGCGACCACCACGCGTTCCTCACGCCGGGTGAGTACACGCAGCTCACCGGTCGAGCGGGGCGCCGCGGCATCGACGACCTCGGCAACGCGATGGTGCTGTGGAGCCCGTTCGTGCCGTTCGATCAGGTTGCCGCGCTGGCGAGCAGTCGTTCGTTCCACCTCAACTCGGCGTTCCGACCGACGTACAACATGGCTGCGAACCTCGTCCGCTCGTACACGAGTGAGCGTGCCCACCACCTGCTCAACCTGTCGTTCGCCCAGTACCAGGCCGACCGCAACGTCGTGAAGATCG
>JBBDMO010000053.1:0-6476 GCA_040878255.1 Ilumatobacteraceae bacterium
CGCCACCGCTAGCCTGGCAACTTGTGACCCGCAGCTACGTCGTGCGCACCTATGGGTGCCAGATGAACGAACACGACTCCGAGCGCATTGCCGGGTTGTTCGACGCCGAAGGCATGGTTGCGGTCGAGCACGAGGCCGACGCCGATGTGGTGGTCCTGAACACGTGCTGCATCCGCGAGAACGCTGATAACAAGCTCTACGGCAACCTTGGTCATCTCAAGGCGTGGAAGGCTCTGAAGGAAGGCCGGCAGATCGTCATCTCCGGCTGCCTGGCACAGAAGGATCGCGACGTGGTTCGCGAGCGGGCACCATGGGCCGATGTGGTGCTCGGCACGCACAACGTGCATCGTGCGGCCGAGTTGCTCGACCACGCCACCACGAACGGCCCGATCACCGAGATCTTCGACGAAGCGGTCATCGATGATCATGCGATGTTCCCCTCGGCACTGCCGGCCAAGCGTGAGACGTCCTACAACGCCTGGGTCACCATCCAGATCGGGTGTGACAACTCGTGTGCGTTCTGCATCGTGCCCAGCGTGCGCGGGGCCGAGATCAGTCGTCCGTTCGGCGACGTGATCGCCGAGGTCCATCAACTCGTCGGGTCGGGCGTCTCCGAGGTCACGCTGCTCGGGCAGAACGTCAACAGCTACGGCCGCGACATCCAGCTCGCGTCGCGCCAGGCGGGCGACGTCGACGCCAAGGTGCGGCCGCTGTTCGCCGATCTCATCACTGCGGTGGCGGCCGTGCCTGGCATCCGGCGCGTCCGGTTCACGAGCCCACACCCGAAAGACATGCGTCCCGAGACGTTCGCAGCCATGGCGGCGTCACCGGCGGTGTGCGAGCACCTGCACTACCCGCTGCAGAGTGGCTCCGACCGCGTGCTGGCGCTGATGCACCGGGGCTACACCGCCGAGCGTTACCTCGAGCGCCTGGCGATGGCGCACGCTGCCATCGATGATCTCGCTGTCTCCACCGACATCATCGTCGGCTTCCCCGGAGAGACCGACGACGACTTCGAGCGCACGCTCGAGGTTGCTGCTGCGGCCGAGTACGACTACGCCTACACGTTCCAGTTCTCGCCACGCCAGGGCACCGAGGCGGCCACCATGACCGATCGGTTCATCGACCCGGCGGTCGTGTCCGAGCGGTTCGAGCGATTGCGCATCGTGGTCGAGCGGGCCGCCATCGCCAAGCACCGGGCGCGAATCGGTCGCGTCGAAGAGGTTCTCGTCGAGGGCCCGAGTCGCAAGGATCCATCGCTGTTGTCCGGCCGCACCCGGCAGAACAAGCTGGTGCACTTCACTCCGCCGCACCCCGTGCGCACGGGTGCCTACGCCACCGTCGAGGTCACGACTGCGGCCCCCCACCACCTCGTCGGCGAGTTCCGCGAGCTGCTCAGCGAACCGTCGCACAAGCGCCGCATCGCCGTCGCCGCGCTCTGACCGTGGCGACACCTGCTCCGTCGTCGCTCACCCCGATCGTGGTGCTCGGCCCGACGGCCAGCGGCAAGTCCGATGTCGCCATGGCCCTCGCCACCACCCCCACCCCCACCCCCACCCCCACGAACTTCGGCACCTCAGCGGGCCTCGGCACCGGTGTGGTGCCGAAGTTCGAGGTGGTGGCGGTGGATGCGATGCAGGTGTATCGAGGGATGGACATCGGCACGGCGAAGCCGACCGAGCACGACCGGGCGGTCGTTCCGCACCACGGGCTCGACCTCGTCGACCCCGACCACGATTTCGCGGTCGCCGAGTTCACAGCGGTGGGCATCGCAGCGCTCGGTGACATCGTCGCCCGCCGCCATCGAGCCGTTCTGGTCGGCGGCACGGGGCTGTATCTGCGCACGCTCACCGATCCGATGGACATGCCCGGCAGCTGGCCCGAGGTTCGCGCCGAACTCGAGCGGCGTGCCGAGGTCGAGCCGATCGCCGAGATCCATGCCGAGCTGGCAGCGCTCGACCCCCTTGCTGCATCACGGATGGAGCCGTCGAACACCCGGCGCATCGTGCGCGCGCTCGAGGTGTGCATCGGCAGTGGTCGCCCGTTCAGCTCGTTCGGTCCGGGCCTGCAGGCATACCCGCCAGTGGAGTTCGTCCAGGTGGGCCTCCGCTGGGAGCGGCCGGTGCTCGCCCGACGCATCGAGCAACGCGTCCACCGGATGATGGGGGAGGGGCTGCTCGATGAGGTGACCGGGCTGCTCGACCGCTTCCCGCACTGGTCGCGCACCGCCCGGCAGGCACTGGGATACAAAGAGCTCGTCGACCACCTCGAGGGTGAGGCGTCGCTCGATGAGGCGGTTGCCACGATTGTGCTGCGCACACGGCAGTTCGCGGTCCGCCAGGAGCGGTGGTTCCGTCGGGACCCACGCGTACAGTGGATCGACATCCACGACGATCCGGTCGCCGAGGCGCTGCCGGTGATCGGAACGCTGCTGTCATGAAGCTCGAGCTCACCAAGCACCACGGTCTCGGTAACGACTTCCTCGTCGTGTTCGACCCGCCGGTCGATGACCTCGCAGCGCTGGCACGTCGATTGTGTGATCGGCGCAGAGGTGTCGGTTCCGACGGCCTGCTGATCGCGACGCAAGCGGCTGGGTATACCGCCCGCATGACCCTGCACAACGCTGATGGTTCGAAGGCCGAGATGAGTGGCAACGGCATCCGCTGCTTCGCGCAGGCGATGGCGATGCGCAGTGAGTCGCTGGCCCCGCAGAACATCCTCACCGACGCAGGTCCGCGGCTGGTCCACCTGTTCGCCACCGACAACCCTGACACCATCGAGGCCAGCGTCGACATGGGCGAGGTCAGCACGATCGACGCACCGGTCGGCTGGGATTCGATCGGGTGCGATCCGAACCGACCGGTCGAGCACCTGGGTCTCGGCAACCCGCACACCGTGGTGGGCGTCGACGACGTCGCCGCGGTCGATCTCCTCGCGCTCGGGCTGCAGGTTCCCGGCACCAACCTCGAGATCGTCGAACCGGGTCCCGAGCCGCACGGCATCACGATGCGGGTTCACGAACGGGGCGCCGGCATCACCGAAGCGTGTGGCACCGGTGCCTGCGCGAGTGCCTGGGCGGCGAGGTCGTGGGGTCTCGTCCCCGCGAGCGCCGCAGAAATCGTGGTGCACATGGACGGCGGGAGCGCGAAGGTGCGTATCGACGAGCCCAGCCCCGGTCGGGTCACCCTGGTCGGTCCGTCGGTTCTCGTCGGCCACGTCACCGTCGACATCACGCAGGCAGGCTCATGACCACTCCGTACAACGAAGCACTCGGCGCCACGCTCATCGAGCGCACGAAGCGGGAACGCATCGTGCTCGTGGGCGTCACCCTGCCACGCCACACCGACAGTGACACCGAGGCAGGCCTCGACGAGTTGGCGCTGCTCATCGACACCGCTGGCGCCGACGAGGCCGCTCGGCTGGTACAGCGGCGCGATTCGCCCGACCACACCTGGTTCATCGGCAAGGGCAAGGTCGAAGAACTGCGCCAACTCTGCCTCGAAGTCGATGCCGACACCGTCGTGTTCGACAACGACCTCAGCCCGGCGCAGCAGTTCAACCTCGAGAAGCTGCTCGGCCGGACCGCCATCGACCGGACCGCCGTCATCCTCGACATCTTCGGGCAGAACGCGCACACGCTCGAGGGCAAGGCACAGGTCGAGCTCGCGCTGCTGCGTTACCGCCTGCCCCGGCTGCGCCGCGGTGCCAAGGGCAACATGTCCCAGCAAAGTGGTGGCATCGGCACGCGCACCCGAGGCAAGGGTGAGACGAAGCTCGAGACCGACCGTCGAACGCTGGCCCGCCGCATCACCAAGCTCGAGCACGATCTCACCGGGCTCCACGAGACCCGCCGACTCCAGCGAAAGAGCCGGTCGAAGAGCGGCCTGGCTGCGGTCACCATCGTCGGCTACACCAATGCGGGCAAGAGCACGCTGCTGAACCGCCTAACCCAGGCCGGCGTGCTGGTGGAGGACCGGCTGTTCGCCACGCTCGACCCCACCACCCGCCGGCTCAGCCTGCCCGGCGGTGAACCCGTGCTCCTCACCGACACGGTCGGGTTCGTACGGCGCCTGCCGCACGGCCTCATCGAGGCCTTCAAGGGCACGCTCGAGGTCGCCAGCAGCGCCGACTTCCTGGTCCACGTCGTCGACTCGTCTGCCGCCGATCCCGAGGGACAGATCGCCGCGGTCCGCGAGGTACTCGCCGAGATCGAGGCCGACCGGGTGCCCGAGATGCTGGTCTTCAACAAGGCCGACCTCGTCCCCGACGAGGTGAAGCGACTCGTGGCCGACCATGAGGGTTCCGTCGCCATCAGTGCCGTCACGGGTGAGGGGATCGACGACTTCCTCACCACGCTCGGGGACCGCCTGCGCGCCATCACGGTGCCGGTCGAACTCCTCATCCCGTACGACCGTGGTGATGTGCTGGCGTCGGTGCACCGCGAGGGCGAGGTCATCTCGACCTCGCACGAAGAGGGCGGAGTTCGTGTGCGCGCCCGCCTGGCCGACGCGTCGGCGGGCCGACTGTCGCCCTACGTCGTCGCGCACTGACCGCGCCGAGCGGCGTCCTGATCTGAAGCGGCGGCAGCGCCGGTCGCCGACTAAGAATGGTGCCGCATGGCCGCAGAAGGATTCGTCCCGCCCCCGTACCCGTACGACCGCCTCGACCGGCTTGCCGCGATCTGTGCCGGCCACGACGGTGGCATCGTCGACTTGTCGATCGGAACACCGTGCGACCCGCCGCCGGCCGCTGTCATTGCGGCGCTCGCCTCGTCGAACTCCGAGCGTGGCTATCCACCCAGCATCGGCACGCCCGACCTCCGCCGGGCCATCGTCGCCTGGGTGCAGCGTAAGTTCGGCATCGACGTCACCGCCGACCAGGTGGCTGCATGCATCGGGACCAAGGAGATGGTCGCCACCACGCCTCAGTACCTGAAGCTCCGCTCGCCCTCGAAGGACACGGTGCTGTACCCGGCCGTGGCCTACCCCACCTACGAGATGGGTGCCGTGCTGGCGGGTTGCCGTCCGGTGGCGGTGCCGATGTCCGCCGATGGGGGAATCGACCTCGACGGGATCGACCCCGACGATGCCGAGCGTGCGCTGATGCTGTGGGTGAACAGCCCGTCGAACCCCACCGGCGCGCTCAGCGACCTCGATGCCGCTGCGGCATGGGGCCGGGCACACGGCGTGCCGGTGTTCAGCGACGAGTGCTACGTCGAGTTCACGTGGCAGAGCAGGCCGCGCACGATCATCGAGACCGGGGTCGAAGGTGTCGTGGCGGTCCACTCGCTCTCGAAGCGATCGAATCTGGCAGGGCTGCGCGTGGGCTTCTACGTGGGAGATCCCGAGCTCGTGACGTACCTCAAGGAGGTGCGCAAGCACGTCGGCATGCTCGTGCCCGGTCCGGCCCAAGCGGCAGGCGCTTCCGCACTGGCCGACGACGAGCACGTCACGGTGCAGCGCGAGCGGTACCTCGGCCGGCTCCGACGGACCGCAGCGGTGCTGTCGGCGTGGTCCGGCCTGCCGATCGACCTGCCCGCCGGTGGCTTCTACCTGTGGTTCGACGCGGCCGACGGATGGGCCTTCGCCGAGCGCCTCGCCACCGAGGGCGGTGCGCTGGTCAGCCCTGGGGACTTCTACGGTGCCGGAGGGGCCAACAACGTCAGGGTCGCCGTGGTACAACCTGATGACCGCATCGAGCTCGTCGCTCGACGACTGGGGGTCGACTGAATGACATCGCCACTGCAACCACCTCCGGGCTCATGGGGTGGAGCGCCCGCGGCTCCGGCGATGCCTCCTGCCGCGCCGGCCGTTGTGTTGCGCCGTCGGACGGGACTCGTGATCGTCGGGGTCGTCCTCGTCGTCGCGGCGATCGTGACGACGGTTGCGCTGTTGCTGGCTGCGTCGGCAGCGGCCGACCGCGGTGTGCGCGACCTGGCCCGGGCACCCGTTGGCTGCACCACAACACTGCAGTTCGAAGAAGGTGGCTCCTTCATCGTCTACGACGAGACCGTTGGCGAGATCGGTGCGCTCGAGGGTGACTGCCCGAACGGCTCCGACGAGTACCTGTTCGAGGGCAGTGGGACGCCCCAGGCCGATCTCCGCCTCGTCGACTCCTCGGGCGACGTGGTGTCGCTCGAGGCCGAGGACTCGAAGGAGTATGACGCCAACGGCAGCAAGGGCACCTCGGTTGCGAGCATGCGGATCGCCACGGCAGGGGAGTACCGCCTGACGGTGACGTCGAGCGACAGCAACTTCGCCGTTGCCGTCGGCAAGGACCCGAACGCCTCCGCCGACACCTTGCGGACCCTGGGCATCGTGTTTGGCGTGCTCCTGCTGCTGGCAGGGATCGTGTTGGTGGTGCTTGGCCTGCGGCGTCGACCGGCGCCGGCAACCGCGACGGCTGCCGTGGCGTTGCCGGTGACGTCGAGCGAGAACACCTGGGCGCCGACCGCACCGGCACCGACGCAACAGATG
>JBBDMO010000054.1:0-6454 GCA_040878255.1 Ilumatobacteraceae bacterium
AGCGGCAGCACCGACACGGCCGCGGCGGGCAGCTCCGCACCGGCTGGTGGCGGCGAGGGCATCGTCCTCGCTGCGAACCCGTGGACCGGATCGGCCGTGAACGCGAACGTCGCGAAGGTGGTGCTCGAGCAGCTCGGCACGCCGGTCGAGATCATCGAGATCGACGAGAACGCCACGTGGGTCGGCATGGACGACGGCAGCATCGACGCCGTCCTCGAGGTGTGGCCGTCGGGCCACGCCGCCGACAAGGCCACCTACATCGAAGGCAAGAAGAGCGTGGTCGACCTGGGCCTCCTCGGGCCGTCGGCAAAGATCGGCTGGTACGTACCGACGTTCGTGGTCGAAGAGCACCCCGAGCTCGCCACGTGGGAGGGCTTCAAGGACCCAGAGCTGGCCAAGCTCTTCTCGACCGCAGAGTCGGGCGACCTCGGCCAGTTCCTCATGGGTGACCCGACCTACGTCACCTACGACGAGCAGATCATCGCCAACCTCGACCTGCCGCTGAAGTACGTGGTGGCCGGCTCGGAGGCGGCGCTCATCACCTCGGTGCAGCAGTCCATCGCCGACAAGAAGCCGTTGCTCATGCAGTTCTGGCAGCCGCACTGGCTCCAGTCGAAGGTTGCCCTCACCGAGGTCAAGCTGCCCGACGTGACCGACGAGTGCCTCGCTTCGGCGGCGTCCGGCGACGGCGCCTACGCGTGCGACTACCCGGTCGATGAGCTGTACAAGGCCGCGTCGGCCAAGCTCGAGACCAAGAACGCCGCGGCGTTCGCCCTGCTGCAGAAGTTCCAGCTCACCACCGACCAGCAGAACGAGATCGCTGCCATGGTCGACAACGACGGCATGACGCCGGCCGACGCCGCCAAGGCGTGGGTCGCGGCCAACGCCGCCGTGGTTGCCGGCTGGGCCGGCTGATCCGTACACCGCAATCCTGACCAGCGGCCGTCGGTCCAACCGGACCGGCGGCCGTTGTCGCGTCCCCACTCGAACAACACCACGGAGCCCCTCATCATGAACGTCGGCTACATCGGCCTCGGCAACCTCGGCGTTCATCTCGCCGCCAGCTTGCAGCGCGCCGGCCACACCCTCACGGTCCACGACTTGCATCGCAGCGCGGCCGAGCGCCTCGAAGCTGCTGGCGCCACCTGGGCCGACAGCCCCGCCGAGGTCGCGGCAGCGTCGGATGTCGTGTTCACCTGTCTGCCGTCGCCTGCTGCCGTTGCCGCCGTCGTCACCGGCGAGCACGGCCTGCTCTCGGCGATGCGGACCGGCAGCACCTGGATCGACAACAGCACCACCGACCAGGCCGAAGTGATGCGCCTGTCGGCACTCGCCGCCGAGCGCGGCATCCGCATGCTTGAGGCGCCGGTCACCGGCGGCGTGCACAAGGCGGCTGCCGGCGAGATCACCGTCCTCGTCGGCGGCGACGAGGCACTGTTCGACGAGATGCGCGACGTGCTCGGCGCGGTCGGCAGCCCCGTGCTCTACATGGGTGAGCTCGGCAGCGCAGCCGTCATCAAGGTCATCACGAACATGCTGGCGTTCATCCACCTCGTGGCGGCGGGGGAGGCACTGATGCTCGCCAAGCGCGGCGGCCTCGACCTCGGTGCCGCGTTCGAGGCGATCCTCAACAGCTCGGGCAACAGCTTCGTCCACGAGACCGAGAGCCAGGTCATCTTGAACGGCAGCTACAACATCAACTTCACGATGGACCTTGCCTGCAAGGACCTCGGTTTCGCCACCAACTTCGGCCGTCAGTTCGGTGTGCCACTCGAGCTTGCCGGCTTGGTGGAGCAGACGTTCATCCGGGCGCGTTCGCAGTACGGCGGCGAGGCGTGGTCGAGCCAGGTGGTGAAGCTGCTCGAGGACGCCCTGGGCACCGACCTCCGCGCCCCCGGTTTCCCCGCTGAACTGGCCTGACGACCGGGCGCGGAGCGGCCGGAGTCTGCTACAGCGACCCGGCTGACGACCGGTCCCGGGCCACCTGGACGACGATCTTGCCGACGTGGTCTTTCGCTTCGAACCGCTGCTGCGCGGCGGCGAGGTCGCCGAGCGCGAAGGTCGCCGCGACCATCGGGCGCACCTCACCACGTTCGATGTGCCCGACCAGATCGGCGAAGACGTGCTCGTCGAGTTCGGTGCAGCCGATCAGGGTGAGATCTCGCAGGTACAGCGTCCGCAGGTCGAGTGGCACCACCGGCCCGCCGATCGCACCGGCGACGGCATAGCGCCCCCGGGGCCGGAGCACCTCCAGCAGCGAGGGCCAGGCGGCACCGCCCACCACGTCGATGACCGCGTCGACCGACCCTGCTCCGAGCCGGCCGACCAGGTCGTCGGCCCGGTCGACCACCTCGTCGGCGAGGCCGATCAGCTGCTGGTGCTTGTCGGCACCAGCCACAGCGATGACATGAGCGCCACGCCGGCGGGCGAGCTGCAGTGCCGCCGAGCCGACGCCGCCCGAGGCGCCGGTGACGAGCACGCGCTGGCCCGAACCGACGCCGAGACGCTGCACCATGTTCTCGGCCGTCGACCACGAGCAGGGGAACGACGCCAACTCGGCATCGCCGAGGTCACTGTCGATCCGGTGGGCGGCGGCTGCAGGCACCACGACGTACTCGGCGAATGCACCGTCGACCTCGGAGCCGAGATACACCTGTCGGCCGGTGCGCGCATCTCGCCAGCCCGGCTCGACCAGCACGCGCTCACCGAGCCGCACACGCGAGACGTCGTCGCCGACGACCACGACGGTGCCGCACGCGTCGATCCCCTGGATGCGCGGGAACGTGATCGCCTCACCGGACCACGACCCCGTGCCGCCGGCTTCCTTCGCGTACCAACCGACCCGGGTGTTGATGTCGGTGTTGTTCACCGCCGACGCACCGACGCGCAGCAGGACCTCGCCGGCACCCGGTGAGGGCACGGCGACATCGTCGCGTGCCTCGAGCATCTCGTCGCCACCGTGGCCCCGCAGTTGCACCGCGCGCATCGTGCGCGGCACCGGTTGCGGCGGCGCCATCAGAGGGCGTCGCCCACCCTGTAGAAGTCGACCGGTTCGGGCGGCAGGGGAGTGTTGCCGAGGATCAGGTCGGCGGCCTTCTCGGCCATCATCATCACCGGGGCGTAGATGTTGCCGTTGGTGACGTAGCGCATCGCCGATGCATCGACCACCCGCACACCCTGCACACCGTGCACCGCCATGGTGAGCGGATCGACCACGCTGTCGTCGTCGGCCTCGCCCATCCGGCAGGTGCACGACGGGTGCAGCGCTGTCTCGCCGTCCTTGCGCACCCAGTCGAGGATCTCCTCGGTGGTCGACACCGAGGGTCCGGGCGAGATCTCGCCGCCGTTGAACGGGTCCATCGCCGACTGGCCGAGGATGTCGCGGGCGACGCGGACCGCCTCGACCCACTCGCGCTCGTCCTCCTTCGTCGACAGGTAGTTGAAGCGCAGCGCAGGGTGCACCGTGGGGTCGGTGGAGGTGATCTGCACTGAGCCACGCGAGTTCGAGTACATCGGACCGATGTGCACCTGGTAGCCGTGGTCGACGCCCGAGTCGGTGCCGTCGTAGCGCACGGCGATCGGCAGGAAGTGGAACATCAGGTTGGGGTAGGCGACGTCGTCGTTGCTGCGCGTGAAGCCGCCGGACTCGAAGTGGTTGCTGGCGCCCGGGCCCTTGCGCAGGAACAGCCACTGCGCACCGATGAACGGTCGCCGCCAGAACTGCAGTGACGGCTGCATCGACACGGGCTGCGTGCACTTGTACTGCACGTAGACCTCGAGGTGGTCCTGCATGTGCTTACCCACGGCCGGCAGGTCGTGCACCACCGGGATGCCGAGTGAGCCGAGGTGGTCGGCATCACCCACGCCGCTGAGCTGCAGCAATTGCGGCGAGTTGAACGCACCGCCGCACAGGATGACCTCACCGGCATGCACGGTGTGGGTGGTGCTGCGACCCATCAGGTTGCGGACGCTGTATTCGACACCGGTGGCCCGGGTTCCGTCGAACAGCACCTTGTGCACCAGCGCCCGTGTCGTGACGGTGAGGTTCGCCCGGCCCATCACCGGGTGCAGGTACGCCCGCGCTGCGCTGAGCCGCCGGCCGCGCCGTACGTTGCGGTCGAAGCGTGTGAAACCCTCCTGGCGGTAACCGTTGACATCGGTGGTGCGCGGGTAGCCGGCCTGCACGGTGGCGTCGAGGAAGGCGTCGATGAGCGGGTTGTCCGAGGGACCACGCTCGAGCTCGAGCGGGCCGCTGCCACCGCGGTAGTCGTCGTCACCCGCCAGGCATGTCTCCATCTTCTTGAAGTACGGCAGGCAGTGCGCATAGGCCCATGTCGACATGCCGGGGTCGGCCGCCCAACGCTCGTAGTCCATGGCATTGCCGCGCTGGAAGATCATGCCGTTGATGCTGCTCGACCCTCCGAGCACCTTGCCGCGGGCGTGGTACACCTTGCGGCCGTTCATGTGCGGCTCGGGCTCGCTCTCGTACTTCCAGTCGTAGAAGCGGCTGCCGATGGGGAACATCAGCGCTGCCGGCATGTGGATGAAGACGTCCCACTTGTAGTCGGGACGCCCCGCTTCGAGCACGAGCACCTTGTTCGCAGGGTCGGCGCTGAGCCGGTTGGCCAGCGCCGAACCGGCGCTGCCTCCGCCCACGATCACGTAGTCGTACATCTCAGATGTCATCTCGTCGGTCTCCTGAAAGGGGGCAGTGTGTCAATCGATGCGGATGCGGGCGGCGCACTCGGCCACGATGACGCCGAGATCGTGCGGGTCGCGCTCGCCCGGCAGGCGGTACGTGGGTCCGTACACGTGCAGGGCGCCGACGACGATGCCGTCGGTGTCGTGCACTGGCGCGGCGACCGAGCTGAGGCCGTCGGCAAACTCCTCGACGGCCCACGCGTACCCCTCGGTGCGCACCTCGACGAGGCGACGACGCAGCGCTGCCGCACCGACGACGGTGTGCTCGGTGAACTGCTCGAGGGGCCCAGACAGGTACTGCTCGACGACGGAGGGTGCGCCAGCAGCGAGCACCACCTGCCCCGACGGCACGGCATGCATCGGGATGCGGGCACCGGTCCAGTCGCGAACCTGGAGCTCGGTGTCGGGGTTCACCTGGTCGAGGTACAGCATGTCGGTGCCGTCAGCGACCGACAGCCCCGTTGACTCGCCGGTGATGCGGGCCAGCTCGAGCATCTGGGGACGCGCTGCGGCGATGAGCGTGCGGGCTGGTTGGGCGGCCGATGCCAGCTCGACCATGGCGGTGCCGATGCGGTAGTTGCCACCGACTTCGACCTGCTCGACGGCACCGAGTTCCTCGAGCGTCGACAGCAGTCGCGAGACCGTGCTCTTCGGCAGCCCGACCCGCTCGGCGATGTCGGTGACGCCGGCCGCTCCGGGCACCAGCGCACGCAGCACGGAGAAGGCGCGATCGATAGACTGCACCGTCGACATCAGCACCATCCCCACGGCATGCGTTCCATCATACGACACCGTTCCATCACGCGGAACAGCTGCCGCCGACCCGACGCCGCCGAGCAGGCGCCTGGTGGGACCCCCGGTACGAGGCCTACGCGGCCGGGAAGGCACCCTGCATACGAGCTGCCGACAGGGTGTTCTCGAGCAGGCAGGCGATGGTCATCGGCCCCGTGCCGCCGGGCATGGGCGTGAGCCATCCGGCGATCTCCTTGACGTTGTCGAAGTCGACGTCGCCGACGAGGCCGGCCTCGGTGCGGCTGATGCCGACATCGATGACCGCAGCACCCGGTTTGACGTGCGCCGCGGTGATCATGCGCGCCTGGCCGGCGCAGGCGACGATGATGTCGGCCGAGCTGCAGAGGTCGATCATGTCGGCCGCGGGCGTGCGCGAATGGGCCAGGGTGACCGTGGCGTCGCAGCCCTTGCGGCCGAGCAGCAGCACCTGCGGCAGACCGGTGAGGGTGGAGCGACCGACCACGACGGCGCGCTTGCCGGCCGTGGGCACCTGGTAGCGCTCGAGCAGGCGCATCACACCGAGCGGCGTACAGCCCACGTGCCCGGGCTGACCGCGCACGAGCCGACCCATTGACCGTTCGGTGAGGCCATCGACGTCCTTGGTGAACGGGATCTGCTCGAGCACCTGCTCCATGTCGAGCCCGTCCGGCAACGGGAACTGGCACAGGATGCCGTGCACCGACGGGTCGGCGGCAAGCGCCGCGATCGTGTCGTTCACCTGCGCCTGGCTCGCCGTGGCCGGCAGGTCGGTGTGGCGCGACACGATGCCCGCCTCGCCGGCCTTCTTCTGCTTGCTGCGGATGTACGCCTGGCTCGGCTTGTCGTCACCGACGAGCACCGTTGCGAGGCACACCGCCGGGTTGCCGGCTGCGTCGATGGTGGCCCGCAGCTCGGCGATGATCTGGTCGCGGACGGCGATGCCGTCGATGATGATGGCGCTCACGACAGGCCGATGATCTCG
>JBBDMO010000055.1:0-6295 GCA_040878255.1 Ilumatobacteraceae bacterium
GTCGGGTCGTCGCCATCTCCGGTGCAGGTGCAGCGGCGGCCGATCGGCGCATCGATGCCGGTGGGCGCTGCGTCATCCCCGGTTTCGTCGACAGCCACACCCATCTCGTCTTCGCCGGTGACCGCAGCGACGAGTTCGCGGCGCGCATGGCCGGAGCGCCGTACCAGGCGGGCGGTATCAGGGTGTCCGTCGATGCCACACGCGCCGCCACCAACGCCCAACTCGAGCGCCTCGCGCACGGCCGTCGCGCCGAGGCGTTGCGCGCCGGCATCACCACCATCGAGATCAAGTCGGGCTACGGGCTGACCCCGCACCACGAGGAGCGTTGCCTGCACGTGGGCGAGGGCCTCACACCTCACACGACGTTCCTGGGAGCGCATGTCGTGCCCGCCGAGTTCGAGGGCCGCGCCGACGACTACGTGTCGCTCGTGTGCGGCGACATGCTGGCGGCCGCCGCGCCGCACGCCCGATGGATCGATGCCTTCTGCGAGATCGGTGCATTCGACGTCGATCAATGCCGCCAGGTGCTCACCGCCGGCAGCGACGCCGGCCTCGGGATGCGCCTACACGCGAACCAGCTCGGCTTCGGACCGGGGGTCCGGCTGGCCGTCGAGCTCGGTTGTGCGTCGGCAGACCACTGCACCTACCTCACCGACGCCGACATCGAAGCGCTCGCCGGTGGCACCACCGTGGCGACGTTCCTCCCGGCCACCGATTTCTCGACGCGTCAGCCGTACCCCGACGCCCGACGGGTCATCGACGCCGGGGCCACGGTGGCGCTGGCCACCAACTGCAACCCGGGCAGCAGCTACACCACGTCGATGGCGTTCTGCATCGCCCTTGCCGTGCGCGACATGCGCATGACCATCGAGGAGGCCCTCGTCGCCGCCACGCTCGGAGGCGCCGCAGCACTGCGTCTCGACGACGTCGGCCGTCTCACACCCGGGGCGCGGGCCGACCTGGTGGTGCTCGACGCACCGTCGTACACGCACCTCGTCTACCGACCCGGTGTGCCCCTGATCCACACCGTCGTCGTGGCCGGCGAACCGACTGCCGTACGGAACGACCACGCCCCTGACCATGGCAACTAGGGTCGATCCATGGCCAGGACCCCCGACCTCGAACGTCGCCAGGAGCTCCTGGACCGCATCGTCGACTACCTGGCGCACCACGGCCTGGCCCAGGCCACACTGCGGCCGATGGCGGCCACGCTCGATGTCAGCATCAACCGGCTCGTGCACCACTTCGGTTCGAAAGAAGAGCTCATCACCGCGGCGTTGGCCCGGGAGATCGAGATCCAGATCGAGGTGCAGGATCGATGGCTCCGCCGGTCGCCCCGGCCCACGCAGGCCGAGTTGTTCCGCAAGTGGTGGAAGTGGATCAATGCGAACCCCCGCAATCTGGCGCTCGTTCGGCTGAACTACGAGGCGGCGGCACTCGACACCACGGTCACGGGTCTCGCCGGCGAGGTGCGCGCCAATCAGATCGGCGTGTGGCGCCATGCCATCGAGGAGCACCTGATGGCAGAGGGTCTGGGGCCCGAGCGCGCGGCCCTCGAGGCCTCGCTCGCGAAGGCCACCTTCGGCGGGCTCGTGATGGACCTCTTGGCCACGGGCGAGAAGCGTCGGCTCACCGCCACGCTCGACGTCTGGCTCGACCGTCTGGAACTCGAGATCAAGGCGGCTCGGCAGTAATATCTGGTACGTTCGTTTTGTTCCACCACAAGGAACCGGCCCACGATGCGGAACGCTGCCGCACCCGAGCGAACCGAAGGAGGTGACAGACCATGGCACGACACAACCGTCATCAGCACACGCCGCTCACGCGCATCACCGAACCGCTGGTGCGCGACAACGGCGTGCTCCGCCCCGCCTCCTGGGAGGAAGCGCTCGACCGTGCCGCCTCCGGCTTCGCCGCCACGCGCGACGGCCACGGCCCGAACGCCGTCGGCGTGTTCTCGTGCTCGAAGTCCACGAACGAGATGAACTTCGTTGCACAGAAGTTCGCCCGCGTGGCCATCGGCACCAACAACATCGACTCCTGTAACCGCACTTGACACGCTCCCTCCGTGGTCGGTCTGGCCACAGTGTTCGGAGCGGGTGGCGGCACCAGCAGTTACGCAGAGATCGAAGACACCGACGTCATCGTCCTCTGGGGATCGAACGCGCGTGAAGCGCACCCGATCTTCTTCCACCACGTCCTGAAGGGCGTGCACAACGGTGCCAAGCTGTTCGTCGTCGACCCCCGTCGCAGCGCCTCGGCCCAGTGGGCCGACCTGTGGCTCGGCAACCACGTCGGCACCGACATCGCCCTGTCGCACAGCATCGCCCGCGAGATCATCCACGCCGGGCTGGCCAACACCGAGTTCATCGAACGATCGACCTCCGGCTTCGACGAGTACTGCGCCGCGGTCGAGGAGTGGACGCTCGAGCGTGGCGAGGCCGTCACCGGCGTACCCGCCGAGGCCATCCGCGAACTGGCCCACGCATACGCCTCGGCCGGTCGCGCCCAACTGTGCTGGACGCTCGGCATCACCGAGCACCACAACGGCGTCGACAACGTGCTGTCACTCATCAACCTGTCGCTGCTGTGCGGCCACGTCGGCCGCCACGGCGCCGGGCTCAACCCGCTGCGCGGGCAGAACAACGTGCAGGGCGGCGGCGACATGGGCGCCATCCCGAACCGCCTGGCCGGCTTCCAGGACATCCTCGACCCGGCGGTGCGCGAGAAGTTCGGCACCGCGTGGGGCGCCACCATCCAGGACCAGTACGGATGGCACCTCACGCAGATGTTCGAGGCGATGGAGCGCGGCGACATGCGCGCCGTCTACGTCATCGGCGAGAACCCGGCGCAGAGCGAAGCCGACAAGGAGCGCTCCGTCCACCTGTTGCGCAACCTCGACCACCTCGTGGTGCAGGACATCTTCCTCACCAAGACCGCCGAACTGGCCGACGTGGTGCTGCCGGGCTCGGCGTCGTGGTGCGAGAGCGAAGGCACGGTCACGAACTCCGAGCGGCGCGTGCAACGCTGCCGCAAGGCGCTCGATCCGCCCGCCGGCGCTCGCGACGACATCCAGATCATCCTCGACATCTGCCGTCGGCTCGGTCACGAGTGGCACTACGGCGACACGCCGCTGCAGGTGGCCGAGAACGTGTGGAACGAGGTTCGCTCCCTGTCACCCATGCACGCCGGCATGAGCTACGCCCGGCTCGAAGAACTGCAGGGCATCCAGTGGCCGTGCCCCAGCAACGACACGCTCGAGCCGTCGTTCCTGCACGGACGGTTGTGGGCCGACGACCCGGCCGAGCGCGGGCGCCTCGCCCCGTTCAGTCCCGTCGTCGACGACCCGCCCGTCGAGGCGACCTCGCCCGAGTTCCCGCTGCGGCTCACCACCGGCCGCCGGCTCGACTCGTACAACACCGGCGTCCAGTCCGGCGGCTACCGCAGCCCGCTGCGATGGGGTGAATCGGTCGACGTGTCGCCCGAGGACGCACGCCGCCTCGGCGTCATCGACGGCGAAGTCGTCCGTGTCACCTCGCCGCGAGGGTTTGTCGAAGCACCGGTCCGCATCGACCAGGTGCTGCGCCCCGGCCTGGTGTTCATGACCTTCCACTTCCCCGGCCAGGTCGACACGAACGTCCTCACCATCGACGCCACCGACCCGAAGAGCGGCACTGCCGAGTTCAAGGCCGCCGCCGTGCGCATCGACCGGATCACCCCCGAGGTGGCTGGCGCCGCCGCCGGTCACTGAGCCACCCGGCGCGCACACACGCTCATGGATCTCAAGCTCTCCACCCACACCGCCACCGACGCCGAGGTCGCGGCGATCGACACCGTGCTCGGGCCTGCAGACAGTTCGTGGCACGGCCTCGACCGCCAGGTCGACGACCCGAGGCTCGATCGGCACACGGCCCGGGGCGGCCACGCCCTCCGCGACATCCGCCACCGCCTGCTGCCCACCCTGCACGCCGTGAACGACCGCGTCGGCTGGATCAGCCGGGGTGCGATCAACCACATCGCGCTGCGTCTCGACGTCGCACCGGCCGAGATCTACGGCGTGGCCACGTTCTACGGGCTGTTCAGCACCACCGAGCGCGCGGCGCGCCAGGTGCACGTGTGCGTCGACCTCGCATGTCAGCTCGCCGGTGCCACGGTGCCCGAGGGTGCGCACGAGTCACCCTGTCTCGGACTGTGCGAACGTGCACCTGCGGCGCTGCTCATCGATGCCGGTGACACACCGACCCAGGCGGTCATCGCCCCAGCCACGCCGGTGTCGGTGCGCGCAGCGCTCGATGGGTTCGTCGAGGCAGAAGCCGAGGTCATCGCCGCCACACCGCAGTGCCCGTCACCGGCGCTCACGCTGCTCGGCCGCGTGGGCGTGGTCGACCCCACCAGCCTCGACTCGTACCGGGCGCACGGTGGCTACGCCGCGCTGACCAAGGCGCTCGCCATGGGGCCCGATGCGGTCGTCGCCGAGGTCAACGCGTCGGGTCTGCTCGGACGCGGCGGCGCCGCCTTCCCGGCCGGCCGCAAGTGGGCAGCCGTCGCCGGCCAGCCCGCCCGCCCGCACTACCTCGTGTGCAACGCCGACGAGAGCGAGCCGGGCACCTTCAAGGACCGGGTCATCATGGAGGGCGACCCGTTCGCCCTCGTCGAGGCGATCACGATCGCCGGCATCGCCACCGGCTGCGAGCAGGGGTACCTGTACCTGCGCGGTGAGTACCCCAGGGCCAAGGACCACATGCGCAGCGCGGTCGCCCAGGCAGAGGCCGCAGGCCTGCTCGGTGACGACGTCATGGGGTCCGGCCACGCGTTTCACCTCGAGGTGTTCCTCGGCGCAGGTGCGTACATCTGCGGCGAGGAGACGGCCATCTTCAACTCGATCGAGGGCTACCGCGGCGAGCCGCGCAACAAGCCCCCGTTCCCCGTCGAGGTCGGCCTGTTCGGCAAGCCGACGCTGGTGAACAACGTCGAGACGCTCGTCAACGTGCTGCCGATCATCGTGGGCGGGGGCGATGCGTACGCGGCTCTCGGCACCAGTGGTTCATCCGGCACCAAGCTGTTCTGCCTGTCGGGCTCGGTGGCGCGGCCGGGCATCTACGAAGTCGAGTTCGGGGCCACGCTTCGCGAGCTGATTCACCTCGGTGGCGGCGTCACGCCCGGTCGGACGCTGCGCGCCGTCCTCCTCGGCGGGGCGGCCGGCACGTTCGCCACCGTCGACGAGCTCGACGTCCCGCTCACCTTCGAAGACACCCGGCCCGCCGGGCTGTCGCTCGGGTCGGGCGTCATCATGGTGCTCGACGACACCGCCGACCTCGTCGCCTACGTCCAGCGGATTGCTGCGTTCTTCCGTGACGAGAGCTGCGGTCAGTGCGTGCCGTGCCGCGTGGGCACCGTCCGCCAGGAGGAACTGCTCCACCGGCTCGGTGCGGGCTCGTCGATCGATGACGAGCGTGCGCTCATGCTCGACATCGGTCGGGTCATGCGCGACGCCTCCATCTGCGGTCTCGGCCAGACCGCCCACAACGCCATCGAGTCGGCCATCGTCAAACTGGGGGTCCTGTCGTGAACGCCGTTCCCGTGAAGGCACCGACCCGCACGGTCGAGCTGACGATCGACGAGCAGTCGGTGAAGGTCACCGAAGGTACGACGCTGCTCGAGGCCTGCCGAAGCAGCGGCTGCGACGAGATTCCCACGCTCTGCTACGGCGACACGCTCACGCCCAAGAACGCGTGCCGCGTGTGCATGGTCGAGGTCGAGGGCTCACGAACCCTCGTGCCCTCGTGCTCGCGCAAGGCAGAGCCGGGCATGGTGGTCCACACCGACACCGAGCGGGTACAGCACAGCCGCAAGATGGTGCTCGAGTTCCTCGGGTCGGCCAACGACCTCTCGATCGCCCCGAACGTCGCCCGATGGAACGACGAGTACGTGGTCGACATCGAGCGCTACGGCGCCGATCGCCGCACCAAGGCGCAACCGGTCAAGCGCGACAACGAGCTGTACGTACGCGACTACGACAAGTGCATCCTCTGTTACAAGTGCGTCGACGCCTGTGGCGAGCAATGGCAGAACACGTTCGCGATCTCGGTCGCCGGACGCGGCTTCGACAGCCACATCGCCGCCGAGTACGACACCGCCCTCACCGATTCGGCCTGCGTGTACTGCGGCAACTGCATCGGCGTGTGCCCGACCGGCGCGCTGATGGCCAAGCCCGAGTACGACATGCGGGAGGCTGGGACGTGGGACGAGTCGGCCCAGACGGTCACCTCGACCATCTGCCCGTACTGCGGCGTGG
>JBBDMO010000056.1:0-6258 GCA_040878255.1 Ilumatobacteraceae bacterium
TCGTCTGTTGGCCTGCGTCGTCGGTGGGGAACACAGCGAGCCGCGTGTCGCTTCCGTCGTCGCGGAGTACGTCTCGGCCCGGGCCGCCCGACTCGGTGAAACCGACGACGTCCTGGCTACCGCGCCAATGGTGGGCACGATCACGGTTCGAGTCGGTGACGATCACGAGCCCCGCGTTGCTGACCTCGGCCGGGTTCGTGAGATCGGCGGCGTAGCGGACTGCTTCGTCGCCGCGGATGAGGCCGGCCGCTGCCGCGTCGACGATGCCGTCGCCGCTGCCGGCGAGCACCACGATCTGCGAGCTGGCGCGCACGATGCTCGTCGGGTCGTCGACCGGGACGATCTCGACCGACGGCAGCGGTGTTCCGACGATCGCTGCCGACGTGCTGGTCTCGTCGACCATCGGCCGTGTCGGCACGTTCGTGCTGACGTCACCGTAGGGAACCGGTGTGCCGAGTCCGGGTGCGCCGGCTGCGTACACCTCGCTGACGAGCTCGGGCCGTGGTGTGCGGAACCGATCGAACTCGGCGTCACCGGCAACCCAGATCGTGTCGGCAGCGAGCAGGCGAGCGACCGGTGCGATCGCGTCCGGCTCGATGGTGCCGCTCTGCCAGCGGTCGTCGAGCGCGTAGAGCATGTCCATGACACCCGGCGACCCGAGCGGCAGCAGGTCGCGGGTGATGTACGGCTTGTCGAGGAGGCCGGGTTGCGGTGGGTCGACGGTGTAACCCCAGCGGTACGCCCCGAACTCTGCGCCGGGTAGTTGGAGGACCCGCGACTCGTGGCTGGTTGCATCGAGCGCCGCAGCCGCCTCGGTCCACCCGCGGGGGAGGTCCTGGTCGCGTTCGAGAGCCGGGTCGACGAACCCACCGTCGTAGAGCGCTGGCAGGTTGACGACCGCGAGTCCGAGCACCAGCAAGGGCGCATAGTTGCGCGCCCGCAGGCGCGTGCCGGCCAGCGCCGTGACCAACGCTCCGGCGCCGAGCGCGAAGCCGAAGGTGCTGAGTGGCAGCGCACGCGTGCTGCTGCGCAGTGCGAGTGCGAGTGACGACCGGGACGCCTCGGCCACCGGCGACATCAGCGGCGACGGGTCGTCGATCGGGTGCACGCCGACGGCGAGGATGACGCCGACGACGACGAGCAGGATCGCGTAGCCGCGATGGGCCCACCTCGTGAGGGTGAGGCCGACCAGACAGACGACGAGCAGGGCGTAGCCGGCGAGGATGACGCGTCCGGATTCGGCGTACGGGATCGATGCGGTGGTGGCGAAGCCGTAGGCGTCGCGAACGTAGAAGAGCCAGTAGCCGAGGCCGCGCAACGTCTCGGTGCTGGTCGACGTGGTCGACACGGCACGAAGCGACTCGGAATACGCGAGGACGTCGGCCCCGTACCGGCTCTGCTGCGACAGCATGACGATCCACCACAGCGAGACCGTGAGCGCAAGAACCCCGATGCGCAGCGATGTGAGCACGGCGTTGCGCAGGGTGATCCGTCGGGACCACGCCTCGTGCGCGAGCCACAGCACCGGTGCCGGCACGATCATGGCGAGTGCTGTCGCGTTGGGTGACCCGACGGTGGCGATGACGAGCGCCATCAGCGCCGGGTACCGCCACCCGCCGCGACGGGCGGCCAGCACGGTCAGTCCGACGAGCCAGCCGACGCCTGCCCACGGCAGCAGCATGAGCGACGTGCGCGACACGTACGGCAGTACGAACGGTGACAGCTGGTAGACCGCAGCAGCGCTGAAGGCGCCGCCCATGCGCAGGCCGAGCAGCCGTGACACCCAGAGCACCCCGGCTCCGCCGAGCACGAGGACCGTGCCGATCCAGAGGCGATGCGCGACCCAGTCCGGGGCTCCGACCCGCTCGAAGAACCAGTACCACGGCCCCTGTGGCCAGAGGTAGGTGATCGTCTGGTGGGGGAACCAACCACCGAACTGGCTCGTGTCCCAACTGAACGGCGCATCGCGCACCAGACCACCCGGGTCGAGGTAGAGGAACATCTTCGTGTCGGCCGGCATCCGGCCGGGTGCCGCGGTGAACGACGGGAGGTAGGCGAGGAGCGCCAACACCGCCAGCGACAGCGACCAGGGTCGACGGAGCCGGTCGGTGACCGAGGTCATGGGATCGCCCCGAGCACGCCGTACAGGGCGGTGAGGCCAACCAGCCCAGCGCTGCATGCGGCGAGCACATACGGCCACCACGCCTGGCGATCGGCGCCACGGAACCAGGCTGCCGCAGCGATGAGCAGAGGGAAGGCGGTGTACAGGAACCTCGGGCGAGCGGTGACGGTGCTCGGCAACAGCATGAGGCCGAGTACGCCGGCGGTGTAGGCGAGCATCGGCCAAGGGAGCCGCTCGCGGTACGCGAAGAAGATCAGCACGACCATCGTGACCACCGAGGCGGCGGTGATCGTGTCGGTGGGCGAGGTGAGCGGGTGGGTGAACGCCTCGAAGGTGTTGGTGATCGCTGTGACGCCGAAGCTCGCACCCTCGCCCCAAGCCTCGGTCTGAACGCGGAACCACACCCCGGGTTCACCGGCGTGCCAGCCGACCCACCACTGAAAGGCGATGAATCCGACGGGGGCGAGCAGCACTGCGACGAGGGACCGCCACTCGCGTCGCTCCTTGATCGCCAGGAACGCGGCGACCGCGCACGCCGCGACGAGAGCGAGCCCATTCGGCCGGGTGGCGGTACCCAACGCCGCCAGCAGTCCCGCCAGCAACCACTGCCGGCGCATGAGCAACAGCAGGCAGCCGGCAGCGAGCACCAGCAAGAGTGCCTCGGTGTACGCGAACGACAACACGAAGCTGCCGGGGAAGAGCGCCATCAGGATCATCGACCGCTCGGCGACGTCGATGTCGAACACCTCACGCGCGATGAGACCGACCACGAAGAGGAAGAGCCCGCCGAGCACGACGTTGAGCAGGAGCGCCGCAGTGACCTGTCCACCGGGCACGATGAAGTCGAGAACACGGACGGAGATCGGGTACAGCGGGAAGAACGCTGCGCGAGCCTCGAGCATCTCGTAGGTGACATTCGGGGGGACATGGCGTGGATAGCCGTGACGAACGATCTCGAGATACCAGTTCCCGTCCCACGAGGTGAGTACGTCGAGCACCGGCTCGAGGGCGTTCGACGAGATGACCTTCTCGGCGTAGTGCGGGTCGGCCCACGGTGCGTCCGGCAACTCTGCGAGACGCAGGTTCTCGTCGGCTCGCAATTCGGCGGCCACGATGGCCGCCCCCACCAGCACGCACAGCCGTGAGAACACGTAGACAAGGCCGACTCGCCGAAGGATTCGGTGCCAGCCGGCGCTGCGGCGGCGTGCGTCGATGTCGGAGGAGTCGGGGGTGATGGAGGTCATCGGCGGGCTGTCGTGAGCAGGGCGACGATACCAGAGCGACTCGTCACCATCGGCTCATCGGGAGGATGCGCTGGCGGGGTCCGAACGTCGGTGCACGGTGGCCGTCGAGCTGCAGCAACCGGACGACTCGCCCACGTTGGCCCCGGTATGGCTCGAGCAACTCGAGCATCCGTTCATCGGTGCCGCGCGGTTCGCCCGCAAGTGCGTGGGCGACAACGTTCTTGAGGTGGAAGTCGCCGACTGCGACTGCGTCCGGTTCGCCGAGCGAGGTTCCGAGCACCGACCCGATGGTCCACTGGCCGATGCCGGGGAGCAGTGCGAGCTTGGCGGCACACTCGTGCGCCGACAGATCTGCCCATCCCCACAGGTGACCGGCCCGGCGTGCGACCTCGCGGATCGTCTCGGCCCGGCGACCCTCGACACCGAACGGGTGATACCACCATGTGGGTCGGTCGACGAACGCCTGCGGGGTGGGTGGGAGTCGAAGCACGGGGAAGGGGCCTGGCGCCGGCTCGCCGAGCGCGATGACCAGGCGTCGCCACTGCGCGATCGCCTCGCCCGCAGTGATCCGCTGCCCGAGGACGATGGGCACGATGTCGTGGAAGAGGGTGCCGCTGGCACCGATGCGGAGCCCCGGGTGGTTTCGGACGGCTCGTTCGATGACCGGATGGCCGAGCGGATCGACCGCGCCGTCGTCGAAACGTCCGACCAGCCGCTCGACCCGGTCGAGCATCCAGTCACCACCCGGCCCCCAGGCCTCGGCATCGACGTGAGAACGAGCGGATGAATCGACGTCGGCGCCCCAGCGCAGGAGCAGTGTGGCGGGCCCGTCGGGTGTGAGTGTGGCTCGGGCGAAGCTGCCGGGACCGAGCACCGTGGTGGGATCGGAGCTGCCGAAGCGGAAGACCGCGAGGGTGGTTGGCAGCCCTCGCGGGTCGACGGTTCGGATGACGGTGCTCACCGGCGGCGACCGTAGCAAAGGGGTCACACAGGTCATGGGCGCGTTGACCTGCTCGCCAACGACAATGCTCGAACTCGGTGCCCGCCACCCCGATCGGCGAGCATGACGACATGTCCGTCCGCCGAAGCACCCCCCGTCCAGGCATTGCCCAGCTGGTCCTCGACCGGCCCCACGTGCTCAACGCGATGACCGCCGAGCTCGTGCAAGCGCTGCACGACCACCTCGACGACATCGCTGTCGATCCCGCCGTGCGCGTCGTCGTGCTCACCGGCGAAGGGCGCGGGTTCTGTGCCGGACTCGACCTCGGCGGGTATGGCACTACCCCGCACACCGAGGGGCTCGGCCGCACCCAGGCTGGCTTCGCGACGCAGAAGCACATCGCCTCGTTGATCCCGCATCTCCGTTCGCTGCCGCAACCGGTGATCGCCGCCGTGAACGGCCCCGCTGCCGGTGGTGGCTTCGCTCTCGTGCTCGGCAGCGACGTCCGCCTCGCTGCACGATCGGCGAAGTTCAACGCCGCATTCATCCGCATCGGACTCTCGGCCTGCGACATCGGAACGAGCTGGTTGCTCCCGCGCCTGATCGGTGCTGCCCGCGCCCAGGAGCTCATGCTGACCGGTCGGGTGTTCGACGCCGAGGAGGCGTACCGGATCGGCCTGGTGATCGATCTGGTCGATGATCACGCCCTGCTCGACGCGGCGTACACGAAGGCCGAGCAGATCATGCTCAACTCGCCGTTCGGCGTGGCCCTGACGAAGGATGGCATGTGGAGTGCCCTCGAGATCCCCGGGATGCAGGCGGCGATCGACCTCGAGAACCGCCAGCAGATCATGGCGTCGGCCACTGCCGACCACCGCGAGGCGATGATGGCCTTCGTCGAGCGTCGACCGCCCGACTACACCAACGCCTGAGGTGCTGCGGCGGCCGAGACCTGACCGTTCAGCGACACCGGTGTGACGAGCGGGTGGTGACAGGCGACGTAATGGCCGCCACCGAGGTCGGCGAGCTGCGGCTCGACGCTGCGACACACGTCGTCGGCGGCCGGGCAGCGGGTGTTGAAGCGACACCCGGGTGGCGGCAGCACTGGTGACGGCGGCTCGCCTTCGATCGCAGTGCGGCGTGCCGCGACTTCGGGGTCGGGAACGGGGATCGAGTCGAGCAGCACCTTGGTGTAGTGGTGGGCCGGCTGCTGGTACAGCAGGTCCGACGGGGCGACCTCGCAGATCTTGCCGAGGTACATGACCGCGATCCGGTCGCTGATGTTCTTGACGACGGCAAGGTCGTGGGCGATGAAGATGAGTGTGAGGCCGTACTGCGCCTTGAGATCCTCGAGGAGGTTGAGCACCTGCGCCTGCACACTGACGTCGAGGGCGCTGACCGGCTCGTCGCAGATGATGAGTGACGGGTCGAGCACCAGCGAACGAGCGATCGAGATGCGTTGGCACTGCCCGCCGGAGAACTGGTGGGGCTGGCTCTCGGCGGCGCGAACCGGGTCGATGCCCACCCTCTCGAGGATCTCGTCGACCTTCGTGTCGCGTTCTGCCGTGCTACCGCGCTTCCAGATGGTGAGCGGCTCCATGACGATCTGGCGGACCTTGCGGCGCGGGTTCAGCGACGAGATCGGGTCCTGGAAGATCATCTGCATCCGGGTGCGTGCCTCGCGCATCGCATCGCCGGACATCCCGGTGAGTTCGTTGCCCTCGAACTGGACCGACCCACTGGTTGGCCGCGGCAATTGCATGATGGCGCGCCCGGTGGTGCTCTTGCCGCACCCCGACTCGCCGACGAGCCCGAGGGTCTCGCCGCGCAGGACGTCGAGGCTGATGCCGCTGACGGCGTTCACCTTCAGGCCCGTGCGGCCGACGGGGAACTCGACAACGAGGTCCTCGATGCGGAGCAGGACGTCGGGGGAGTCGCGCAGGTGTGCCTTG
>JBBDMO010000057.1:0-6077 GCA_040878255.1 Ilumatobacteraceae bacterium
GGCGTCACGCACGCCGGCAACGCAGGCGGCCAGGTGACCGCAGGAACGATGCAGCACCTGGCGTTCAACGTCGACACGCTCGACGACCTGTACGCGCTGCGCGACCGCATCCGCAGCCGCGGCGTGCCCGTGATCGGCCCGATGGACCACGGCATGTGCCGCAGCATGTACTTCGCCGGCCCCGAGGGCCTCGCGCTGGAGGTGACCCACGGCGGAGCGATCGACGAACGAGCCTGGATCGACCCCGAGGTACAGGCGCTGCTCGACATCTCGGCCGACGAGCTCGGTGCCCTCATCGCGCCGGCCGCGTACGAGCCGGGCGATGCACCGGTGCCCCAGCCGGCCATCGACCCGGCCAAGCCACAGCTCCGGTACCCCGCCGCCGTCTACGCGGCGATGCTCGCCACGCCCGACGAGCTGATGTGGAATGCCGTGACCTCGGAGCCACCCGTCAAGGTCGACTGAGCGCCGGTACCGTTGGCCGTCATGGAGCAGTACGACCTCGTCATCCTCGGCGCCGGCAGCGGCAACTCGATCATCGGCCCGGCGCTCGACGACTGGAAGATCGCGATGGTCGAGGAGTGGGTCTTCGGTGGCACCTGCCTCAACCGCGGCTGCATCCCGACGAAGATGTTCGTGCACGCCGCCGACACAGTGCTCCACGTCGAGCACGCCGCACGCCTGGGTGTCGACGCCCACCTCGACGGCGTCCGCTGGCTCGACATCCGTGACCGGGTGTTCGGGCGCATCGATCCCATCGCCGCCGGTGGCGAGCGCTACCGCACCCACGACTGCCCGAACGTCACCGTGCACGCCGGCCGAGGCCGGTTCATCGGCGAGCGCCAGCTCGAGGTGGTCACACCTACCGGCACCGTGCAGATCGCCGGCACCCAGGTGGTGGTGGCCGCCGGCGCCCGGCCGCTCATCCCCGACATCCCCGGCCTGGTCGAGACCGGCTTCCACACCAGCGACGACATCATGCGCATCGACGAGGTGCCCGACCACCTCATCGTGCTCGGCGGCGGCTTCGTGGCCTGCGAGCTCGCCCACGTGTTCGGGGCGTTCGGCGCCGACGTCACCATCGTCATCCGCAGCGAGCACCTGCTTCGCTCCGAGGATCACGACATCTCTGTGGCCATCACCGACGACTTCTCGAAGCGGTTCGACGTGCGACGCAGCGCCCAGGTGGTGCGTGTCGAGCGGGCCGGAGACCGCGTGCTCGTGTACCTCGGCGACGGATCCACCATCGTCGGCTCGCACATCCTGGTGGCCACCGGTCGCGTGCCCAACAGCGACACCATCGACGCCGCCGAAGGCGGCATCGCGCTCCACCCCGACGGCCGCATCCAGGTCGAGCCCACCGGTGCCACATCGGTACCGGGCGTGTGGGCACTGGGCGACATCAGCTCGCCGTGGATGCTGAAGCACGTCGCGAACCACGAGGCCCGCATCGTGGCTCACAACCTGGTCAGCCCCGGCAACCTGCGCCAGAGCGACTACCGAGCCGTGCCACACGCGGTGTTCACGAATCCGCAGATCGCCGCAGTGGGCCTCACCGAGGCCGAGGCGATCGCCGCCGGCATCGACGTGATGACCACGATCCACCGCTACAGCGACGTCGCCTACGGGTGGGCGCTCGAGGACACCGAGAGCTTCTGCAAGCTGGTGGCCGACCGCGCCAGCCGCTGCCTGGTGGGCGCACACATCATCGGACCCCACGCGTCGAGCCTCATCCAGCAACTGGTGCAGGGCATCCGGTACGGCACGTCGATCGACGAGATGGCCTTCGGCCAGTACTACATCCACCCGGCGCTGGGCGAGGTCGTCGAGAACGCGCTGCTGCGCTTCGACCCCGTGTGACGGCCCCGGGCACACCGAACCCGGCGACCGCGCCACTACGGTTCCATCTCGTGCCCTCAGCCTTCCTGCATCCCTTCGCCAAGCCCTCCCGTGAGTCGTTCATCAAGGTGGTGCGCGGCGAGGGCGCACTGCTGTGGGACGCCGACGGCAACGAGCTGATCGACGGCATGGCCAGCCTCTGGTACTGCGCGATCGGCCATGGCCGCGCCGAGATGGCTGATGCGATCAGCGCCCAGGTCCGCCAGCTCGAGACGTACAGCTGCTTCGACCCGTTCACCAACGAACCCGCCGAGCGGCTCGCCGCCGAGTTGCACGACATCGCTCCCATGGACGACAGCCGCATCTTCTTCTGCTCGTCCGGGTCGGAGGCGATCGACTCGGCGATGAAGATGGCCCGCATCGCTCACGTCCAGAACGGCCAGCCGCAGCGCAAGCTCATCATCTCGCGCACCCGGGGCTACCACGGCGTCGCCTACGGCGGCACCAGCGCCCAGGGCATCGCACCCAACCGCGAGAACTTCGGGCCCTACGTGGGCGACGTGGTGCAGGTGCCCTCCGACGACGTCGAGGCGCTGGCGTCGCTCATGGCGGCCAACGGCGACACCATCGCCGCGGTGCTCGTCGAGCCGGTACAGGGCGCCGGGGGCATCTACCCTCCAACCGAGGGCTATCTCGCCGCGTTGCGCAAGCTGTGCGACCAGCACGGTGCCTACCTCATCTTCGACGAGGTCATCACCGGCTTCGGCCGCCTCGGCACCTGGTTCGGAGCACATCACTTCGGCGTGCGACCCGACATGGTCACCTTCGCCAAGGCCGTGTCGTCGGGCTACCAGCCCCTCGGCGGCGTGTTCGTGGGCCCCACCCCACGTGCTGCGCTCGAGGCTGACCCCGACTTCTTCCTGCGCCACGGCTTCACCTACTCGGGACATGCCACGGCGTGCGTTGCCGGACTCACCAACCTCGCGATCATCCGCCGCGAGGGCCTGGTCGAGCGGGCGCTCCACGTCGGGGCGCAGCTCGCCGGCGGGCTCCGGTCGCTGGCGGCCGACGGCCTCATCGACCACACCCGTGGCGAGGGTGCGATGTGGGCGGCGGGTCTGCACCCGCACCAGAGCTCGATCGCAATGCGCGACGCCATGCTCCAGCGTGGAGTGATCACCCGCGCCATCAATGCCGACACACTCACCTTCTGCCCACCGCTCGTCATCACCGACGACCAGATCGGGCGCATGATCGACGCCCTCGCTGCGGTGGCCGCGAGCTGATCCCCTAGGGTCGGGCCATGACTGCAGCGCTCGACGGCAAACACGTCCTTGTCACCGGTGGATCGAGTGGTATCGGCAAGGCATGCGCAGAGCGGTACCGCGCCGAGGGCGCCACCGTCTACGTCACCGACATCCGCCCATCGTCGTCGGATGAGATCGAGCTCGATGTCACCGACTCCGGCGCATGGGCTGCGCTGATCGACTCGCTGCCGCCGCTCGACGTCGTCCATCTGAACGCTGGCATCACCACGCCCGGCCGGTTGCCGGCGTCCGATGGCGCCATCCCGCTCACCGATGTCACCGACGACGCGTACCGGGCCATCGTCGGGGTCAACCTCGACGGCGTCTTCTTCGGCGCTCGGGCCGTTCTGCCGACCATGGTGGCCAACGGGGGCGGCCACATCGTGGTCACGGCGTCGATGGCCGGCCTCAGCGGGATGCCGGGCGACATCGCGTACACCGCTACCAAGCACGCCGTCGTCGGGCTCGTGAAGTCACTCGGCGCGTCGGTCGATGCCTACGGCGTGTGCGTCAGCGCCATCTGCCCCGGCTTCGTCGACACCCCGCTCGTGCCCGCCGATGCGCAGGCGTTCATCAAGGAGATGGGCCTGCCCGTCATCGCGCCGTCGCAGGTGGCCGAGACGGCGATGCAGGCGATGGCAGCGCGCGTCAACGGATCGCAGTGGATGGTGTGGGGCGACACGATCCGCATGATCGAGCAGGCCGACTTCGGACTCATTCCTGCGGCCGGCGAATGAGCGAGCTGCTGTTCAACCCGTTCGACCCGGCGTTCCGAGCGAACCCGTACCCGTTCTACGACCGGCTGCGCGAGACCGACCCGGTGCACGTCGCACCCCTCGGCTTCACCGTGCTCACCCGCTACGACGACATCGCCCGCACCCTGCGCGGCGCCGAGTTCGCCCGTGACGTCGAAGCGCACACCCCGCCGCCCACCGATCCGATCCGCCTGCGCCGCCGCGAGCGCCTCCAGCGGCGCCGAGATGAGGGCCGTGCGGCCAAGACGATCCTGAACCTCGACCCTCCCGATCACACGCGGCTGCGCCGTCTGGTGTCGCTCGCGTTCACACCGTCGTCGATCGAACGGCTGCGCCCGCGGGTGCAGCAATTGGTCGACGACGTTCTCGACGTTGCCGCCGAGCGCGGCACGATCGAGCTCGTCGACGAGCTTGCGTTCACGGTGCCGTTCCAGGTGATCAGCGACCTGCTCGACCTCCCGACCGATCGCTCCGACGAGGTGCGCGAGTGGTCGCAGTGCCTCACCGCCTCGCTCGAGCCCACCGCCGACGAGGCGACCCTCGATGCCTCCGAGGCAGCGGCGCAGCAGATGGGCGAGTACCTCCGTGAGGTCGTCGCACACCGCCGCGACCACCTCGGCGACGACCTGCTGTCGGCGCTACTGATGGTCGAGGCCGACGGTGACCGGCTGAGCCCGGTCGAACTGATCTCGTTCGTCACGCTGCTCTACGTGGCGGGCCACGAGACCACGGTGAACCTCATCGGCAACGGCACGCTGGCACTGCTGAACCACCCCGACGAGCTGCGCCGCTGGTCGACAGACCGCTCGCTCGACACGAATGCGGTCGACGAATTGCTGCGCTTCGACGGCCCGGTCCAGCAGACCGTACGAGTGCCCACCGAGGTCGTGCACTTCCGCGATCGCGAGGTACAGCCAGGCACCATGGTGCTGACCGCGCTCGGCGCCGCCAACCACGACCCCGAGGTCTTCGACGACCCACACACCCTGCGACTCGACCGCCCGAACGCGAGCCGTCACCTGGCGTTCGCCGCCGGCGTCCACTACTGCCTGGGGGCGTCACTCGCGAAGCTCGAGGCCCAGGTGGCGATCGGCACCCTGATCCGCCGCTTTCCCGAGGTCCACCTGAACGGCACTCCCACGTGGCGCGACCGCCTCACCATCCGCGGCGTCGACCACCTCCCCCTCGCCTTGCGCTGACCCAGCGCTGAGCACTCAGTCGTTGGCGAGGAGGTCGATCAAGCTGCTCGTATCCCAGCGGCGGCCGCCGCGGGCGATCACCTGGGCGTAGAACTGGTCGATCAGTGCGGTGACCGGCAGCCGTGCGCCGTTGCGGTTCGCCTCGTCGAGCACGATGCCGAGGTCCTTGCGCATCCACTCGACCGCGAAGCCGAAGTCGAACTCGCCCTTGGCCATCGTGTGACCGCGGTTCTCCATCTGCCAGCTCTGGGCAGCACCGTGGCGGATGACCTCGATGACGGCATCAGGGTCGAGGCCGGCCTTCATCGCGAAGTTGACACCCTCGCTGAGGCCCTGCACGATGCCGGCGATGCAGATCTGGTTGACCATCTTGGTGATCTGGCCCGAACCGGCCGGCCCCATCAGCGAGCAGGCCTTGCCGTACGACATCATCACCGGGCGGGCGAGCTCGTAGAACGCCTCGTCATCGGCGCCACACATGATCGTCAGCTGGCCGTTCTCGGCCCCCGCCTGTCCGCCGGACACCGGTGCGTCGACGAAACCGACGCCGAACTCGGCGCACGCCTCGGCGAGCTCTTTGGCGACCTCTGCCGACGCGGTCGTGTGGTCGACGAGGACCGATCCGGCCGATGCCCCCGCCAGCGCTCCATCGGGGCCGTACATCACCTCGCGGACGTCGTCGTCGTTGCCAACGCACAGGAAGACGAACTCGGCACCCTCAGCCGCCTCGCGCGGCGTCGGCGCCGCACGATTGCCGTAGAGCGCCACCCAGGCGAGCGCCTTCTCCGGCGTGCGGTTGTAGACGGTCACCTGATGACCGGCGGCGGCGAGGTGGCGGGCCATGGGGGTACCCATCACGCCCAGCCCGATGAAGGAGACAGCACTCACCTCGTCAGTCTTGCCGGTCACAAGATCACGTACGACCAACGGGCCCGAATCGCGCGACGTCGGCGCGTACAGTCGTCGGTATGAACGTG
>JBBDMO010000058.1:0-5986 GCA_040878255.1 Ilumatobacteraceae bacterium
GGCGAAGGTGGCCCCGGAGCGGTCGGCGCCCTTCATCTGGCTCTTCATGCTGCGGTTTTCGAACGCACGGTCCGACGAGATGCCCGATGCGCGCAGTTCGGCACCGATGCGCACGGCTTCGAGGCCGCCCGTGGTGTCGACGATGAACACGGTGACCTCGGTGGCGGGCGGAGCGAACACACCCTCGTCGTCACACGCCAGCAGGGTGCGGTCGAGGCCGAGCGCGAAGCCGACACCCGCCGTCGGAGGCCCACCGAGCGATTCGACGAGGCCGTCGTAGCGGCCGCCACCGCCGAGTGCGTTCTGCGCCGAGTCGAGGGTGAGCCCCTGGTACTCGAACGTGGTGTGGCGGTAGTAGTCGAGCCCGCGGACGAGCTTGGAGTCGATGGTGAACGGGATGTCGAGCGCACGCAGGCCGGTCTGGACGGATTCGAAGTGAGCGGCGGCCGCATCGCTGTGGAAGTCGGCGATACGGGGCGCCGCGGCGATGATCTCGGCATCCTGCGGGCGTTTCGAGTCGAGCACGCGCAGCGGATTCTTCCGCAGCGTCTCGTGGCTCTGCGGTGAGAGCCGGTCGAGGTTCGCCTCGAAGTGCGCCTGCAATGCCGCAACGTAGCGGACCCGGTCGTCGGGCTCGCCGAGCGAGTTCAGCAACAGGCGCACCTGCCGCAGGCCGAGCGCTCGGTAGAACTCCCAGCCGAGGGCGATGATCTCGACATCGAGGTTCGGGTCGTCGGCGCCGAGCACCTCGATGCCCACCTGGTCGAACTGGCGGTAGCGGCCGCGCTGGGGCTTCTCGTACCGGAACTGCGAGCCGGCGTACCAGACCTTCCAGGGGGTCTGCGGCCGGTGCTGCACGAATGCCCGACAGACCGACGCCGTCAGTTCGGGGCGCAGCGCGATGTGGCGGCCGCCCTTGTCGACGAAGTCGTACATCTCCTTGGTGACGACATCGGTGGCGTCACCGAGGCGTTGGAACACACCGAGGTCCTCGAGCAGCGGCGAGATGACCTGGCCGTAGCCCGCCTGCTCGGCGACATCGGCGAACACCTGCACGAACCGGCGCCAACGGGCCGACTCGGGAGGCAGGATGTCGCGCATCCCGGGGCTGGTCTGGAACTCGGGCACGGTCGCCCATGCTACCGGCGCGCCCCCGGACGCCCGGTGGAATCGCTCAGGCCAGCAGGCGCAGGGCCGTGAACACGCCCATCCCGACCACCATCATCGCCAGCATGTTGCGTGTCTTGGCGAACACCAGGGCAGCGGCAACGAGTGCCCACATCTGGTGGTTGCCCCATCCAATGGTGACCTGCTGGTCGCTCGACAGCACACCGGGGGCGATGATCGCGGCCAGCGCGCACGCTGGCGCGTACCGCAGGGCACGCTCGACCCGCTCGGGCAGTCGGATGCGGGCAGGCAGCACGAAGAAGCTCGACCGCGTCGCCACGGTGCCGAGGGTGAGCCCCATGATCGCTGCCACCATGTACGCCCAGTCGTGGAGCGGGTCCATCAGCCGTCACTCCCCCGCGCCGCCTGCCACCGCTCGGCCGCCATGGCCACGCTCACGCCAGCACCGACCGACACCAGCAACCCCAGCCGCAGCGGCATCCCCACCGTGACGAGTGACAGCACCACGGCCACGACGACACCGGTCACTGCGGGCAGCTTCGTCGCCATTGGCACCAGCACAGCGAGCAGCGCCAGGTACGCCGCCAGCTCGAGGCCCCAGTCGGTGGGTGCCAGACCACCCAGCACGAGACCGGCGATCGACGCCACCTGCCACACCACCCAGTTCACGACGGCACCGCCGTAGAAGTAACCCCACTGCACCGGCGTGCCGCGCTCGGGATCGTCAGCGAAACGCAGCGAGAAGAGGGCGAAGCCCAGATCACCGTTCAGGTAGCCGGCGAGCACCCGCTGGCGCAGCGGCAGGTTCACGAACGCCGAACGGCTGCTCGCAGCGAAGATGACGAAGCGAAGGTTGACGATGAGCGCCGTCGCCCACACCACGGGCAACGGCGCGCCGACGGCCAGCAGCGGCAACACGGCGAGTTGCGCCGACCCGGCGAAGACCGTGAGGGTCATCAAGAGGCCGACAGGGATCGGCATGCCGGTGTTCACCATGGCCACACCGGTGACGAAGCCCCACACGGCGATCGCGGCTGCAAACGGACCCATCGCTCGGATGCCCTCGCGATATGCGCGGTGATCGATCGGGGCGACCCACCGGTGTCGCACCGCCGTCGTCATCTGCACCGGACCAGGATGCCAATGGTGGCTGCGCTGACGCAACCGCGTTCAGCCGGCCGGTGCCATCACCGGTGCTGCCTCGGTGTCAACGGTGTGGCGTCGGGCCAATGCCCGGCGCACGGCCGCGTCTGCCCACAACCCCACCCACAGCAGCACGATCGCGACGATGCCGTCGAGCCACCAGTGGTTGCCAGTGGCCGACACAGCGATCGAGGTGACGATGATGTGCAGGGCGAACACCCATCGCCACCGGCTGGTGCTCGTGGCCACGATGCCGAACGACACCACGGCGGCCCACCCCACGTGGATCGATGGCATCGCTGCGAGCTGGTCGGACACGCCGGTTCCCACCGGTCCGTAGACCGAGAAGCCGAAGATGCTGGCGAGGTCGATGTAGCCGAGATCGGGCACCAGGCGGGGCGGGGCCACACGCAGGAAGCGGATGACGAGACAGGCGCCCGTCAGGATCGCCAGTCCGTTTCTCCAGTGCGGGAAAGCATCGCGTTGGCGGACGTAGAGCCAGACGAGGAACGCCAGCAGGGCCGGTACGTGCATGACTGCGTAGTAGGTGTTGAGGGCACGACCGATCCACCCGTGGTCGAGCACGGCCTCCTGCAACGACAGCTCGGACGGCATGTGGATGGCGCGTTCGAACCGATCGATCCACCGCGCTCGCTCGACGGCTCCTTCGGTGGTGGCGAACGGCAGCTTCCGAGCGATCCGCCAGATGGCGTAGAGCCCCGCCAGGATGCCCACCTCGACGGCCACCGACCGGGTGGCGAGCCGGGCCCGTGTGGGTGCGGCCCGACCGAGCGCGACGACCAGCACGACCGACACGGTCGCCAGTGCTACCGCCTGTTGCCACGTGGGCCAGCTCATCGAACCTGCAGGCGGTCAGTCGCCCTTGCCGGGTACCAGCCGGTAGGCGTCGTACACGCCGTCGATCGTCTTGATGGTGCGCAGTACCGATTCGAGGTGGGACGGGTCGGCCATCTCGAACTCGAACCGCATCTTGGCCACCCGGTCGCTGCCGGTGTGGGTGGAGCAGGCAACGATGTTGACGTGCTGCTCGCTGAGCGAGTTCGCCACATCGCGGAGCAGCTTCGACCGATCGAACGCGATGACTTCGACGCCCGCACGGAACAGCGTGCCGCGCTGGTCACCGTCCCACTCGACCTCGATCAGGCGAGTGGCCTGCTCGCTCATCAGGCTCTCGGCGTTCGCGCAGTCGGCCCGGTGCACACTGACGCCACGGCCGCGCGTGACGAAACCGATGATCTCGTCACCGGGCACGGGGGTGCAGCACTTCGACAGCCGGATGAGCACATCGTCGAGGCCTTCGACGTGCACGCCGGGGCTCTTCTTCGGCCGCCGATGGCTGCGCAGGTTGAGCACGCTCGACGACATCTGATCGTCGTCGCTCGACTGGTACGCACGGGCAACCTTCTGGGCGAACCCGTGGGCCGAGACGTGGTTCTCGCCGATGGCCGAGAGCAGGCCCTCGAGATCGCCGTACCCGGCTGCCTCGATCTCCTCGGTCATCGCCTCGCTCTTCCAGGCCCGCGACAGCGGGACACCCTCGCGGCGCAGTTCTTTGGTGAGGTCCTCTCGACCGGCTTCGATCATGTCGACGCGACGCTCGCGAGAGAACCACTGGCGGATCTTGTTGCGGGCACGGGGCGACTCCGCGAACTGCAGCCAGTCTCGAGACGGCGCTGCCGACTCGAGCTTCGAGGTGAAGATCTCGCAGGTGTCACCGCTGCGCAGCTTGTTGTCGAGCGAGACCAGCCGGCCGTTGATCTTGGCGCCGATGCACGCGTGGCCGACCTCGGTGTGGACGGCGTAGGCGAAGTCGACGCAGGTGGCACCGATCGGGAGGGTGATGACCCGCCCCTTCGGCGTGAAGACGAAGACCTCGTCCTGCTCGAGGTCGGTCTTCAGGTTCTCCATGAAGGCGGCCGGGTCGAGGACGTCGGCCTGCCAGTCGATGATCCGGTTCAGCCAGTCGATGTCACCCGACGACGCGTCGTCCTTGTAGGCCCAGTGCGCAGCGACACCCCACTCGGCCCGCTGGTGCATCTCGCGGCTGCGGATCTGGACCTCGATGACCTTGCCGCCCGGGCCGATGACCGTGGTGTGCAAGCTCTGGTAAAGGTTGAACTTCGGCATTGCGATGTAGTCCTTGAAGCGACCCACCACCGGCTTGTACCGGCCGTGGATCGAGCCGAGTGCTGCGTAGCAGTCCTTCACCGAGTCGACGATGACGCGCACGGCGACGAGGTCGAAGATCTCGTCGAACTCCTTGCCCTTCTGGACCATCTTTTCGTAGATGCTCCAGAGGTGCTTGCCGCGACCGGTGACCTCGGCCTCGATACCCACCTCGGCCAGTCGGCCGCGGACCTCTGCGATCGCCTTGGCAAGGTACACATCGCGCTCGGGCGTGCGGGTGCCGACCAGATGATCGAGCTCGGCGTACCGCTTGGGGTACAGCGATGCGAACGACAGGTCCTCGAGCTGCTGGCGGAGCTCTTGGATGCCGAGGCGATGCGCCAGTGGCGCGTAGATGTCGAGCGTCTCCTGGGCGATGCGCCGCTGTTTCTCGCTGGGCATCGCAGCGATGGTGCGCATGTTGTGCAGCCGGTCGGCGAGCTTGATGATCAGGACCCGGAGGTCCTTGGCCATGGCCACCAGCATCTTGCGCATGGTGGCCGCCTGCTGGGCCTCTTTCGAATCGAACTGCAGGCGCTCGAGCTTGGTGACGCCGTCGACGATGGCCGCGACCTCGGCACCGAAACCGCGCTCGACATCGGCGAGGCTGATCTCGGTGTCCTCGACGGCGTCGTGCAGCAGCGCTGCAGCGAGGCTGATCTCGTCGAGGCCGATGTCGGCCACGATGCGAGCGACGGCCAGCGGGTGATTGATGTAGCTCTCGCCACTGGAGCGCAGTTGGTGGCGGTGCGCCTCGCACGCCGTCTCGTAGGCCCGGTTGATGAGCGTGACCGAGGCCTTCGGCCGGCGCTTGCGATAGGCGGTGAGCAGCGGCGTGAGCTCTTCGGCCGGCGCGTTCTGATGCCGCCGCCAGGGAAGGACTCGGTCGACGGTGGCCATGCGTCAGTACCGGTGGAGGCTCTCGACCACTCGCTCACCGAGGCGCTCACGGCCGCCAAGACCGCCGAGCTCGATCAGGAAGCCGAGGCCCATCACGACACCGCCCAGTTCTTCGACCAGGCGACACGTCGCTGCTGCAGTGCCGCCCGTGGCGAGCACGTCGTCGATGACCAGCACGCGCTCACCCGGGTGGATGGCATCACGATGCATCTCGAGCTTGTCGCTGCCGTATTCGAGCGAGTACTCCTCGCGCACGACGGCCCAGGGCAGCTTCCCCGCCTTGCGCACCGGAACGAAGCCGGCACCGATCTCTTTGGCGACCGGGGCAGCGACGATGAATCCGCGGGCCTCCATGCCGAGCACCCGGTCGACCTCGATACCGGCAAACCGGCTGACCAGCGCGTCGATGGCCCGACCGAAGGCAGGGCCGTTGCCGAGCAACGGCGTGATGTCGCGAAAGGTGACACCGGGCGACGGGTAGTCGGCAATGTCACGGACGAGATCAGGGATCCAGGAGCTGTCGGCCGACATTCGCACAGGGTACCGCCAGGGTGCGACGCGTCAGCGACGCTTCTTCTTGCGCGGCCGGGGTGGGTGCGACAGCACTGACTCGGGTGTGCTGGGCGGC
>JBBDMO010000059.1:0-5928 GCA_040878255.1 Ilumatobacteraceae bacterium
GCTGCCGGTCGCGTCATGTGCCGATGGCACACCGAAGAGCGTTCCGACGGGGTTCAGCGGTGCGTTCCTCATCTGATCTCCTGCATCGACACAGGATGTCACACGCGGCATCGCGTCGATCTATGCCAGGTGGTCACACATAGAACTGCGACGCCCACTGGCGGAACTGGAGGAACGGGCCGTCGGTGTCGGCGAGGGCGGGGCGCTCGACGAACCGCTTGTGCTCCCAGATCGGCTTGTCCTCGAGCAGTTGCCGCGACACCTCGTCGACGAAGGCTTGGCCGACCGACGAGGTGACGGCATCGTCGGCGAAGCGGCGTACGGCGAACGTGAACCGCATCTCGCACCGGTCGCGCTCGACCGGTGTGGCGCACCCGAGCAGCACGGTCTCGACGATGCCGGTGAACCGCACGACGGAGAACCCGGGCCCGTACGAGTCGCTGTCGATGCGTCCCTCGGTGGTGCCGCGGGGCGTGACGAAGTACTGCGTCGATCGCATCCGTGACCGGGGGCCGTCGGTCTCGTAGCTGTCGAGCACCGGCACCTCGGCCGTGCCGTGCACGTACCGGAAGTGCGCGGAGTCGACGCCGTTCTCGGCCATCTCCTGCCATGGCGTGGCAATCTCGAAGCGCCGGGTGAACGGGTCGGAGAACTCGGCACCGATGCCGTCGGCTGACATCTCGGCGACGTGAGGGACGTCCCACGATGGCGCCTCCTGGTGCGGGTGGTACCAGGCCATCACGAGCCCGTTGCGCTCGACCACGGGGTAGGTGCGCAGGCGAGCCTTGCCGTTGGTCCGCTCGCTGTAGGGGATGCGGGTGTTGCGGCCGTCGGCGTCGAACTGCCACGCGTGGAACGGGCACACCAGGTCGTTGCCCTCGACCCGACCACCATGACCGATGTGTGCGCCGAGGTGCGGGCAGTAGGCGTCGTGCACGCGCGCCTGGCCGTCGGCATCGCGCCACAGCACCAGCTCGGTGCCGAATGCCCGGCGAGCGAGCACGCCGAGCGGATCCAGCTCGTCGGCCCAGGCGAGCGCGAACCATCCGTACGGGATCGGCCACGGCCACCGCTCGTCGGTGGTGGCGCTCACAGGCCGAACACTCGCATCGCGTTCGATCGCAGGAACTTGGGCCACACCTCGTCGCGCAGCGGCACGGCAGGCAGCTCGGCGAAGATCCGGTCGAGGCTGAGCCCCATCGGGAAGTATCCGGCGTACATCACCTTGTCGCTCCCCCGCGTGTTGGCGAAGTCGATGATCGCCTTCGGGTAGTGCTTCGGGGCGAACGCCGAGGTCGAGTAGTACAGGTTCGGCCACTTGAGCATCAGCTTCACGGCCAGATCGACCCACGGCTCGCCGCCATGGCGCATCACGAACACCAGCTCGGAGAAGTCGTAACAGACCTCGTCGATGCGCTCGACGTGCTGGGCGGCCATGGGCAGCCTCGGGCCGGGCACGCCCACGCAGCACAGCACCGGCAGGCCGAGTTCGACGCACGTCGCGTACACGGGGTACATCTTCTTGTCGTCGATCGGCACGGGAGGGTTGCAGCCCGACGGGAACAGTGACACGCCTCTGATACCGAGCTCGGCGTGGGCTCGTCGAATGGCGCGCACCACGTCCATGCCACCGTTCGGGTCGACGTGGAGGCACCCGAAGAACCGATCGGGGTGCTTCGCCACTGCATCGTTCTGGATGCCGCCGGCGAGGTCGACACCGATCAGGGCCTTGTCGATCCCGTGGCCGTCCATCTGGTCGAGCGTCCACGCCACCATGTCGGCGGCAGTCGGGTCATCGGGGATGTCGGTGAACAGGTACTGCGCCGGCATGGCCATGTCGCGGCTGGCTGCGTCGCGCAGGTTCGGCTTCAGGAACGCGTACCACTGGTCGCGCATGCCCGGCTCGGGGATGCCGAGCATCAGGTCGACTACTCCAGCGTCGGTGGGCATCCCCATGGGCGGCGACGCTAGCCAGCCAGCTGAGGCAACAGCGCCGTCAGGGCGCCGATGAGCGCGTCGATGTCGGACTCGTCGTTGTATGCGGCAATGGAGATCCGCAGCATCGGTTGGTCGGCGAACCGGTGCACTGGCAGCTCGACGCAGAACTCGTCGTACAGGGCTGCCTTCAGCGCAACCACGTCGACATCGGGCAGCAGCGCCACGGCCATCTGGCCGAACCACGCGAACCCGTCGTCGGGGTACATCGATGGCAGGCCCGTGAGTGCGGCGACTCTCGCGATCGCTGCGGCGACCATGTCGTGGCTGCGCTGCTGCTGGGCTGCCCATCCTTGTGCCTGGGTCCACTCGATCGCTGCCGGTGTGGCGAGGAAGGGCGCCAGGTCGCGGGTGCCCTGCCACTCGTGGTGATCGATGAACGTCGAACCGCTCGGGTTCAGCGACTCCCAGCCCCAGCTGACCACCAGCGGCTTGAGCATCGGCTGCACGTCGCGCCGCGCATAGAGGAAGGTCGAGCCCTTCGGTGCACACAGCCACTTGTGGTTGGCGCCCGTGTAGAAATCGGCCCCCACGGCCCGCACGTCGAGCGGGATGTGGCCGGGCACGTGCGCGCCGTCGACGATCGTGATGATGCCGGCCTCGTTCGCCCGCCGCACGAGCTCCTCGACGGGGAACCGCACTGCCGTAGCGCTCGTGATGTGGCTGATGAAGAGCACCTTGGTGCGTGAGGTCACGCCGGCCCAGATGCGTTCGACGACCTCGTCGGCGGGGGGCAGCGGCACCGGGATGTGCGCCTGGACGTAGCGGGCGTTCGCCTCGGCGCACACGACGCGCCACGTGCGGTCCATCGCGCCGTACTCGTGATCGGTGGTCAGCACCTCGTCGCCACGTGCGAGGTGCAGGCTGCGAACCACCATGTTGATCGCCTGGGTGGGGTTCGGGAAGTACACGAGCTCGTCGGCGTCGCAGCCGACGTACGACGCCAGCGCTGCTCGGGCGACCGCCAAACGGTCATCGGCCTCGCGCTGCAACCACCGCACCGGCTGGCGTTCCATCTCGAGCTGGAGGCGCTGGTACTCGTCGAACACCGGTGCGGGTGTCGCCCCGAACGAGCCGTGGTTCAATAAGACGACGTCGGGGTCGAGCAGGAAGGGTTCGCGGGATCGCACCGGGCGAGCGTAGGCCCGTTCCGGCCAGCCCATCAGATACGTTTCGCCGATGGCACTCCCCCACGACGGTCTGGATCGCGACGAGATCTTCGAGCAACTCGAGGCGATGAGAACGGCCGACGTCAAATGGCGCGACGGGCGGGCGTTCACGCTCGCCTACTACGCGGGACCCGAGGTGCTGGCGGTCGCCGAGGAGGCGTACCGCAGGTTCAGCACCGAGAACGCTCTGAACACCGATGCGTTCCCGAGCCTTCGCCGCATCCAGGCCGAGGTGGTCGAGACCGTGGCGGCGTGGCTCGAAGCCGGTCCCGAGGGTGCCGGTTTCATGACCAGCGGGGGCACCGAGAGCTTGCTGCTGGCCGTGAAGGCAGCCCGCGAACGGGGCCGCGCCGAGCGGGGCATCACCACCCCCAACGCCGTCCTCCCGGCGAGCGCCCACGCCGCGTTCGAGAAGGGGTGCGCGTACTTCGGTGTCGAGAGCCGCCGGGTTCCGGTGGGACCCGACTGGCGAGCCGACGTCGATGCGATGGCCGCCGCGATCGACGAGAACACCGTGTTGATCGTGGGGTCGGCCCCGCAGTATCCGCAAGGGGTGATCGACCCGATCCCGGCGATCGCTGCCCTGGCCGCCGAACGAGACATCAACTGTCACGTCGACGCCTGCATGGGTGGCGTCACGCTCACGTACCTGGCCCGGCTCGGACTCGAGGTCGCGCCGTGGAACTTCACGGTCCCTGGCGTCACCAGCATCTCGGTCGACCTGCACAAGTACGGATACACCGCCAAGGGCGCCGGTGTCATCGTCCACCGCACCAAGCGGCTGCGGTCGTACCAGACCTACGTCACCGACAACTGGCTCGGTGGGATGTACGGCTCGTCCGGCATCCTCGGCACCAAGGGTGGCGGCTCGATGGCTGCGGCATGGGCTGTCATGCACCATTTGGGCGACGAGGGCTACCTGCGGGTCACGGCCGCGGCGCGTTCGGCATGCGAGCAACTCGCCGCTGCGGTCGAGGCGACGCCGGAGTTGCAGCTCTGGGCCCAGCCCGACGCCACGCTGTTGTCGTTCGGTGCTGCCGAGGGATCGGGCCTCGACGTGTTCGCCGTCGCCGACGCCCTGTGGCGCCGCGGCTGGTACGTCGACCGGCAGGGTCCGCCGCCGTCGATCCACTGCACGGTGAATGCGGTCCACGAGCACCTCATCGACACCTTCGTCGCCGACCTGCATGCCTGCATCGCCGAAGCTGCCGGCACATCCGGCGCCCAGGGTGCGTACGGCACCGTCGACTGACAGCGCGTGACCTCCGGTGAAAACCGGACGGACGTTCCAGTGGAATGATGTGTGGATGCCGCACTTCCAGCCACATGCCGCTCCGCTCCGCTTCGGTATCTTCCTGGCGCCGATGCACAAGACAGGTGTCAACCCCACCCTGGCGCTGCAGCGCGACCTCGAACTCGTGCAGCATCTCGACCGCCTGGGCTACGCCGAGGCGTGGATCGGTGAGCACCACTCTGCTGGCAGCGAGCTGATCGCGAGCCCCGAGGTGTTCATCGCTGCGGCTGCCGAGCGCACCAAGCACATCAAGCTCGGCACCGGGGTGAACTCGCTCCCCTACCACCACCCGTTCATCCTGGCCGACCGCATCGTCATGCTCGACCACCTCACTCGTGGTCGGATGATGTTCGGCGCCGGCCCCGGCCAGCTCACCAGCGATGCCGCCATGCTGGGCATCGATCCGATGCAGCAGCGGCCGCGCATGGAGCAGGCCTTCGATGTCATGATGCGGCTGTTCGCCGGCGAGACCGTGACCGAGAAGACCGACTGGTTCACCTGCGACGAGGCGGTGCTGCAGGTGCGGCCGTACAGCAACTTCGACGTCGCCGTCGCGTCGTCGATGTCTCCCGCCGGCTCGAAGCTCGCCGGCCGCTACGGCACCGGCTTGATCTCCATCGCCGCCACCGAGCCCGCTGCGTTTCAGGTGCTCGACTACAACTACGGCGTGTGGCAAGAGGAGGCGGCGCTCCACGGCCACACTGCGCCGCGCGAACAGTGGCGCCTGATGGGCCCGATGCACATCGCCGAGACGGTCGAGCAGGCGAAGGAGAACTGCAAGTACGGCTTGCCGTGGGTGTTCGAGTACCTCAGCCACATCATCCCGATGGGCGACCCGTCGGGCCCTCCCCCGCCCACCGACTACGACGAGATCATCGACCAGGCGAACGAGAGCGGCCGCATGGTCATCGGCACACCCGAGATGGCGATCGCCCAGATCGAGCGTCTGCTCGACAAGACCGGTGGCTTCGGCGCCTACCTGTTCCTCGGTGCCGACCTCGCCGACTTCCCGGCGACGCTCCGCAGCTACGAGCTCTTCGCCGAGCAGGTGATGCCGCACTTCACCGGCCAGCTCGCACCCGTCCAGCAGAGCTACGACCGGATCATCGGCGCCGGCAGCCGCTGGGTCGACGCGACCCTCGGTGCACAGCTCACCGCCATCGCCGACTACGAGCAGGAGCGCTCAGCCCGCTGACCGTGGTGTCAGCGGTTCTGGACGTGCTGGAAGCCGAAGCGACCCTTGATGCACAGGTTGCCGTGGGTGACCGAGTGGTCGCTGGGGCTCGAGACCTTGACGATCGAGTTGTCCTGCACGTGCAGCGTGAGCTGGCAGCCCACGCCGCAGTAGGGGCAGATCGTGTCGGTCTGGGTCTGGGCGGCTTCGTCCCAGGTACCTTCGGCGCGCATGTCGTGTTCGCTGACGAACATCAGCGCGCCGGTGGGGCACACGGCGATGCAGTTGCCGCAGTA
>JBBDMO010000060.1:0-1683 GCA_040878255.1 Ilumatobacteraceae bacterium
TTCAGGCTCCCATGGTGCCCGAGCGGCTGCTCGGTCGCATCGGTGCCGCGCTCCTGGTGGGTGGCGCCATCGCCCTTGCCTGGGTGGCCGTCGTCCGGCCCGCCATCGACGACGCCGCTGCTGATGCCGTGGCCGATCAGCCGATCGCCACCGCCACCACCATCGCCACGCCGACCACCGACGTCACCGGCGGCACCGGCGGCACCGCGTCGGCCACCGAGACCGAGGGAACCCCGTTCGCCACGGTACTCACGAGCGGCAGCCCGGCCGGCCAGACGTCGGTGCAGGACTACGTCGTTCCCGCGGGAAGCACGCTCCTGCTCTCGGACTACCTCGTGCAGAACCCGTTCGGTGATGCGGGCATGGCCCGACTGCGCATCGGCGATCGCGAGCTCGAATGGGATCTTGCCGTGCACCTCGACGGCACCGACGTGTCGAACCGGTTGGTCACCCCGCTGGCGATCGAGGCCGGCGAATCGGTGTCGTTCCAGGTCGACTGCGGTGCAGTGGGCCAAGAGGGTGGCACGGGCTGCTCGGCCACGGCGCTGGTGGTCGGCCGGCTGGTTCCGGTCTAGCGGGCCACGGCCTACAGGCCGTCGTCGACCCTGCGCCGCAACACCTTCACGTCGACCGTGGCCACCTGATCGGCGGACTGCGCGACGACGACCCGGTCACCCGCACGTTCGTTCGCCGTGGTGGGCAACACGACCAGGAACGTTCCCTGGTCATTGGCCACCACCGACACGGTGGCGCCGCGACCATCGGCCCACGACACCGACACGGTGGCACCCGGGCGGAACCCGCGACCACCGAGGCCGATGTCAGCACCCGCCCGGATCTTCGTCGTGGCCGCACCGAGCACCGCCGAGCGCGTGGCGCTGCCGTCGACCACCACCGCCGTGTACTGACCTGCAGTGGTGGTGACGATGACGAGCGCAGTGCGGTACCCCGCATCGGTGGGACGGAAGACGACGCTGACCGAGCAACTGCCGTTCGGGCCGAGCGTCCGGCCGGCGCAGCTCTCGTCGGTGACGGCGAAGTCGCCGGGGTGTGTTCCGGCGAGGGTGACCGAGGCAACGGTGGTGCCGACGAGGCCGACGTTCACGATGTCGGCCGAGATCGGGTCGGTGGTGGCACCCAGTGGCGTCATCTCGAAATCGATGCCCGACCGTTGCGGGAACAGCGTGGGCTCGCCACCGGCACCGGCGAGCGACGTCGTCAGGCTGACGCCGTCGGGGATGCTCTCGGACACCGTGAGCTGGCCGGTGATCGGGCCGAGCACGGTGGGCATGAGGACCACCTCGACCGTGCACGTCTGGCCCGGTGGCACGACCAGGCCGAGCTGGCAGGTGCCGCCCGTGACGGTGAAACCCGCCGTCGCCGTGGCGGTGGTGGGCACGAAGCTCGACGGGCCGAGGTTCTTGACGGCCAGGAACCACTCGTCGCCCGGCAGGTTCAACGCGACCGTGCCCATGTCGAGCGTTGGCGCGCTGAGCGCCGGAGCCCGCACGACGGCGGTCACCTGGCGCCCCGTGCTCTCGACACCGGTGATGGCGGGTGCCACCAGCGTGTCGAACACGACCACGCGGCCCGTGCCAGACAGTGCGGGATGCGAGCTGGCTGCGGCAACGGGCGTGACGCCGTCGGGCGTGGTCGACACCCGCCGCAGAACGCCGAGGTCGA